>NZ_JBEYFE010000010.1:7040-322054 GCF_040634235.1 Streptomyces sp. NPDC007157
TCGGCGGTGTCCGGGGTTGTTCCGAAACCCTGTGTGTCCCGGCCGCGTGGCCACGCGGCCGGGACTCCGCCGATCAGGTGAGCGGATCAGGTGGTCACGCCGCCGTCGACGACGAGGTCGTGGCCGACGACGAAGCTCGACTCGTCGGACGCCAGCCACAGCACGGCGGCCACGATCTCGTCCGTGGTCGCGACGCGGGCGATCGGAACCGTCGTGGCCAGCCGGGCGGCGCGATCGGCGTCGCTCTCCCCGGGGCGCAGCGACATGCCGGTGTCCGTGGCGCCGGGGCTCACCGCGTTGATGCGCACGTTGTCCTTGATGTGGTCCAGGGCGGCGACCCGGGTGAGGGTGCTCACCGCGGCCTTGGACGCGGCATAGGCGGCCATGCCGGGGCGGCGCCCGTGGTAGCCGATGTTGGACGCGGTGTTGACGATGACGCCGCCGCCGTTCGCCCGCATGTGCGCGATCTCCTGCTGCATGCCGATCAGGACGCCGTTCAGGTTGACGTCCAGCACGGACTGCCACACGGCCAGGTCCAGGTCGCCGACCGGGGTGGGCTTGCCGAAGACGCCGGCGTTGTTGTGGGCGACGTGCAGGCCGCCGTGACGCTCCACCGTGGTGCGCACCAGGCGCTCCATGTCCTCTGGCCGGGTGACGTCGGCGACGAGGGCGTCGGCGACGCCGCCGTCCTCCTCGACGAGTCGCACGGTCTCCTCGATGGGTTCCGGCCGCGACCCGGCGGCCACCACGGTGGCGCCCTCGCGGGCGAAGGCCCTGGCACTGGCCCGGCCGATGCCGGAGCCGGCCCCGGTGACGATGACGACCTTGTCCTTGAAACGGGCGGTCATGGGGGGTGCTCCTCGGTACATGTCGTGATGGATGGGAATTCAGGGTGCCCGAGCGGCGCAGGGGCCGGGGGCCGTCAGCCGCCGCCCCGGGTCGGGCCGGGGCGCAGCAGGACGAGCGCGCCCACCGCGGCGGCGGCGAAGGCCACGGCCGCGACGGTGAAGGCGAAGCCGTAGCCGGAGGTCAGGGCGGACGCCGTACCCGTCCCCGTGTGCACCAGGTCCGTGGTGCGTCCGGTGGCCAGCGTCACCAGGACGGCGAGACCGATGGCCGGCCCGGCCTCCAGGGCGGTGTTGACCACGGCGCCGGCGAGACCGGCCTGATCCCGCGGGACGTCGGTGGTCGCGGTGACGGTGGATCCGGCGAAGACCAGAGCCACCCCGGCGGGAAAGAGCACCAGCCCGGCCAGGACGGCGCCCACGTACGGGGTGTCCGTGCCGATCAGGCCCAGTGCCGCGAGCCCCAGTCCGGCGAGCAGCAGTCCCGCGACCAGCACCACGCGCGCGCCGAATCGCTGCACCAGCCTGCCCACGCACAGGCCGCTGACGACCAGGGTCAGACCGAAGGGCAGGAAGGCCGCCGACGTCTCCAGCGCGGAATAGCCCCGGACCTCCTGGAAGTACAGCGCGAGCATGAAGAAGATCGTGGTGATCCCGGCGGCGCCCAGGAAGACCGCCAGCAGCGCCGTCGCCCTGCGCGGGGAGGCGGGGAACGACAGCGGCAGCAGCGGCTGCGGCACCCGTGCCTCGGTGATGACGAACCCCAGCAGCAGCACACCGCCGGCGGTCAGGGTGGAGAGCGCCACCGGGGAGGTCCAGCCGCGCTCCGGCGCCTCCACCAGGCCGTAACTGAGCAGCGCGATCCCGGTGGTGACCAGGACCGCCCCGAGGACGTCCAGCCGGCCGGACCGGCCGGTCGCGCCCTCGGGGATCAGACGCGGGGCGGCGACGAGGGTCACCGCCGCCACCGCGGCGGGCACGACGAACGCCCAGCGCCAGGAGTTCGACGAGGCCACCACCCCGGACAGCAGCATCCCGGCGGTCCCGCCGGAGGCCGCGAGCCCGCCCCAGACCGCCATGGCCCGGGCGTGCCGCGCGGGCTCGGGGTGCAGGACGCTCACCAGCGCCATCGCGGCGGGTACGGCCAGTGCGGCACCCACCCCCTGGGCGAAGCGCGCCACCAGCAGCGTCCACAGCCCCGGGGACACCCCCGCCAGCACCGAGCTCACACCGAACACGCCGGTGCCGAGGAGGAACACCCGCCGGTTTCCGTACAGGTCGGACAACCGGCCGCCGAGCAGCAGCAGACCGCTGAACGACATGCCGTAGGAGGCCGAGAGCAGGGCGAGTTCGGCCCGGTCGAGTCCGAACTCGTGCTGGATGTCGGGGAGCACGACGTTGAGCACGCTCATGGCGAGGATGAGCACGAACTGGACCGACGCCAGCAGGGCGAAGGCCGCGCCTCTTCTCCTGTCGTGGGCCGCTTCGGGAGCCGTTCGGGGCGGCTTCGTCCGCTCCGCCGCGGTGACGTCACGCTGCTGCACGGCTCGCCTCACGTGTGGTCGGGAAGGGTGATGGACTGCGAGTGCCGGAAGGTGTTCCGGGGGTCGTACGCGGCCTTGATCCGCTGCAACCGCGGATAGTTGGCCTTGTAGTAGAGCGTGTACCAGGGCACGCCGGTGGTGTTGACCTTCGTGTCGGTGATGTCGGCGTCCGGATAGTTGATGTAGCAGCCGTCCGCCGCCGCGCCGGGCACCGGATAGCCACCGGTGGCCGAGAAGACCTCGCCGTACACGTCACGCACCCAGCCGATGTTCGCGGCGTCGTCGTCGGCACTCGACCAGAAGCTCTGGAACAGTCCCTTGAAGATCGAGTCCCGCTGCGCCGACACGGTCTCGCCGGAACCCACGGTGTTGATCTTCCCGCCGTACGACAGGAGGACGACCATGGAGGAGGGATTCTCCTGGTCGGTGCGCGTCAGGTGCCGGTACATCGCCGCGGCCTGTGCCGTGGTGACGTTCTTGCGCAGGTAGGCGGACTTGTGGTGGCCGCGCAGCGTCGGATTGGTCAGGGTCGGGTTGCTGGTGCCCAGCAGCTTGACCGAGTGCAGCCACGGAAGTCGCTGCGGCGTGAACAGGTCGGGCAGGGCGCCCAGTTCACCGACCGGCTCGGACATCGGGCGTACGGCCGCGTCGGACAGCGAAGAGGTGACCTCGGTGAGGAAGTCGGCGAGCACCTTCTCCGCGTCGGGGACGGTGGCGTCGATCTGCGTGAGCAGGCCGATGCTGCCGTTCGCCTGGTGGTTCATCATCAGGAAGCTGCACAGCGAGGCCGCGGCGGAGTCGGCGGAGCCGTTCGTCTCGTGCCAGGCGCCGAACTTCTGCACCAGCGACGTGAAGGCGTCCTTGTCCAACTCGCTCCAGGGCAGCGCGAGCGCGCTGACGAGGACTTCCTTCGGGGGCGCGGGCAGCAGCGCCGAGGGGTCGGTGCCGGTGGCACCGGGGCTGCGGAACCAGTACCGGGTGATGACACCGAAGTTGCCGCCGCCACCGCCGGTGTGCGCCCACCACAGGTCGCGGTTAGGGTCGGCGGCCTCGCGCGTCGCCACCACGCTGCGGGCCCTGCCGTTCGCGTCCACGACCACGACCTCGACCGCGTACAGGTGGTCGACGGTCAGGCCGTGCCGCCGGGACAGCATTCCGTAGCCGCCGCCGCTGATGTGGCCGCCCGCCCCCACCGAGTAGCACATGCCACCGGGGATGGTGACGCCCCAGCCCTTGAAGAGGGAGTCGTACACCTGGAGCAGCGTCGCTCCCGCGCCCACCTCGAAGGCCTTGCGCTTCTCGTCGTAGGCGACGGTGTCGAGGAGGGAGGTGTCGATGACCACTCGGACCTCGGGGTGGTAGACGAAGTCCGCGTAGCAGTGGCCGCCGCTGCGCACGGAGATCCGCTTGCCCGCGTCCACGGCCTGCTGAACGGCCCGCACCACCTGCTCGGTGGTCCGCACCAGCCGGACGGAATCGGGCCGGGCGACCCAGCGGGAGTTGTTGCCGACGACGAGATCGGCGTAGCGGGGATCGCCCGGAAGGACGGTGACGGCGTCGGAGTCGGCGGCGGTGGAGGTGGCCGTGGCTGCGGTGGCGGCGGCCGCCGTCGCGACGGGGCCGGTCTCCAGGGTCGTGGCGGCTATTGCGGCGGCCGTGCCGGCCAGGACGCTTCGTCTCTTCATGGAACTCGCGTTCTCTCTCTGTATCGGTGCAAGTTTTTGAGGCGCCAGTTTGTGAGGCGCCAGCTTTTGAGGTGCCAGCTTTTGAGGTGCGAGATTTTCGACATCCGTATGGTTCCGGTGCGCACGAGTGGTCATTTGCCCCAGGTGATGCCGAGCCGGAGGTTCTCCGCGAATTCCACGGTGCGGTCGACCGACCACGCGTCACCGACCGGTGCCGGATTACCGGGTCGCGCCGTATAACCGGCCTCCGAGAAGAACCTCTCGAATCCGCCAGGTGTGGTCACGACGTAGAAACGGGCGGTTTCGCTCTCCACCAGGTAGGAATGCGGTATGCCGCGCGGAAGGAACAGCACGCCGGCGCCGTTGACGACTTCGGTGCGGTCCGCGACGGTGAGGCGGACCTCCCCACCCTCGATGATGAAGATCTCGTCCTCGAGCGTGTGGGTGTGGCGCGGCGCGCGCTCTCCCCGCACCGCGCTGAAGTGCGTGATTCCCAAGGCGCCACCGGTCTCCTCGGCGGAGAGTTTCGTGGTGACCACCGACCCCTTCCCCCAGAGCCGGGATATCCCCTCGCCGTCCCGGCGAACCACCGGCGACCGTCCGTCGAGCCCTGCGGTCAAGGTCCCTCCAGAGAACGCTGCATTTACTCGCTCACCATTTCTCCGGGAGCCTCACACAAAGCCGTCGCCGGCTGCAACGCACACTGACTTAGTTTGTCAGGTGTCCCCCCACGACCTTCCGGAACACATGACGAGCCGATATGCAACCTCGCGCCGCATACTTTGTCAGGTGTCCACGACGTGATCACGCGGTGACTCAGCCGTTATATCCGCATGTACGAAATCTCAATTCCAGGCCCTAGAATTACGGCCACCCTTGACGACTCGTTCGACTGCTGGAGCGGAGGCAGTCATTGATCACCCGGCCGCGCTCGAAGCGCAGTGGCGTCCTGAACCAGCTCACGGCGGAGGGGGTCGGTCTCTGGCTGGACGACTACCACCGTGGCCGGCTGGCCGACGGCGGTCTGGAGAGACTGGTGGCCGGCGGCCTGCTGGGCGGTGTCGTCTCCCGGCCCGCGGCCGTCGCGCGCGCCATGTCGGACTCCACCGTCTACGGAGACCAGCTGAACCGGCTCTCGGGCACGGTCGCTTCGGCCGAAGACCGCGTCTACGCGATCCTCGCCGAGGACGCACGTGCGGCCTGCACCGCGCTGGAGCCGGTGTTCCGCGCGACGAAGGGCATGCACGGTTGGGTCTCCCTCGGCATCGCGCCCCGGCCGGCCGCGGACGCCGAGGCCATGGCCGACCACTCCGGGCGCCTCGCCCAGATCGACCACTCCGGACGCCTCACGGAGATTGACCACTCCGGACGGCTCGCGGAGATCGACCACTCCGAGCGCCTCGCGCAGATCGATCACTCCGGACGCCTCGCGCAGATCGATCACTCCGGACGCCTCGCGCAGATCGATCACTCCGAGCGCCTCGCGGAGATGGTCGACCACTCCAGGCGGCTCGCGGAGATGGTCGACCGCCCCAACGTACTGATCCGGATTCCCGTCGCGGGCAGGGGACTTGCCGCCGTCGGTGACGTGCTCGCCCACGGGGTCGCAGTGCACGTCACCTCCGTGTACTCCGTGCAGCGGTACGCCCAGGCGGTTGAGGCCTACTTCCACGGCCTGGAACGCGCCGCGGCCGGCGGTCACGCCGCGTCCGCCGTCGCCTCGCTCGTCTCCCTGGACATCGGCCGCCTCGACGCCCGCGTCGACGCCCTGCTCGACGGCTCGGCAGACCCCGGCGCCGCCACGCTGCGCGGACAGGCCGGGGTGGCCACCGCCCGGCTCGTCTACCGCCGCTACGAGGAGAGCCTCGGCTGTCCGCACTGGCGCTCACTGGTGGCCGAGGGCGCCCGCCCCCAGCGCCTGCTCTGGACCTCGGAGAACACGCCGGAATCCGCTCGGGCCGCGCTGGACCGGGTCGAACGGCTCATCGCCTGGATGACCTTGCACGCCCTGCCCCAGCCGGCGCTCGAGGCACTGAACCGCCGCGAGGGGTTCCACGGCGACACCCTCTCCGGTGAACACGGCGCGGCCTGCCGGGTGGTGGAGGCGCTCGGCGAGGTCGGTGTCGTCCTCGACTCGGTCGCGCGCGATCTGGAAGCCGCGGCGACCGCCTCCGAATGTGCCGCGTGGGACAGGCTCCTGACGGCGGTTCAGGCGGGCTGAGCCGCCGTTTCGGCGGGCCGGGCGCGCAGCCCACCCCGGTGCCCGGCGCCGTCGTACGCCTGCGCCGGCTCCTCGCCGGAACGGATCTCCACCAGGAAGTGCTCGACCACGTCTCCCCGGTCGACGAGGGTGAGCTTCCGGAGCACCCGCAGCCGCCGCCCCGTCTCCGCGGCGATCCGGCGCAGCCCCTCCATGTCCCCTCTGCTGCTGAAGTGCAGCAGGGCCCGGCCGTCCTTGGTCAGCCGGCGCGGCACCTCGTCCACATACCTGCGGTGTGTCTCGTATCCGGGATCCACATAGGCGCGTTCGAGGGGAGCCGCGAAGCGGTAGTCCTCCGGCGCGCGGACGTACGGCGAACTCCAGACGATGGTGTCGTACCGCTGCCCGGCGGGCAGGGCTTCGAAGAGATCGCTGCACACGGTCCGGACCCGGTCGGAGACCCCGTGCCGCCGTGCGTTGAGCGCCGCGTTCGCCACCGCGTCGGCGTGGATGTCGGAGGCGACGACCCGCTCGCAGCCCGCGAGGGCGGCGGTCACGGCGACGACTCCGGTGCCGCAGCCGATCTCCAGGAACGCGCCGCGCCAGGGGTACCCCGCGGGATCCGTGAGACCCAGCAGGTCCAGGACGATCTCGGTGGTGCCCGCGTGCAGCGGGGCGAAGACCGTGTCGAGCAGGTCCCACTCCCTTCCGCGCAGCGAGAAGACCCCGGGCCGGTGTTCCGGCCGCATGGACTCGCGGCTGCGTTCGAGCGATCGTAGATAACTCTTGATCTCGGACATCCCCCCGGCATTCCCTCTCTGTGTGTCGACGCCATCTGCGGCGTACCCCGTCACCGCTCGTGTCCTCGCGGTCACGGGTCAGAGTCGATCCTGCCGTGCCGTCCCGGACGGGCGACAGGTGATCCGGTCACACAACCCACCGGGGAGAGGGGTGGCCCGGCCACCCCCCGAGGGAACATTCATACGACTGTAGGAAGCAGGCGGTTGCAGCCGCAGGACCCCAACCTTTGGCTCGCAAAGGGTCAACGTGCCTGATCACAGGGGGAATGATGACGGGGGATCCGATGACGGGGAGGCTGATGCCGGCCGCCTCGCCGGATGCGATGTCCGTGCTGGAACTGCTCGCCGAGGGAGCGCCCGCCGCACGGTTCGAGGAACTGCTGGGCGCCGCCCGGGGCGAGGAGGCGTCCGAGGACACGCTCGCGCAGCTCGACCGGGCCGTCCGTCTGGCCGCACGCGTCCGGGCCCTGGTCGGCCACGCACAGCAACGGGAGGCCGGGCTCGCCGCGCTCGTCGACACCGCCCACGACCTCACCCTGGTGCACGGTATGGACGCGCTCCTGCGCGAGATCACCCGCCGGGCACGCCGGCTGCTGAACCTCGACATGGCCTACGTCGGACTGCGCGACGCGGGCGACGAGGGCCGGCCCGCCTTCATCCGCGCGGCAGAGGGCGAGACCACCTCGCGCAGCGTGGGCCTGAAGACCTCCGAGGACTCCGGCCTCGGCGGCCTCGTCCAGCGGAGCGGGGCCCCCGCCTGGAGCCCCGACTACCTGGCCGACCGGGACATTCCACACGCCCCCGACATCGACGCCGTCGTACGGGCCGAAGGCCTGCACGCCATCCTGGCGGTCCCGCTCGGCTACGGCACCACGGTCTTCGGCACCCTCTACGGCGCCGACCGGAAGATACGGCACTTCACACCGGACGAGATCAGCCTCATGCGCTCGCTCGGTCAGCTCGCCGGTGTCGTCATCGAACGCGCGCGGCTGCTGGAGGAGACCCGCGCCGAGGTGACCGAGCTGGAACTGGACACCTCCCGTGCCCGGAGCAGTCTCGACGTGCAGCGCCGCGTCGAGGCCGCCTACATCCGGTTGATCGACCTGGTGCTCAGCGGCTGCGATCCGCAGACCCTCGCCGAAGCGGCGGTCAGGGAACTGTCGGGGTCACTGGTGGTCAGGGACTGCGTCGGCCGCGTGGTCGTCATGACCGGTACGCCGCCCGAACTCGCCGAGGAAGACCTGCTCAGGTGGACCTACGACGCCCACGCCGCCGGCTGCCCGGTGCCCATGTCCGAGAGCGGCTGGGTCGCGCCGGTCACCGCCGGCGGCGAGAATCTCGGCGCCATCGTGCTGGTCCCCGACGAACCCCTCACGGACGGCTTCGGAGTGCGGTTGCTCCAGCTCACCGCGCGGGCGGTCGCCCTCATCCTGTTGCTGCAGCGCACCTCGGCAGTGGCCCACGACCAGATCCGTGACGAGCTGCTGGAGGAACTCCTCAGCGACATCCGGCCACAGCCGCGCCAGCTGGTCCCGAGGGCCCGCCGACTCGGCATCGCCATCGACGAACCGCATGTGATGGTGGTGGCCCGGCCCGAGGGAGGCCCAAAAGGCCGCGCCGGCGCGTGGGCGTCGTCGTACGCCCATCGCGTGTCCGGACTCACGAGACTCCGTGACGGCTGTGTGACGCTGCTGGTCCCCGGCGACGACCCACTCGCCGCGGCCACCGCGGTCTCCGAGGAGCTCGCGCCGCTCGTCGGCCATCCCGTCACGGTCGGGGCGGCCGGGCCGGTCTCGGGCCCGGCCCGGGTGGCACAGGCCCACCGCGAGGCGCTCAGCTGCCTGGAGGCGCTCACCGAGCTGGGCAACCTGGGTGGTCTCGCCACCCCGCAGCAGATGGGCTTCCTCGGTGTCCTGCTCTCCGAGACCCACGACATCGGCGAGTACGTCGAGTCCGTGATCGGCACCGTACTGGACTACGACACCCAGCGCTTCACCGAGCTGACCCGGACACTCGACGCCTATTTCGCCGCCTCTTCGAGCCCGACGCGCGCGGCCGCGAGCCTGCATGTCCACCCCAACACCGTGTCCAGGCGGCTGGAGCGCATCACCGAACTCCTCGGAACCGACTGGCAGGATCCCGATCGGGCCCTGGAGATCCAGCTCGCCCTCCGGCTGCACCACACCCGGCGCACTCTGCAGCACCGGCACTCGGTCCCCGGGGCGGCGGGGGACACCGGCGACCGGCCTCCCCAAGGCGCGGGCGCATAGGGGTCAGACGGAGAGGTCAGGCGAGGGAGTCAGACGGAGAGGACGGACGGGGACGGACGAAGGGGACAGACGAAGGGGACAGGCGGAGAGGTCAGGCGAAGGGGTCAGACGAAGGGCTCAGGCGGAGGGGCGAAGCATGCTGAAACGCGGCTCGTCCGACTCTCCCGCCCCCGCCGCCAGCACCGACGCGGCGTGAGCGACGGAGGCCAGGGTCATGTGGCGGTGCCAGCCCCGGAACGAGCGCCCCTCGAAGTCCCGGACGCCCACCCGCTCGCCGATCTGCTTCTCGTCCCGGGCGACCCGCTGCGCGAGCCACGTCAACCGCACCAGATCACCGACCGGTGCCGTCGCCGGGGCCGCGAGCCACAGGGCCGTCGGCGCCTCCCCCCGTTCGTGCCACTCTCCGATCAGCAACAGCTCGCCCCCGAAGCCCGGGCGGGTGAGCCGTACCCGGACCGCCGCCGCGAGCGTGGTGCGCCGCACCGCGCCCCCGGGGGTGTCCAGCCGGCGACGCAGCCCTTGCACGGACTCCATGATGTGGCGGGCCGGGATCGCTCCCGCCCGGTACCCGGGCATCGCGCGGTCCGCCACGATCAGCCGGGTGCCCCCGTCCACCCGGGCGAGCAGGGGAACCTGAGCCTCGGCGAAGGACCGGACGACCCCGCCGAGACCCGTGACGTGGGTGTCCAGCACGACGGAACGCCGCGGCGCTTCCCACCGGTGCGGCAGAGCCAGTGCCGTGGCGGTGGCGCACTCGTCCGGTGTCTCCGCGCGGGCACTGTCGGGAATCTCCGCCTTACGACGCCTGCGCGCGTCTTCGAGCCAGGGCTCGGGAAGATGCAGCCGCCAGTGGACGGGAACACTGATCCCCTCGGTCGCGGCCCAGGCTCCGAAGGCCAGCTGACCGTTGAGCACCTGTCCGTACTCCGGGGCGAACTGCCGCTCCACCCCCACCGAGTGCTCACCCGTCTTCGGAATGAACATCGGTCGTACGACCCAGGCCGGTGGTGTCAGCGCCCGCGTGACATGGCCGGCGAGGGCCTCGCGTATGGGCGCCCAGTCCCAGGTGGAACCACTGATGAAGTGGTGCAGGCTCTGCTCGGCCGCGGCCCCGCCGGCAAGTGTGGCGATGTTCCGGATCGACTTGCGTCCCTTCGCCGCCAGCAGGCCACGCAGATAGTGCCGCGCCCGCAGCCGCTGATCGCTGCGGCGCAGCGACGCGAAGAGCGCGGCGCTGAACTCGTCACCCGGATCGGTGACGTCGCGGGCGTGTTCCCGTATTCGGTAGCTGGAAAGGACTTGTGCGTTCACGTTTCCCCCATTCGCCAACTTCTCGGCTGTGCCTCAACATTGGCCGCTCACCCCCGACGACGGGAGGTGCACCGGGCACACACCTACGCGCGACGACGGTTACCGGACCACCCCTGGCCGGAGGCTTCCGCCGGGGGTGAGGGTGGGGGGTGGGTGCGGGGGTGGGCGCGGGCGCGAGGTGGCTTAGGCGCGTGTGCCGGTTCGGCCGCTCCCTGTGGCGCTGCCACGTGATCGCCTTCGGCGCCGGAAGCCACGGACCTCGGCAACGAGGACGAAGAGAGCCGACGATCATGAAACCGGACTGAGGCGTCAGCCTCGGCCCCACCACCCCCGCCTGATCCGCTAACCTGTCAGGGACCGCCCTCAGCGGTGGTCCGCATCCTTGCCGGAGCGCAGGTGAGTACGCACTCAGAGTACTCAGCACGCTTCACGCAAGGCCCCGCCTTCGTAGCTCAGGGGATAGAGCACCGCTCTCCTAAAGCGGGTGTCGCAGGTTCGAATCCTGCCGGGGGCACAACGCATTACCGCTCTGACCTGGGATTTCTCCCCCGGGAAGGGTTCCACTCGGCCTCGGACTCCTCGTCCGGGGCCGTTTGCGTGAGCGGTGCGCCTGCGGATGCCTCGCCCCCCGCAGGCGCTGCGGTCGGTTCGGCGGCATCCCGTCGCATGCATGCACGCGGCACGAGTCGCGCCGCCGCCTCGGCAATGGCGAGATCCGTCTCGGGAGCCAGGGCTCCCCGAGGCGCAGCCAGCGGGCTTGTATACGTGTCGGCCGTGACGGTGATCGAGGAGTGGCCGAGCATCTCCTGGGTGTCCTTCAGCTCGACTCCGGCCGCGTGGATGAGGGTCGCCGCGCTGTTGCGCAGGTGGAGCCGGATCGACGGGAGGCCGATCTCCTCGTACAGCTCGATGAAGCGGCGGGTGACATTGGCGGGATGGAGCAGTTTGCCGTTCTCCCGCGTGAAGACGCGTCCGGTCTCCGCCCAGGCGCTCCCCCAATCCTGGCGCCCCTTGTCCTGCTAGACGCGATGTTGCCGCAGGATCTCGACCGTGCCGGAAGTCCAGGACGACGGTACAGGTGCCGGCATCGGTCTTGGGGCGTCCTCGTACACCTCCCAGCCGTCCACGACGAGTTGCCTGGTGACGGTGAGGAGCCCGGCATCCAGATGCGTATCGGTCCACATCTGGAAGCACCCTCGCCGTTTCGTCCGCAAAGCGTGCAGCGCTGCTGGTGCGGCCGGGATGCCGAGCGCTCCTGATGGGGGGCAATTCCGTCCGCGGCCCGGGCAAGCCGGTCACAGGGGAGGCTGGGTGCGCTCCACATGGCGGGAACTCGCAGTAAAAATGGGCAGATTGCATGTTTGCCGACGGAAGGGCGATCGCCTGAAACCTCCTTGACAGGAGAATATTGCGCCATTGAGTATCGTCGTGCTTCTGCTGATCGGTAGAGGCTCAGTTGTGAACGAAGCAGGGGGTTCTCGAATGTCCGCGATCGTTTCCACGCTCAAGCACACGAAGTACGTCATGGGTTCTCTGGCGGCGGTGCTCTTCACGGCCTGCATCAGCTGACGCGAGGGTGGGGCGGGCGGCCGTGGCCGCCCGCCCCACCACGTCGACGGGGCCGGGGGGCGAGGGCGGGGGAAGGATCCATGTTCGACGCAGGGATACGGCAGTTCCGGATGGCGCTGGCCATGGTGCTCGGCCGTCCGATCAATGTGCGCTCCGCCGAACGGCTCGTCGAGGACGCGCTGGCGACACTCGCGGAGTTCGGCTCGCCCGGCGAGGACGTCGAACAGTTGCTGCGCGGCGCCGCTGCCGACCCGCAGATGCGCGCCGACCTCACCAACAAGGCGCTGCGCCGCACCGCGCAACGCCTCGCGGCGAAGTCGCCTTTCTACGCCGACCACTTCGCGGCAGCGGGTGTCGACCCGGCCGCACTGACCACCGAGAACATCGGCGCAGTGCCCGTCACTACCAAGACCGACCTGGTCAAGCGGTCCCGCGACTTCCTGTGCGGCGAGCCCTTCCTCGCTTCCCGGACCACCGGGACGACAGGCCGGCCCACCGAGATCTGGTACTCCCGCTACGAAGAGCGCCTGTGGCCTGCGCTCGTCGCCCTCTCCCAGGTGCTGCGCGGCGGCGTCCGCACCACCGACCTGGTCCAGTTCAACGTCAGCTCCCGTGCGACCGGCACGATGTACGCGGAGATGCAGGTCGCCCGCTTGACGGGAGCGTCGATCCGGATGGTGGGCCTGATACCGCCCGCGGAGACGCTGGACCTCACGGCGGGCACCGACGAATCGGCGCCGACCCTGATGGTCACCTACCCCAGCTATCTGGGGCAGCTGACCCGACTTGCTCGCGAACGGGGACTCGGCCCCGCGGACTTCCGGCTGCGCAGCATCAATGTCGGCAGCGAAGTGCTCTCACCCGCCCTCGCGGCCGCCGCCGAGGAGACCTTCGGCGCCACCGTCCACGACCTCTACGGTATGACCGAGGTGATGCCGGTGGCGGGCGCGATCTGCCGGCAGCGGCACCTCCACATCGACGCGGGCATCGGCCTGGTGGAGGTGTGCGACCTCGACACCGGAAGGAAAGCCGCGCCCGAAGCGCTCGGCACAATCGTCGCCACTCCCTTCTTCCCCTACCGGGAGTGCATGCCGCTCTTCCGCTACGACACCCGGGACCTGGTGCGGCAGCTGCCCGACACACCGCTCACCTGCGAGATGGCGAACGTGCCGGCGACCTCGCACATCCTCGGCAAGGCGGACCATGTGCTGCGCACCCAGGATGGCCCGGTGACCCCGCGCGAGGTCATCGAGGTCCTCGACGCACTGCCCGGCGCGCGCTGGCCGATGCGCTACCGCACCGACGTGGTGGACGGCCGGCTGCATGTGGACGTGGCCGCTTCCTCGGTGCCGGAGACGAGCGGCATCGCGCGTCATTTCGCCGAGGCGGGCATCGCCGCCACCGTCGACGTCGTACCGGTGGAAGGACCTGAGCTGCGGCGCTACCGCTGCGATCTGGTCGAGACCAGCTTCGCCTACGCCGGGCGGGCCTCATGACCGTCGCACAGAGCGTGTTCTTCGTCTTCGTGACGCTCGCCATCGCCCTGGGTGTCTCGCTCGCCTCGGTCGCCTACTTCCGGCGGGTCACGCTGCCCCGCCCGGCCGTCGGCGCCTTCAACGGCAATGACATGGTCATCATGATGGGCTTCGTCATCGCACTGCCCTTCCTCTATCTCTCCCTTCCGGGCTGGCTGCTGCCGCCCGTGCTGGGGCTGACGCTGGCCGGTGGTCTCGCGGTCGGTTACGGGCCCGTCGTCCGGCGGGGTCTGGTGAGGTGGTCGCTCATCGTCGCTCTGCTGGCCGCCGACTGGCTCGCCGCGCGCACCGCCGAGGACGATCCCACCCACGCTCTGCCGTATTGGCTGGTCAACAGCGTGGTCATCATGATGATGGCGGTCGGCGCCGCCAACCTCAACGCACAGGGCGGCTTGAAGCTGCGGCACGTCTCCCGCTTCGCGCTGGCGCTCGCCGCGTATGACCTCTTCTTCGCCACCGTCGTGCCGCTCACCCAGAAACTTTTCGGCGCTGTGCAGGGCTACGCCTTCGCACCGTCGGCCGGGCTGCGCATGGGCGAGTTCGGTGCCGTCCTGGGCATGGGCGACCTCCTTGTGTACGCCCTCTTCACCACCGTGGCCTACAAGGCGTACGGACGTTCGGGGCTGGCCTTGGCTCTTGGGCTGGTCGCCGTGTTCGGCGCGCTCGGACCGACGCTGACGCCCATCACGGTCGAGGCGCTCACCGGACATCTTCCGGAGGTCGTGCCGGCGCAGATCTTCTTCGGCCCGGCCGCCTTCTTCGGGTACGTCGTGCTGCGGCGGCGCGGCCCGGAACGGCGCATGGCCGATGTCCGGCCGCCCGCGCGGCTCGCGACAGCCCATGGACAGCCGGGGGCAGCGAGCCCCCGCAATCGCCCGTGAGCCGTCAAGGACCTTCGGAGCCGAGTCCGGCCTGGGGCTGATGCGCAGGCTGTGGCGATCGGCTCGCTTGCCGCCGGGCACCCTTCCTGGCATTGATCCAGTCGTCACGGAAGTTGCTCCGCCGCAGCCGACCGCCCTGAGGACCGAAAAAGACGTGCCCGTCACGACCACGCCCGGCGAAGGCGTCGAGATGCCGCTTCACGTCCGGCAGGAGCTCGGTCGGGAAGGCCACCGGCCGGACACCGGCATCAGACTTCGGCGCCTTGTCAAAGAGAGCTCCCGTTTGCATTTCAGCCTGTGAGCGCCGGACCATGAGTGCCGCATTCTCCGTGTCGACGTCGCGCCGGCGGAGCGATGCCAGCTCCCCGAACCGCAAGCCCGTGATGGCCGCCAGGAGGACAAGGAGCCGATAGCGCGGGGCGATCGAGTCGGCCACGGCGAAGACCTCGGCCACCGTGAGGACGGGACGTTCCGGCACGTCGTATTGGTCAGCGCCCTTGATGCGGCACGGGTTGCGCCGGATCAGCTCATCGTCAACGGCCGTGTTCAGGATCGCCCGCAGGATCTGATACGCCTTCACCACTGTCGGCTCACCGGTCCGGGTCAGGCACTCCGTCCGCCAGGCCCGGACACGAGCCGTCGTGATCGAAGGCAAGGGCCGCTCACCGAAGTGGACGCCCGTCCCGAGCGCTTCCGCGACCTCCTGAACGGTCAGAAGCCGATCCATGGTCACCGCTCCCCCTCGGTGAGCGAGGGTGAGCGTGGTGGTCTCGCTCTCTTCGGCCAGGTCGGGCAGGCACAGGGAGCGGCGTTGCTGCTGCGTGCGGTAGTCGGCGCGGACCTGGCGCAGGGCGCCGAGGGTGGTCGAGTAGCGGCGGGACTTCGGGGAGAAGTGGCAGCGGAAGCCGAGCATGTGGGCCCAGTCCCGAAGCTTTCGGTCCGGGTAGAGCGCGTGGAGGTCGAGGCAGGCTTCGATCAGCCGACGCGGGTGATCCGGGACGCCGAGCATCACCAGAGCTTCCTTATTGCCGATCCGGCGGTCGCGGTACGTCCTGGACGGAAAGCCCGTGTTGCTGGCTACCAGCTATCTCCCGACGTCAGTGGTGGGAGGTTCTACCATCACGCAGGCGGATTCGGGAGGAGGCGGGATCTATGCCCGCCTCGCCGAACTCGGCTACAAGCAAGTGCACTTCCGCGAAGAGATCCGCTCTCGCATGTCCACGAAGCACAAGGCGACGCAGTTGAGCATCTCCTCCGGTACGCCGGTCCTACCCATCTGCCGAACCGCGTTCGCGGACGAAGGACGCCCCGTCGAGATCAACGAAATGACACTCGATGCCGCCTCCTACATCCTGGTGTATGACTTCGACGCCTGACGGGTCAGCGTTGGCACCCGGCAACAGACGGCCGGTCGTTTCCACGGTGAGCGCAGTTTGCCCATTTCAGGCTTTACGTGTCGAGCGGGCGCCAGGCGCTGCTAGCGTCCGCGCATGGTGAACATTCGGATCGGCTTCCCCGGGATCTCCGTCGGGGTGGAAAACATCACTCTCCCAGCGTGGCGGAAGAAGAGGACCGATCCTGCTGGGCCCTTCCTGATCATCTCGCGCGACTGCGGGCTGGCGCTTGACACGGCGTGGCGTAACCAACCAGGGCAAGCACCCCACTTGTGGTCACCACATGCAGAGAGACAACAACTGTGGTTTCTTCGGCCAAGTGGGGTGCCAGGCGAAGTACTCATTGTTTCGGCGGATAACGGACTCGCGCTCGACTCCACACGCGACTCTCAGAAGCCTGACCTGTTGATGTGGGAGCCTCACGCCGAAGCCCACCAGCGCTGGCGGTTGAACAAATCGCCCGACGGAGCAGCGTTCGAAGTCGAGGGAGTGCACAGCCGACGGCTCCTGACAGCCGGCGAGGAGTTTGAGCCCAGCTGGAAGCCATGGTTTGACGACCGCCGGTTCGCCAGGGCTCAACAGTGGCTATTTGCTCTTCCACATGGCGGCGACCCGACTACGGGATGAGCGGACGACGCCACTTCCACAACAGTCAGTTCCCTTCCCTGCCGACGCCAACGCCAACGCCAACGCCAACGTCGGGCTTACCTGCCAACCACCATGATTGCGCGCAACCGAGCCAGGGAGCTTTGGGCACCGAGCTGTTACAGGTTTCTCTACCTCATCAAGTGCCCGCGCAAGCGCGGGCTGGCCCCTGGGGCTCGACCCCTCTGCGCCTTCGGCGCCGGGGTCGGCCCCTGGGGCCGCAGCAAGCGACGGCCCATGAGTAGAGACCCGGACACGGAGTGGGCCCGGTCAGAACGTGCCTCCGGCGGGGGCGCTCAGGCTCCGAGATGGAGGGGGCGCCGTTCGCGGGTGCCAGCCGAGTGTGGCGTGCGCGGGGTGCTTCCATCCCGTCCGCCATCGACCCAGGCAGAGCCGAGCAGTCGCGGCCCAGGGCGTCCAGGTCGTTCGTACAGTGGCGCGCTCCACCTGGACGCCCTGAACCACGCCCGCTCCACGGTGTGTGGGCCGACGGCAGACGGGATGCAAGCTGGGGCGAGTGGTGGGTTAGGCAGTGAGTCGGCGGCGCCGCGGTTCACAGTTGGCCAGGCCGAGCAACCAACCGCCGAAGAACCCGACAACACCGCCGGACACTTTCACTGCCAAGCTGTGGTGTGGCGTGCTGGTCACGGAGTCGCTAACGAGAAACGTGATGATCCCGGCAGCGAGGGTCAGTTGTCCCCAACCGAACACGACCGGACGGCGGACATCGCTTCGGTACCACGCCGGCATCCAGCCCCGGCCAAGGGTGGCGACTCCCCCGACGATCAGCACCGACGCGAAGACCACGTCCACACATTGCCAAAACATGATCGGCCTCCACTTCGGAGCGGGATTTTGGCACACTCCTGGCAAATTGCCCAGCAGACCGCACACGGCCCATGCCCCGCCCGCAGCGGACGTGCCCCTTGCGTGCCCGTTCGGTCGGGAAACCGCGGGGAGTCACGGTCGCTGGCGGACAAGGCTCACGGGAACGGCCCCTGACCGAGTTACCTGGTCAGGAGCCGTTCACCTGCGGTGGGTGTGGGATTTGAACCCACGGTGACTCGCGCCACGACGGTTTTCAAGACTGCGTGCAGGACACGGCTTGCCGACGCAGCCCCCATGCCCTGAACCGGCCACTCACGAAGATGCCGACGCCGGCGGACAGCGCAATCAACACGACGGAGGCCCCGCCCTCCACTGTGACGTGGCGCCCCTGAGGCGCCGATGCCACCAGAAGAGCGCTGATCCCGGCGAAAGTCGCGGCGGCTACGGCAAGGAAGATCGCCATTTCGGCCCACCACATTGCCTGCGTCGGTCGAGTCGTCATGGCGTAGTTGTACCTCACGCCTTCCTCTCGTACAGCAGCGAGGTACAGCAACCATCGCGACCGGGACCAACCGCGAGCAGACCCGCATGACCGTCTGACCAGCCGAGCAGACCACAGCGACCGTCGCGCCCATAGTTCGCATCGAGGGGCACCCCACGACACGCCGCCCGGGCCGCCTGTGGGCCGTCCGACGGCGATCAACGATGACAGAAGACGACAGTTGCCGACAGTTCTCCCTCAGCTCAGCGGGGCAAATCGAGCATCTCCGCAGGTGCCGACTCAAAGAGCTAAGTTGAGGATGAAGAGGGCATCACTTCTGTCGGGTGCTTCGCCGTACAAGCTCCTGAGCCAGAACGCCCGAGATGATCAGGGCGAAGCCCCAACCCTTACTCACGGCCATGATTACACCGCCCACGCCCACCACGGCTGTCGCTGCGGACTCCCAGCGCAACTGACCGCCCATGCGTCGACGCCGTGCCGGGCGTCGTGCAGCCGGATGACGCGGAGGCCGGCAGACTCGGCGACAGGTTGGGGGACGCCGGCCCGGCACCAACCAGAGTCGGCCTTGGAAACGAAGTAGGCACGCGGCGCAGGGGAAGGCAACATTGCTGCGTGAGTCAGGAGCAAAGGGCAGGCGGATTGATGGCAGCGCTCCGCGACGCGGAGTCGGAGTCATGGTCTTGCAGAGCTGCCGCAGGCAGGCAGCTTGCGGCGATTGCAGGCCAAGAAGAAGTCGAGTCGGTCCTTGAACGGCTTCTTTTGGACCCTCACGACACTGGAGTCACGCAAGAAACGGCGGAGGCACTGCTGCAACGACGGGATCTTGTTGGTCTGCGCACCGTTCTTGCGGCGCTGTCCCGGGCTGAGGCGTGGGAGACTGCTGACCAGCTCGACGGCGAGGTGTACAACCACCAAAGCTGGATGATCGCCGATGGCCGGCTGGACCAGTTCGTGCAGCAACTCGAAGCACTCACAGCCGACGAGGACGCTGGCGTCCGCGGGGAGGCTTTGCGGTTCCTCGGGAGGGAGTCGATTGGCTGACACCAGCGGCTGACACCAACAACCGCGAACAGTGGCGATCGGCGCCGGACCTCAGCGGACGATCGCTCAAGGCAGGAAGCCGGTTGATGGGTGTCCTCGGCCCCTTGTGATCGACCTGATAAGGATGAGGCCAGACTTCAAAGCGGATTCCTAGACCGTCGCCCGCCGGACCTGGTAATTCCAGCGTGTGAGCGACCGGACGACGGTCTCGGCGCCAATGGGGGTTGGCGCTGTGCACGTAGACCGTGCCGATTCGGAAAGGCCGCCCGCTGAAAGCTGCTTCTTCCAGGAGGGTCACCACTGGCAAGATGCTGTCGTCGCCGCCGAGGTCGTGGTCGAGCCACAGTTCATCGATCAAGCTGTCGCGGTGCTCTTGCAGGAGCTTGACACCTTCGCCGCTGCTGCGCGCGATCCGCGTGGTCCAAGGCAGTGGCCGGAGATCGTCTATGCCAAGGATGACCGGCGACGGTACGGGCGACTCTTCTTTCATTCGACCATCATCACCGCACGGCCACCGCTGTGCCCCCTCGGCAACTCACGTGATCATGGCCACGGCTCGTGCCACAAGCGTGCCAGTTCCAGCGGGGAACGACGGTGGCCGGCGGGTGGCTGTTCCCGCGTCCACCGACGTAGGAGCTTCGCAGGTCAGAACAGCATTGCCTCACCTCGCTCCTAAAGGGGTGATCGACGGCAGCCGCACGTCCTACCGGTGCGCCGCCGATCAGGAGTAGAACCCCCGGCCGTATTCCTCAGGTGCGACGGTGAAGTCGTCTGGGCGATCACGGCGCAGTTCCTCATACCGGGCCGCGAACACGTCGATGGCTTCGTGAATCGTGCAGCCCAGCGCGTCGCGGATCGTCTTGAGCGCGCACACGATCCGGCGATCGAGGATGTCGCGGTCGACGCTTGCCGGCAATGCAGTCACGGGGCCTCCGAAGCAGTTGTACAGCAGCGGAGTACAGCAACCACCGCAACCGTAGTCAACTGATATCGGTCCCAGATGGCCAAGTGGCCAGCCCAGCACACTTCAAAGACCAGCCCGCCCATAGTTCGCATCGAGAGACAGTCCGACGGAAGGACTGAACGGGGCGTCGTCAACTGGCGACGGCGCCCCCGGAGCGTGACTCGGTCATCGAGGCTCCGCCGACCGCGGTTTACCGCCTCTGGCAAGCTCTGCCATTGTGGTCGTCGCCGAGGAGGAGTACGCGCGGGGGTGGAACTGGACTTCCCGCCGGTCTTCAACGGTGTCGACTACCTCGCCAGCGCCGTGGATCTCCTCACCGCCAACCCCGTCGGACCGCGCGAACTGGAGTACGCGGTGCTCCACATCCATGCGGCCGCCGAAGTCCTGTTCAAGGCCCGGCTCCAGCAGGAGCACTGGAGCCTGGTCTTCGACGATCCGCGCCGGGCCACCCGCAGGTCCTTCGAGTCCGGGAACTTCACGAGTTGCACTAGCAGCGACACCGTCACCCGGTTCAGGGAGATCGCCCAGATCACCCTCGACGTCGACGATCAGAACGTCCTCAAGTGCCTGGGATCAGACCGCAATGCCCTCCACCATTACGGCCTCACGCACAATGCCCGCGCCGTGGAGTCCCGGGCCGGGCAGGCACTGCACTTCCTTGACCGCTTCCTCGGAGACGAACTCCTGCCGCAGATGGATGAGGAGGAAATGCGTTCGTTTCCCTGGACCTTGCGACGGAAGATCAATAAGGGGCTGGGGAGCATACGCGCCTACCGCACTGAGCGCGGGAAGCGGCTGCGCGGCACCCTCAAGGGTGTGGCGACCTGAACACTCCGCTGCCACGAGTGCGGTGAACTGGTCCTCGTTGTGCTGGACCGCTGCCACTTCTGCCGCTTTCCTGTTGGGCATTTCCTCCCCGAGCATGTGGCCGACACGTACCTGGCGTACCGCTATTGGGACCCGCAGAAACCGATCAGTGAATGCCCCCGCTGCGCACGGCGGACCCTGGTCCAAGGCATTGTCACCGCTGCCAGCAGCCCGCCGGCGCCCTTCTGTTTCAGCTGCGCCGCCCCCGCACCCGGAACCGAAGCCGGCGAGCCGACGGCTACAGCGGAAAGCCGAGCGTGACCGTGATCGAACCCACCCCGAGGGCCCCTCAGTGTCCTGCGCCGTGGCTCGCGGCCCGCAGCCCGTGGCCATACGGCTTCTTAGCTGGCCTCTGCGACGCGTCTCGGTTCTGGGACCTGCATGACCATCTGTCTCTGAGCAGATTGGCCAAGTGTCGGCAACGGGTGAAATGAGGGCCACGGGCGGTGGATCAAAAGCGGGAGCTTCGTTGCGTCCGGTCGCGCCCTCCCGGCATCGACACACCGCCGTGACCTGCACACTCACGAGATCATTGCGACCTTGTAATCCCCCCTGGGAGGCGCTCCACTCGGCCTCGGACACCTCCTCCGGAGCCGCTTTGCGTGAGTGACGGGTACCGCTCACCGGCCAGACCGGCGAGGGCGGCGCCCCGCCGTTCGGCCAGGGCAGCCTGCACCGTCTCAGTGGTGTCGCTCGTCTGTTCCGATCCCCCGGTGACGAGTCCACCGCGCCGGTTCCTTCACCCGTCGTGGGCTCGCCGGTCGGATGCCGGCCGACGGGGAGGGGACGTGAGCGAGATCAGCATGCCGGACGGGTGGGGGACAGTACGCTGAGTCCAGCGGGATCGGGCCCGCAGCACAGCGTCCGGGAGGTGCTTCATGACGGCCGAGATGGTGGCCCCGGCGTGGATGCATGAGCAGATCACGGCGGAGGAGTACGAGTCCTGGTCCGAGGAACAGTGCGCCGGCATCGAGATCGTGGACGGGATGGTCGTCGTGAGTCCGAGCGCGTCCAAGCGGCACAACCGGCTGGCCCGGATTCTGGCGAATGCCCTGGATACCGCCGCGGGCCCGGAGTGGAACGCCGACACGGACTTCGACGTCCGGCTTCAGGACGTCCCGCTCACCAATCGCCGCCCGGACGTCGTCGTGTACCGCGCAGACACGATCGACATCACCCCCACCCGCCCTGAGCACGTGCTGCTGGTCGCGGAGGTGGTGTCGCCAGGCTCGGAGACCACCGACCGGATCGTGAAGGTCGACCAGTACGCCAAAGCAGGCATCGGCTTCTACTGGCGGATTGAGCAGGCCGCGACAGGCGTCCCTCTCGTGTACACCTACGTTCTCGACCCCGCGACGAAGACCTACCGGGAGGGAGACGTGTTCACCGGCGTCCTCAAGGTAGCGGCCCCCTTCCCGGTGGAGATCGACCTCGGCCAGCTCTGACCACGCCCTGCTCAGCAGTCGGCAGCGCGTGAGCGATGCGTGAGCGGACGGCCCGGTACAGGGCGGCATGAGCCGGATCAAGTGGCTCGCCGTGCCGTTCCGACCAGGGGAAACAGCACGGCGCGGCAGCGCCAGGCACCCCCCGGCAAGGATTCGATCCCACTCCTGAAGCGGGTGTCGCAGGTTCGAATCCTGCCGGGGGCGCAGAGAGAAGGGCACCTACGGATGGCCGTAGGTGCCCTTTTGCGTCCAGGTCTGCCGACCGGCTCACCCGGTGGACACGACACGGGCGCCAGGGGCCTGGCGGATGTCGACCCGGGTCTGACTGCCTCGTCAACGCCGTGGAGGTACCGGCGTCCCTCGCCCCGACCCTGGCCTCCAGGCCGCGAAGGCTGCTTCCACCAAGGCGTCCCAGAATCACGACGACACCCTGCTACCGATCGACCGGATCGCCGCGGACCGCAACGGGTCCCGCGAACAGAGGCCCCCGTCGTTACTGAAGCCATTGGGCCGTTCGAAGGAGTCGACGCAGTGAGACAGCCAAGAGTGTCACGGACCGTCAGCCGCTTCTCCCCGCTCTCAGCGTGCTTCCAAGCTAGGACAGGGCCGGCGCCCAGGCCCCTCCCCCGTATCAATGGCCCATACAAGGGAGAGTTACGGATATATCCGCATTTAGTAATGTGAATCGTGTCCTTGGTCTGGTGTCGCCGTGGAGGGCCACAGTGTGGGGCATCGGCACCGAGCCGGGAATTACGGATTGCACGCCCGGCCCCAACCAGGGGTCCGTGTGCACGAACGTGAGGTGACAGATTCATGTCTGTTTCTCGTACGACGATCCGTCTGATCGCCACCTGTGTGGCTTCGGGCGCACTCATCGGCGCAGCCGCCATGCCGGCCCTGGCCGCCGGAGCCGGCCACGACCGCGACAACGGGAGGGGTTACTCGCACAGTCACAGGAGCGACCACGACCACGACGGCCACTTCCGCGACCATGACCGGGACCGGGACCATGGCCGGGGCTGGGACCGCGACCGCGACCGGCGCTGGGACCGGGGCCGCGACCGGGACCGGGGCGTGCACCACGGCTGGTACAGCGACCGGCACCGGGATCAGGACCGCTACCTCCGCCACCGCTAGCCCGCCTTGCCGGCCCTCCAGGGAAGCGGCGCGACGATATCGCCGTCAGTGACCGATCCGTGGAGAGCTACGGATCAGAGGGCTTCTGACATCCGCGGCTGACATCAACGAGGCCGGACGGCGGCATCCACCAGCACTCCCGCACGACCGTCGGTCCAGCCGCCGACGACCCCAGGAATGGGCGTGGATCGAACTCCTTGAAGCGGGTGTCGCAGGTTCGAATCCTGCCGGGGCACCAGGCATGAGGCCCCGGACCGATCTTGGTCCGGGGC
The DNA here is from genome assembly GCF_040634235.1 of Streptomyces sp. NPDC007157. Classification (NCBI taxonomy): domain Bacteria; kingdom Bacillati; phylum Actinomycetota; class Actinomycetes; order Kitasatosporales; family Streptomycetaceae; genus Streptomyces; species Streptomyces sp. NPDC007157. Next base: position 30,776 of record NZ_JBEYFE010000010.1, read on the forward strand.
CTTTGACAGACCTGCGCTGTACGGTCCGCGCCGTGGCCGAGAGACCGACTTCGAACTGGCGCAGGTGCATAGCCGAGGAGGCCGCGGAGCTTGCCGCCGGCACCCTGGATCCCGACTGCGCGTGCATGGTCGAGCTGTTCCCCGAAGAGCTCCTGTTGGAGACCGATGCTGTCCTCGACGTGCTCGACGCCGAGTTGTCCACGCTCGCCGAAGGGGACGACGAACGGATCTTCGCCGCAGTGGAGCGTGTCGTCCTGGCCCTGAAGGCCGTGAACGCGGCTCACGACGAATGCGCCTTCGAAACCGACGAGCGCGGGCAGTTGTGCGCCTACATCGATGAGGCGCTCACCGAGCAGGGAGTCGACGTCGCAGCCCTGACCGCCAGGCGCGGGCCGCAAAGGTTCACCGGCCTGGGAGTGTGCCTTCCGTTGGCTGAGCAGACGTTCGGGAAAAGTCGCGCGAGGGAACTGTCGAAGGAACGCAGCGCATCACCCGCCGGCGGATGAGCCTTGTCGTCGGGAGAGGGCCAACCTGCGTCGCTCTCGGTCGATCTCGGTGACGACCACCGTGATCTTGTCGCCGACCTGGACGACATCTGATGGAGTCTTCACGGGTGTCCAGGCGAGCTCTCGCAGGTGAACCAGTCCCTCGATTCCGTCGGCGACCTGGACGAAGACGCCGAACGGGATCAGCTTGGTGACCTGGCCAGGCAGTTTCTGCCCCACCGCAATGGTGTCGGCGAATGCCTGAAAAGGGTCCGGCTGTGTGGCTTTCAAGGAAAGTCTGGCCTCCAGGTTCCACGTGTCGAACTGGAGGAACTCGCATGAGACGCGTTGCCCGACCTGCACGACGTCGGAGGCTGCCTCGAAACGTCGCCAGGACAGTTCAGCGAAGGAGATGAACCCGACGCCTGGGAAGACCGGGTGGTCGGGTCCGTCGTCCAGCGCCACGAACACACCGAACCGTTCGATCGCTGTCACGGTGCCGGAAAGGAACTCACCGAGGTGCAGTGATTCCAGGAATGCCCAGAGTTCCGGGTTCTCAGACGGTCCACCCATCATGCTCCCAGCCTTCCACGGGGAACTGCGCACTGGGTGGGAAGTGCGCTCACGCCGCGGTCCTGAGGTAGCGGCGGCCATGTGCGGAGTCGGTGCCACCGTTGCTTGGAGCGCTGGGTCTGCGGCGGTGCTCCGTGCCCGTGCACCGGGTTGGACGTGGGCCGGCCCTGAGCTGATCACGGGACTGACCGTGTCGTACGGCATCCATGCCTGACTGTGGTCGATCGACCGGTCAGGTTGCCGCGACGCGCATCGAGACGGTGCCGGGTGCGGCAGGGCGTCGACCGATCAGGCAGCCGCAGGTCACGGCCGCCGGTGACCAGTTGTCGGCCCCTGATCGCGCCCGCCGCCTACGGCCCGCCGTCGAAGAAGCCGGACTTCAGGTCCGCGATGGTGGCGTCGAGTGCATGCCCACTGACAATGAACGGTCCGCTCCAGGGCGCGCTGAGTGCGAAGAGCAACGCCAGGCTCAGCCCGACCACGCTCGCAACACCTACGATCAGCAGTGAAGTTCGCAGGCTGCTGCGGAAGACCAGCGCGCCGGAGTTCACGATCAAGGCCACTCCACTGACCACAAGCGTGACGACGTAGAGCGCGGGAACTTCGCGCGAGGCGGCCGCGACGCGGGCGCGACGACTAGTGGTGACGCCGTCGAGGGAAACCACCAGCTCCGTGCCTGTCGTGGTTCCCACCTCGGGCCGGGCCGCCTCGGTGCGCACACTCCGCTCCAGCCGTGCGATCGCGCGAGCGGTGGCCGGGTCGTCACCGGACGCCGCTGCTGCACCCGCCCACTCCCTGGCACGCGTGGTCTGCAAGTAGTCCAGCAGTGCCGCATGGATCGGCTCCGACGGGACTTGGGGACTTGTCGCCGCCCATGCCAGGCGGGAGGCCGCGGCTGCCTCGTCGCTCACCAGCCCCTCGGCTGCGCGCAGGTAGCCGGCCTCGCTGGCCAGTGAGAGCGCCGCGAAGATCGCGAAGGCAGCTCCGAGTGTCGGCATCAGGGGCGTGGCGATCTGCGGCACCCGATCCCGTTCCTCGACCGGCACGAGCATCCGGACGCCGACCCGCGCGACGGCCGCGACCAGTAAGGCGAGCAAGAGCCCGCCCACAACCAGCACCACCGCCGGCAGCGAGGTCAACCAGTTCACCACATCACCTACAGCGCGTTCCCGCGAGCGCCCCACGGCGGCGGTACATCGGCCCCGCGACCTGGAGCTCCTCGTCGATCACTCTTAATGAACGCTCCATGATCACAGGCCGAAGACCTGTGACGGTCGCGACGCCCGGCACGGCATCTCTTTTAGTTGGCCAAACAGCCGAATACGGCCCCAGTACCGTGAGAGCGGCCGATCCCGGAAGGAGCACGCACCGAGCGTTCGCCAGGTCAGCCCCCGAACTGGCCTCGAGTGCCCGCAGCTTCCCAAGCTGAGGTGCCAGGCACGTCGGCGCAGTAAAAGCCGTAGGGTTCCGTCCATGGTGACTGCGACTGTCCGCGAGTGGTACGACGAGGAAGGGTGGGGCGTTCTCGACTCCCCGGACACCCCCGGCGGCTGCTTCGGCCACTACGCCGACATCCAGGCGACCGGCTTCCGCACGCTGTCACCCGGACAGCAGGTCGACCTCGCGTGGGAAGCCCCCGGCTTCAAGCAGGACGGGTACGACTACCGAGCGGTGAGCATCGTCCCTCGGCCTGCCTGACATCCGCGGCTGACATCAACGACGGCGTACGCCCACGGTCCCCGGCGGTCCGCTACGCCACCGCACCCTTTACCGCAGCATGCAGTACCCCCCCCCGTTGATCGAACTCCTAAAGCGGTGTCGCAGGTTCGAATCCTGCCCGGGGCACCAGGCAAAAGGCGCCGGACCGATCTTGGGCCGGAGCCTTTGACATCTACTTCTGACGCGGGGAGCGCCCTGAGGAGGGTGGCGGTGCCTTGGCGGCCGGATCATGTCGCCGTGGACGGCCGGCCCCTGCTTGAGATAGCGGGCGGGGCTCGCCCGACAGCGCGGAGACGAACGGCACCGTGACCCGCTCGGGCCGTGCGAGGCCAGGGCTTCCACGGCGCCGCCCCCCACCACTCCTCACATCGCCCACGAAGCCCGATCACGCCGAGTGAGACCCCGTGGCGGTCGACGGCTGCTTCCGTGCCCAGCCGCGGCGTCGGCCGGCCGGCGCTCGGGCGGGTGTCCGGTCCCGCCTCTCCTCATCTGACGGGTTCTGGCTCCTACTTGACGTCGGCTGCCTGCCAAATGTGCTGCAGAGCCCTTGACGTCGGCGATCCCGCGGGCTTGTAATCGCCATCGAACCGGTTCGCGAACCGGTTCGACAAGGGACCACAGGCCCCCGTCGGTCTGAGAGGTGAGCAGTGAACATCGGCGAAATCGCCAAACGAGCCGGGGTGTCACGCAGCACCGTGTCGTACGTGCTGAGCGGCAAGCGCCCGGTGTCGGAAGAGGTCAGGGCTCGGGTCGAGCGGGTCATCAAGGAGTCGGGATACCGGCCGAGTGCCACCGCACGCGCGCTGGCCCAGGGCTCCACAAGAGCCTTCGGTCTGGTGATCCCTCCGATGGGAGGCCATCTCAGCATCGACCAGTTGCACTTCGTCGGTTCCGTCGCCGAGGCCGCGGCCGATCACGACTACGACGTCCTGCTGTCGCCCAGTGGTCGCGAGGAGGCCTTCGACCGCATGCTCGGCGAGCGCCGGGTGGACGGTGTGATCGTGATGGAGACCGTGCTGCACGATGCCCGGGTGGTGCGGCTGCTGGAGCAGTCGATGCCGTGCGTCACCATCGGTCGTACCGGCAGCGACGCGGAACACGGTTGGGTGGATCTGGACTATGCCGGGCTGGTGACCACGGCCGTGGAGCGGCTGGCGGAGCTCGGGCATCGCAGGATCGCCCTGGTGAACCGCCCGCAGGCGCTCCTGGACCGTGAGTACGGTCCTGCCTACCGCGCGCTGGATGCCTTCGAGAAGACCGTGGTCGAGCTCGGGCTGCAAGGACGGGCGGTGTGCTGTGAGGACGAGCAGTCCGCCGGACAGGAGTGCGCCCGGGCGCTGCTGGAAGAAGATCCCACTCTCACCGCCTTGGTGACGATCAACGAACGGTCGCTGGCGGGCGTCCTGCGGGGCCTTCGGCAGGCCGGTCTGCGCCTGCCCGAGGACTTCTCGCTGGTGGCCGTCACCTCTCAGGACAATGCGTGCGGTCTCAGTCCTCAGGTCACCGCCGCCGACGTTCCCACCGCCGAGATGGGGCGCCGGGCCGTCGAGGCGCTGCACAAGGCGGTGACCGGCCCGGCCACGTCGTTCGATCATGTGCTGCTCCGGCCTGACCTGGTCGAACGCGGCACCCTGGGGCCCGCGCCCGGCCCCGGCAGCGTGCACCCGCGCTGAAGCCTCGTGTCCCGAGGCCGAGCCGCCGAGCCTCGGGACACGCCCTCATATCCCGCAGTCCGCAGTCCTGGCTCACAGTCCTGGCCCGCGGTCATGGCCAGCGTTCACACCCCGCGCGCATCTCAACCGCGCTGACACCGGCATCAGGTCCCCGCCTGTTCCGGCCCCGTCTTCGGCCGGCACTCCCCAGCCGGTCGCACCCCGCCGTCACCGTACGGTCCCTCGTCTGCCCCGCGTCGGCCGTGCACACCGCCCGCACCGTCCGTGCATCCACTCATTCCTGGAGCCGCCATGCCCACCCATGTCAGATCCCGCCGCCCCCGCTCGTTCGTCCCCCTGACGGCGCTGCTCGCCGCAGCCGGTCTCGTACTGACCGCCTGCGGCGGAAGCTCTTCGTCCGACTCGGCGGGGGGAAAGACGATCACCCTGACCGAGATGGACTACTACAACACGGAGCCGCTGCACAGCGCGCTGCCCAAGCAGCTCAAGGAGTGCGGCGACAAGGCCGGGGTCACCGTCAAGCGGCAGGTGGTGCCGGAACTGCGGACCAAGCTGATGCAGTTGGCCGGCAGCCGGGCGATACCGGATCTGGTCCTGCTCGACAATCCCGACCTGCAGCAGCTCGCCGCCACCGGGGCCCTTGCCGACCTCGGCGCGGCCGGTCTGAGCACGGACGGGCTGTACCCGAACATCGTCGCCGCGGGTCAGTACCAGGGGAAGCTGTATGGGGTGGCGCCCGGTGTGAACCAGTTGGCGCTGTACTACAACACGGCGATGTTCAAGAAGGCGGGCGTCGAACCACCGCGTACTTGGGACGAGTTGCGTACGGCGGCCAAGAAGCTGACCGACGGCGAGAAGGTGCGCGGTGTCGGTTTCGCGGTGCCGGCCACGGAAGAGGGCAGTTTCCAGTTCGAGTCCTTCTTCTTCGGCTCGGGTGCTTCGCTGAAGAAGCTCGACTCGCCGCAGGCCGTGGCGGCGCTGCAACTGCTCAAGGACCTGGTCGCCTCCGGTGCGGCGCCCAAGGACGTGCTCAGCTGGACGCAGGCGAACGTCGAGGAGCAGTTCGCGAACGGTTCTCTGGCCATGATGGTCAACGGCCCTTGGCAGCTGCCCCAGTTGCAGAAGGCGGGGATGAAGGACTTCGGCATCGTGCCGGTTCCCGCCCCGGCCGGCGGGACGTCCTCGAGCGCCCTGGGCGGCGAGGTGTGGGCGGCCGGCAACAACGGCGACAAGGCCCGCAAGGCGGCCGAGGTCATCAAGTGCATGGTGTCGAAGGACAACAGCCTGGCCTGGGCGAAACTCACCAACTACGTGCCGTCCGACGAGTCGGCGGCCGCTGAACTGGCCTCCTCGGTACCGGAGATGAAGACGTTCGTGAAGACCATCGGCACGGCCAGGGGCCGGACGGCGGAACTCGGAGCGGACTACCCGAAGTACTCGCAGGCCATGTGGACGGCCGTGCAGGCGGCGCTGTCGAGCGGCAAGTCGCCGGCGGCGGCCCTGGCCGAGGCTCAGCGCGAGGCGACGCGATGAGGACCGCGGCCGCGGCCGGATGCCGGCCCGGGGCAGGGCCCGGGCCCGGGGTCGGGCCCTGGGTCGGGGTCGGGGTCGGGCCCGGGGTCGGGCCCGGGGTCGGGGTCGGGCCCGGGGTCGGGGCAGAGGCCGGGCCCGGGGCAGGGAGGAGGTAGCGGTGGCGCTGGCAGTCTCCAAGGACGCCCCCGCCGGGTCCGGCGGCGGGCCGTCGCCGCGGCCGCCCGGGCCTGCCGCCTGGTCGGCGCGGAGCCGGCGGCTGGGCCTGGGATTCGTCGTGCCGGTCGTCGTGTTCGTCGCGGTGTTCTACCTGTATCCGCTGGGCCGTAACGTCGTGCTGTCGTTCCAGGACTACGGCATCAAGTCCCTCTACAGCGGCAAGGCCCCCTTCAACGGCCTCGACAACTACACGAAGCTGCTGAGCGATCCGGTTTTCCACACGGCCGCGGTCAACACGCTGGTGTTCGTCGCGGGTTCGCTCTTCTTCCAGTTCACCATCGGTCTGGGGCTCGCGGAGTTCTTCCACCGTGCCTTTCCGCTGAGCCAGTTGCTGCGCGCGCTGCTGCTGATCCCGTGGCTGCTGCCGCTGGTGGTCTCCGGCACGCTGTTCCGCTGGATGCTCGACACCAGCAACGGTGTCGTCAACCAGATCCTGCTCAACCTGCACCTCGTCCAGCATCCGGTGCCGTGGCTCAACGACCCCGGCACCGCGATGACCGCCGTGCTGATCTGCAACGTCTGGATCGGTGTGCCGTTCAACATGGTCATCCTCTACGGCGGTCTGCAGGCCGTCCCGGCGGAGCTGTACGAGGCGGCCGCCCTGGACGGCGCCGGACGGCGCCAGCAGTTCCGCCACATCACGCTGCCGCAGCTCAGGCCGGTGATCGGCGTCGTGCTGACGCTCGGTCTGATCTACACGCTCAAGGTCTTCGACGTGATCTGGGTGATGACCAAGGGCGGACCGGCCAACGCCACCCACACCGTCACCACCTACGCCTACCAGCTGTCCTTCGGCGGGCTGGCGGAATTCGGGCTCGGTGCGGCGGCGGGAAACCTGCTCATCGTGGTGGCCGCCGTCTTCGCGCTGTTCTATCTGCGCTCGCTACGTGCCGAAGCGGAGAACCACTGACATGACTGTCCACGCCCCCGTCCGGGCCGGCGCGGCCCTCGCCCACAGCGCACGCCGTGCGCGCCGTGTGCGCCGGCGCCGGTCCCTGCCGTCCTGGATCAAGACCACGGCCGGTGTCGCCATCGTCGCGGTCATGTTGTTTCCGCTCTACTGGATGGTGAACGCCTCCTTCCAGACCAATCAGCAGCTGGCCCGGCGCTCCCCGCACTGGCTGCCGTGGGGCGGCACCCTCAGCGGCTACCGGGACGCGCTGTCCCAGCAGGGCGGCCACCTGCTGGCCTCCTTGGTCATCGCGGCCGGTGCCACCCTCCTGACCCTGGCCGTCGCCGCCCCGGCCGCCTACGCCCTGGCGCTGCTGCGCACAGCGGGCGGCAGAACGCTGCTGAGCGTGCTGCTCGTGGTCCAGCTCGTGCCGGGCATCGTGATGGCCAACGCCCTGTACCGGATCTTCGCCTCCGCGGGAATCCTCGACTCGGCGCCGGCCCTGATCCTCGCGGACGCCACCCTCGCCGTGCCCTTCGCCGTGCTGATTCTGCGGGCCTTCATGACAACGGGCATTCCACGTTCGGTGCTGGAAGCGGCATCGCTGGACGGCGCGGGCACCGTAGGTGCCTTCTGCCGGATCGTGCTGCCCATGTCCCGCAACGCGCTGATCACGTCCGGGCTGTTCGCGTTCCTCTTCGCCTGGGGCGACTTCCTGTTCGCCACCACCCTCAACCTCAACTCCACCACCTGGAAGCCCATCACGGTGGGCCTGTACGACTACATCGGCGCCGGCACCAACACCACCAGCTGGAACTCGGTGATGGCCACGGCCGTCATCTCCTCCCTGCCCGCCGCCCTGTTGCTGGTCATCGCCCAGCGGCATGTGGCAGCCGGTCTCGTCGGCGGCGCGGTCAAGGACTGACCTCAAGGACTGGTCTCAAGGACTGACCTCAAGGACTGGCCGCGCCGTCCGGTGGGTGCCACGCGATACCGCCGTCTTCCGCTCCACCCCGCTCTGTCGAAAGGAGCAGTGTGTCCCTGCCCGACACCACCACACCGCCCGTCCCGCCGGCCCCCCAGGCAGCCGACCACCTCATCCCCGCGCCCGTCCCCGATATCCCCGGTGCCCCCGATGTTCCCGATGTTCCCGATGCCGAGGCCTGCCGGCTCGAGTTCGGTGACGCCGAGCACGTCGTCCGGGTGGAGCCCTGGGGCCCCGACAGCGTCCGGGTGCGGGCGGCCCGTCACCGGATCCGCGACGACCTGCCCGGAGCCCTGGGCGCTTCGCCCGCCGCCGCCGACGCGCGTGTGCACACGGACACGTCCGGCACCAGGATCCTCACCGTCGGACGCCTGCGGGTGGAGCTGTCGCCGCAGGGGCGGCTGCGTTTCGCGCGCACCGAGGACGGGGCGGAGCTGCTGCGCGAGGACGTGGGGCATTTCGCGTGGCCCGGCCCGCGCCAGTTCACCCCGGCCGGTGACCACGGCTGCCGGATCGACCAGCGGTTCGCCTCCTACGACGGGGAGCGCTTCTTCGGTCTTGGCCAGCACTCGCACGGGCGCCTCGACCACAAGCACATGGTGATCGATCTCGTGCAGCGCAACGGCGAGGTCACCATCCCCTTCACCCTCTCCTCCCGCGGCTACGGCCTGCTGTGGAACCAGCCGGCCGTCGGGCGGGTGGAACTGGCCGCCAACCAGACGCGCTGGGTCGCCGACGCCGCCGAACAGATCGACTACTGGATCACCACTCACCCCACACCGGCCGGCATCATGCACCACTACGCCGACGCCACCGGGCACGCTCCCGTGCTGCCGGAATGGGCCCTCGGCCTGTGGCAGTCCCGGCTGCGCTACCGCACCCAGGACGAACTGCTGGAGGTGGCCCGCGCCTACCAGCGGCGGGGCCTGCCGTTGTCGGTCATCGCCGTCGACTACTTCCACTGGCCGCACCTGGGCGACTGGCGCTTCGACGAGGCCGACTGGCCCGACCCGGCCGGCATGGTGGCCGAGCTCGAGAGCATGGGGGTACGGCCGCTCCTGTCGGTCTGGCCGTCCGTCAGTGTCCTGAGCGAGAACTACGCCCGCATGCGCGACGAGCGGCTGCTGGTCGGCACCGAGCAGGGCCAGCCGTTCCAGCACGTCTTCCCCGACGGCCAGTTCGCCGGCGAGCCCCTGCCGGTGACCTTCTACGACCCGACCGACGAACGGGCCCGCGACTTCGTGTGGAGCCGGGTCAAGCGCAACTACTTCGACCTCGGCTTCCGGCTGTGGTGGCTGGACGCGTGCGAACCGGAGCTGTTCCCCGAGCAGTTCGGCAACCTGCGCTACGCGGCGGGCCCCGGCCGCGCGGTCGCCAACCTCTACCCGCGCGAACACGTCCGGGGCTTCTACGAGCACACGCGCGCCGCGGGTGAAGAAGTCCCGGTGAGTCTGGTGCGTTCCGCCTGGGCCGGCAGCCAGGCCTACGGGGCCGCCCTGTGGTCCGGCGACATCCCGGCCACGTTCGGGGCCCTTGCCTCGCAGATACGCGCCGGGCTGAGCGCCGGGCTGAGCGGCATCCCGTGGTGGACCACCGACATCGGCGGATTCCACGGCGGCGACCCGGACGACCCCGACTACCGTGAACTGGTCGTCCGCTGGTTCCAGTTCGCCGTCTTCTGCCCTGTGCTGCGCATGCACGGCCACCGCGAGCCGCGCGACAGCTTCGCCGCCGGTCACAGCGGCGGCCCCAACGAACTGTGGTCGTACGGCGAGGAGGCCTACGCGATCCTCACCGGTCAACTCCGCCTGCGCCAGGATCTGCGTCCCTACCTGCATCAGCAGATGGCCGCGGCCAGCGCCAGCGGCGCCCCTGTCATCCGCCCCCTGTTCTTCGACTTCCCCGACGACCCCATTGCCTGGACGGTCGAGGACCAGTTCCTGTGCGGCCCCGACCTGCTCGTCGCCCCCGTCGCCCGGCTGGGCGAGCGCCGCCGCCAGGTCTACCTGCCCGCGGGTGCCGACTGGATCGACACGGCCGGCCACCACCTCCACCCGGGCGGCCGGACGGTCACCGCCGACGCACCGCTCGACCGCATCCCGGTCTTCGTGCGCGACGGCTCCCCCATCGCCGCTGCGTTCGCCCACTGAAGCAGGCCGCCGCTCAGGCGGCCGTCCCCCGGAGCCGCCCCAGCCCACCGGGCTGCGGACAAAGAAGGGACACCCCATGTCACACCCCCTGCATTCGCCACCAACCAGAACGCTCCTGGCCGGACCGCACCCGGCCGCACCGCACCCGCCCACACCGCACCCGGCCACACCGCACCCGGCCGCACCGCACCCGGCCCGCGGCACCGGCATCCGCCGCCGCGGCGGACTCGCCGCGCTGCTCGCCTCGCTCGCCCTGCTCGTCCCCGGCGGCCAGCTGGCCGCAACCGCACCGGCTCACGCCGACGGACAGGCCATCACCGTCGACCTGGGCACCACCCAGGGCGCTGCCACCGGTGTCGGGAGCGGCTTTCTGTACGGGCTGAGCGAGGACGGGAGCGGCCCTGACGACAGCCTGCTGGCCCCGCTCGCCCCCCGCTCGGCGCGTGGGGGCGGCGCCCGTCTCGACGGCGGCGGATGGGTCGGCGACAACTACAGCCCCGGCAGCGGCTACACCCGCCGCCTCAACTCGGCACTCGCCCAGGCCCGCAGGCTCACCACGCCGCCTTACGCCGGCACCTACGACCTGCTCGTCAGTGACATCTGGGGTGCCGACACCACCCAGCCCGCCGCCACCGTCTATCCCTGCACCGGCGGCGACTGCGGCAACTGGCGGACCTTCCTGCGCCGACTGGCCGCCGATGTCGCCGCCTCCGGAGTCAAGGTCCGCTACGACATCTGGAACGAGCCCACCGGCGCGTTCTTCCCACCTGGCTTCAACACCACGCAGTACTACCAGATGTGGGACACCGCGGTACGTGAACTGCGGGCCGCCGCGCCGCAGTCGGTGATCGTGGGCCCCTCCCTGTGGGACTTCAGCCCCAACAACGTCTCCCCCTTCCTCGACCACACCAAAGCCGCCGGTACGGTTCCCGACGTCATCAACTGGCACTTCAGCGGCACGCCCGTCTCCGACGCCCAGACCATGCGCTCCCTGCTCGACTCCAAGGGGCTGGGCGGACTGCCGCTGTCGATGAACGAATACCTCCACGGCGATGAGCAGCATGCCGGCTATCAGGCCTGGTACCTGGCCCAGTTGGCGAAGTCCGGCGTCGATTCCGCCTCCCACGCCATCTGGGACGACTGCTGTGCGGCGGGGACTCTCGACGGCGTCCTGGTCCGCAGCAACGGTGTGCTGCGGCCGACCGGCCAGTGGTGGGTCTACAAGGGCTACGCCGACATGACCGGCTCACGGGCACAGGTCGGTACGCAGGGCACGCTCGATGCCCTCGCCACCGTCGATCCCGTGCGCAAGAGAGCCTCGGTGCTGGCCGCGGGAACCTCCGGCGTCCCGTCAGCGGATCTCACCATCAACGGCCTGACCAGCCCGGCACTGTCCGGCGGCAGCGGCGTCACCGTCACCGTCCAGCGCATCCCCGACCAGGCGCCCCTCGACCAACCCGTCACCGTCAGCAGTCAGACCGTTCCGGCCGGAACCGACAGCGTGCGCCTGTCGCTCGCCGGAGCGGCCGCCCAGGATGCCTTCCTCGTCACCGTCGTCCCCGCCGGCCAGGGCAGCACGACCGTCGACGCCGCCGTGACGGGCAGCGGATCGGACTACTTCCAGTACGGAACGAACTGGGGACAGACCAACGGCGTGAGCGACATGTACGACGCCACCGCCAACTGGAGCTATGTGCCCGGCTCGACGGCGCTGCTGCACTTCACGGGCCGGCAGGTGACCCTGCGGGCCGTCCGCGACACCGACCAAGGGCGCATGTACGTCAGCGTCGACGGCTCGGCCCCCGTGACGGTGGACAACTACGCGTCCGGGCGGGCGGCTTCGTCGAGTGTGTGGACCAGTCCGCAACTGCCGGCCGGACCCCACACCGTCGTGGTCACCGTCGCACCCGACATCAACCCCGCCAGCAGCGGGCGCAACATCGCCCTGGACAGCGCTGTGATCCAGAAGTGATCGCGCCGCCGGTCCCGCGGCCCGGCGCGGGACCGGCTGCCGGCGTCGGCGTCGGCGTCGGCGTCGGCGTCGGCGTCGGCGTCGGCGGAGCCTCCCCGAAAGCCCTGGCACGGCCTCGCCGACGTTCGAACCCGTACACCACGTCCAAGGCCGCAACCCTGCGCGGCGTCCGTCGGGAGGACCGCCCGAGCAGGTGGGGACCCCGCGGCTATCCGCGTCGTGTACACGGACGACCATGTGATCGCCATGGCGCGCGGCATGCCGAAGGCAGCCGCATGCGATGTCAGCGCAAGGGCGCAGTGCAGCTCAAGGGCCGGAACACCGCGACGAATCAGTCTTCGTCGTCCGACGAGGAGCCCCGGCGCACGGAGAACACCAGGAGCGCGACCAGAGCGAGGATGACCAGGACCGCGACCACGCCCCAGATTCCGGACACCCAACCCGCGCTTGTGTCACGCTTGAGAGGCGACAGGCCACCGGGTCCCACGGCGAGGACCCCACGCCCCGCATCCCACGGATTCATGGCCGTAGCGTATTGCTGCCCACGATCTGCCGCCAGGGAGCAGGCGTGCGTGCCTCCAGCTCGGCCTCGGTCGCATACGCGCTCGCCCAAAGCGATCTGATGTGGATTTGACCTCTCGATAAGGCCAAATCGCGCCCTACTGCGATTTGGTCAGGCTCGCTCACACTCGAAAACATGGGGGCGACCGGCGATCGTGACGAGCACTTGTGCCAGCGCTGCGGGGAGGTCGGGCCGACGGTACGCAGTCGGGGGCGCATTGATCTCATGGCTGCGTTGTGCGACGGCTGTTGGAATCGGTTCGCCAACGAAGCGGCCGTCGAATGCCGGAGCGGGTCTCCTCGGCACGGGGAATCCGTCAGAGTCGCACGACGACCAGAGCGATGTCGTCGGGGGCTCCGCCGGACAGGCCGAGGCAAGCCAGCAGTGCGTCGGCCACGGCCTCCGGGGCGAGGGTGGCGCAGCGGCCGAGGGCGTCGGTGAGGCGTTTCAGGCCCGCCTCGATGTCCTCGCCGCGGCGTTCGATCAGCCCGTCGGTGTACAGCACGAGGGTGTCGCCGGGGGCGTAGGACAAGTCCGCCTGGGGGCGGGAGACGTGCTCGGGGCGGGCGCCCAGGGGCGGATCGGTGGCCTGGTCCAGCAGTTCGCAGGCCCCGTCCGGGTGCACCAGGATCGCCGGGGGATGACCCGCACTGCTGTAGACGATCAGGCGGCTGTGGGGATCCACCACCGCCTTGATCACGGTCGTGTTCAGCGCGCCCTCCACCGACCGGGCGTACAGCCCCAGCGCCTCCACCACCAGGGCCGGCCGCTCCAGCGCCCGGGTCGCGGCGCTCAGTGCGCTGCGCAGCATGCCCATGACGGCTGCGGCCTCCAGGCCGTGCCCGACCACGTCACCGACCGCCACCGCGAAACGACTGTCGGAAAGGTCGACCACGTCGTACCAGTCGCCACAGACGTTCAGCGATCCCGTCGCGGGCAGATAACGCACCGCGATGTCCTGGTGGTGGCCCAGGTCCGGCGACTGGAGCATCGCCTCCTGGAGGGTGACGGCCACCTGACGTTCGCGGTCGTGGGACTGGCGCAGCTCCTCGTTGAGGCGCTGCAGCTCGCGGGCCCGCGCGTACAGCTCGGCCTCCAGCGCCTCCCGCTCGGTCAGCTGCGCTGCCGGCGGCCGCTTACCGGCGGCGCGGGCCTTGACGAACGCGGTCACGTCCTCCACCCGGTGAATGATCCACCGCACCGTGCCGTCCGGAGCGAGGATCGGTGTGTTGATCGGCGACCACCACCGCTCCTCGAACGCCCCTGGCCGCCCCGCGACAGGGATGTCGTACTTCTGCAGGGCCATCGTGTCCGGCTTCCGCGAGACCAGGACCCGGTGCAGGGAGGCGTTCAGGTTGCGGACCCCGTCGGCCTCGGGATCGGTCGGATTGTCCGGGAAGGCGTCGAAGACGTGCTGACCGAGCAGGTCCTCCCTGGTGCGGCCGGTCGCCTCCAGATAGGCCCGGTTGACCTCCACGATCGTCAGGTCCGGGCCCAGCACCAGATACGGACTCGGCGTGGCCGCGAACAGCGCAGCGTAATCCATCCCCGCCATCGCCCTCCGCCTCTACGACCTGTCCCTCATCCCCTCACGCTACGGCTCGCCCCAGCCGGATGCCTGCGCACCGAGGCCGGCAACCGCGCCGCCGGCCTTTTCCCACGGCAGCGCCCGACGCCTCGCGGTGGGCCCCACCCGGCGGAGCCCCCGGCCGCACGGCCGACAGGCTCCGGCGCGGTCGGAAAGAGGACGGGTCACGGTCATTCCGGCTCGGCGAGCTCGGCAGGCTCGGTGGGCTCAGCAGGCTCGGCCGGCTCGGGGCGCTCGAAGTACTGGGAGAGTCCGCCGGCCGTGAAACACAGCGCCCCGACGAGGGTCCCCCAGTTGGCGATGGCGGTGTTGAGCTCGCTGCCGGTCGCCGGGCGGGTGAATGCGGCCAGGGCCGAGACCAGGAAGAGCCATGAGCCGAACTGGTTGATCGCGACGATCCACCAGCCGAGGCTTCGCGCCCGCAGACAGGGCCACGGCCATGGCCATCCATGGCAGATCTCGCCGAAGGCGAGGTGCCCGGACACGAGGAAGAGGGCGCAGCCGATCAGGTCCGGGGTCCAGATCAGCCGGTTGACCTGCTGGACGCTGAGCCCTTGCAGGAAGGAGTCGAGGAGGTTGACGCCGAAGACGAGCGTTCCGGCGAACAGGACGAAGGCGCTCAGCCAGTCGATGCGCTGGGGTTCGTAGCTCCACCATCTCCACTCGCAGGTCAGCAGAGCGCCGTGGTCGCCGCGGCGAGGCGTGTTGATCGCCTGCAACAGCGACGCGTAGCCGCCGGCGGTGAAGAACAGGCCCCCGGCGAAGTAGACCGAGGCGCTCGTCGTGGCGCTGCCGGAGCCCAACTGGGAGAGGCCGGCACCGAGAGCGAACAGAAGCCCGCCGATGCAGAAGGAGACGGCCGCGACGGAATTCAGCCTGCGCAGCCGTGCGAGCGACACGGGGTCCGCGGTGCGCGGGCGTCCCTCGGCAGCACCTTCGGCACGCACGGTCAACGTGCCGCGCCTACGCGCGGCCCGCGACTCCCAGACCGCCGTACCGCCCCCGGGAAGAGCCCAGGTGAGCCGCGTGGTGAACGGCCCCACGCCCTCTTCGTGCCGGTCGGACCGACCTGTCGTCATGGCCGTTCCGCGGTGTCATCCGTGCCCTGGGAGGTCCGCGGCCGGCGATGGCGGAGGCTTGCCGCCTCGTCCCTGCCGTCCGCAGGCCGACGGGGCCGGTGGCCCGTCCACAGAGGCGTACTCGGCTTTGTCGATCATGTTCCGCCCCGGCCTTCCGTGATCGGCGGTGTCCTCCCCGGCCTCACCAGATCGGCGACGAGCGCCGCCGGACTCACCACGCGTCCCGGCGGGCGCCTGTCCATCGTGCGGACCGGCGGGTACGTGTCCGGAGAACGGGGCCGGAACCCGGATGAGGGCGTCTACCGCGCGCCGTACCGGGCGCCCCGCGAGCAACACGGCCACCGTAAGTCCGGGGCGCCCGTGGCGCGATGCGAGGCGCTTTACGAGGCGAGGGCCAGGATCGCACCAGGTCCCGGCGCCGCGGGTCCCGGCTCCTGGGCGTACGCGGTCGCAGTCGCGGTGGCGGGGCAGCACGTTCCGAGATGCGCTCACTCGTACCCGCTGGATACGCTCGCTGAGTGATCGGGGGGCATCGGCCCAGGGCCGGGCGCGCGGCCGCCCACCACTCCCACCCCGTCCACCGGATACGAAGGCTGTCCACCGGACACGAAGGCTGTCCACCCGACACGAAGGCTTCCGCAGTCAAACCTCTGCAGTGCTCACGCCTCCATGGGAGGAAGGTTGCGATGAGGTTCATCCGCATGCGTACGGCAAAGGCCACCGCGACAGCTCTGGTCGCCATCCCGCTCGCGCTGGGAGGTCTGGCGTCGCAGAGCCACGCGCAGGACGCCTCCCCCAGCCCGTCGGGGACGTTCGGTCCCGGCTGCTCGGCGCTCGCCCAGAAGGCCAACACGGCCAAGGACAAGGTCGTAGAGGCTGCGGCCGCATATCCGCAGCTCAGTCATCTGGTCTCCGCCGCGGTCAGGGCGAAGCTGAGCGGCGCCCTCGACGGGAAACCCGACATCACCATCTTCGCTCCCAACGACCAGGCCTTCCAAAAGGCGTCCGTGTCGCAGCTCGCCTCACTGCTCGGCAATCCGGGGCAGCTGAAGAAGGTGCTGACCTACCACGTCGTGGACCGGCGGATCACCCCGGACCAACTCTCCAAGGGCTCCTTCACGACGGTGGAAGGCGGCAAACTGACCACGTCGGGCTCGGGCACCGACTTCAAGGTCAACGGCAAGGCGAACATCGTCTGCGGCAACATCAGGGCCGCGAACGCCACCATCTACGTCATTGACACGGTCCTCCAGCCCCCGTCCTGACTCACGGCTCCCGTTCCCGGCACGGGGCGCGTTCTTCCTGGCCAGGACGTCCGCCGGGTTCGTCGGGCGTTGAGAGACGAGGTCACCATGGCGCCATCCATGCGCGCGCTCGTAGCCGGAACGGTCGGCGAACCGGCCGATGTCCTGCGGCTGGAATCCCGGCCCGTTCCCACACCGGAGGCCGGTCAGGCGCTGATCCGCGTGACGGCGACTCCGATTCACGCCAGCGACCTGCACGTGCTGCGTGGCCGCTACGGCTTCTCCCCCGCTTTTCCCACTGTCGGGGGGCACATGGAATGCGTGGGCCGTATCGAGGCCCTGGGACCGGGCACCGAGGGACTGAAGGTCGGCGAGCGCGTGGTGGCCGTCGCCGTCCCGGCGGTGCCCGGGCCGCCGGTGGCCGGTACCTGGCAGGAATACCTTGTCGCCGACCAGCACAGGCTCCTGCCGGTCCCCGACAGTCTGAGCGACTCCAGCGCCTGTCAGCTCGCCGTCAACCCGTTGACCGCGCTGCTCCTGGTCACCCGCGAACTCGACGTACAGCCGGGTGAATGGCTGTTGCAGACGGCCGCGGGCTCCACCGTCGGCCGGCTCGTCATCCAGCTCGCCAGGCATCTGGGGATTCCCACGATCAACGTGGTGCGGCGGCGCGCTGCCGTCGAGGAGATCAAAGCGCTCGGCGGTGACGAGGTCATCTGCACCGAGGACGAGGACCTGGTGGCGCGGGTGGCCGAGATCGCGGGACCGGCCGGCGTACGCAAGGCCACCGACTGCGTCGCGGGCCCCGTGGGCGCCCAGGTGTCCCAGGCACTGGCTCCGGGAGGAGAGGTCGTGGTCTACGGCGCGCTCTCCACCCACCGGCAGACCGACCCGGCGGCGCTGACGATCCCGCTGCAGGCCCGCTCGGTCATCTACGAGACCAAAGTGGTCCGTGGCTTCTGGCTCAACCGCTGGTTCGGCACCGCTTCACCTGCGCAGGCGCTGCGCGCACTGTCCGAGGTTCGTGGTCTGGTCACCGACGGAGTGATGACCATCCCCCAAGGCCGGCCCTTCCCGCTCGAACGCTTCGCTGAAGCCATCGAGTTCGCCGAAGCACCCGCACACGCCGCGAAACCGCTCTTCGTCTTCGACGATGGCCAGGGCTGAGACAACAGTTGAGACGCGGCCCGGCCTGGCGTCGGGATCGGTGCAGATATCGGTGCAGGTACCGGCACCGGTGTCGAGCGACACGGAGCGCGCCGTGGGCGGTGTCCGGCCTGTTGGTGCTGCGGCCCGTCAGGGGCGGATCGGCGGCAGCTTCCGGCGCTTCCGGCCGCCGCGACCGTTCCGGAACGGGTCCGGGGCACGCGCCACCAGGGTGTAGCCCACCACGCTGAGTACGGCGCAACAGATGGCGAGGATGAGACCGAGCGGCTGGCGGTCTCCGGCCAAGGAGGCCACCGCGCGTATCAACTGCCCCAGCCCGAGGGCGAGTCCGCCCCACCCCACGAGGGTGCCGGCGTGTCTGCGGCGCTGCCGCCGGACGAACCACGCCCCCAGAGCAAGGCAGATGGCACCACTGACGCCGAAGACCATCGCATTGATCATTCCCGCCTCCGAGCAGAAGCGTACCGATCGAGGAGCGTTCAGGAGCCGACCGGTCGAGTGCTGGAGATACGGGGCCGGAGTGCCGGACCGGTGGGCCTGCGGGGGGGGGCGCCGGACCGGTGGGCGGCCGAGGCGGGGTGGGCTTTTGGCGAGGGGGTGAGTGCCTGGCCGTTGGGTGCTGGGCCCGGTGGGTCTATCGTCGGAATCATGGGCCAGGACGAGGAGGGCGGGCCGGTGATGCCGCAGGACGACGCCGTGATCGGCTGCACGGGACTGATACTCATCGGAACCCGTGGTTCCGTCGGCCCCGGCGAAGTCCTGGTACGGGTCCGAGGCGGCTCCGAGACCTTCCTCGCCTGGTCGGAGGATCCCCTGCCGGAGGGCGCCACGGTGCTCGTGATCGAATCACGTGGATGCCGCGAAGTCGGCGTCATCGAGTGGGTGGATCCATTGGACGCGCTCGGCAACAGTGCCGAGGCCGGCTGAGGAGTACAAGCATGTTCGGATACCGCGTACCCGCTCCCGACGAGGCGATGTTGATCTCGGGGGGCAGGCGGGGACTGGGGGGCGCGCCGTTCCGAGTGGTGACGGGGCACGGCAAGTTCGTGCTGCCGGTCTTCCGGAAGGTCCGGTTCCTCACGCTGTCCATGTGTGAGTCCGAGGTCACCGAGACCTGTGTGACCAAGCAGGGCATCGCGTTGCACGTGCGCGCGGTCATCGCCTTCAAGGTCGGCAACGACAACGAAAGCATCATCAACGCCGGCCAGCGTTTCCTCTCCGACCAGGAGCAGATGTCCGTGCTCACCGGCCGGATCTTCGCCGGCCACCTGCGGGCCATCATCGGTTCGATGACGGTCGAGGAGATCGTCACCGAGCGGCAGAAGCTCGCCGCTGAGGTCCTGGACACGTCGAAGACGGAGATGGCGAAGATCGGCCTGATCGTCGACTCGCTGCAGATCCAGTCGATCGACGACGGCGACGTCGGCTACATCGACGCGATGTCGGCCCCGCACAAGGCGGCCATCCAGCGGCAGGCGCAGATCGCCCAGGCGCAGGCCACGCAGGCCTCGGTCGAGGCGGAGCAGGTGGCGGCCCGTAACCAGGCCGAGTACGCCCGGCAGACCGCGATCGTCAGGGCCGAGTACTCGGCCGAGGTGGACCGCGCCCAGGCGCAGGCCGCGCAGGCCGGGCCGCTGGCGCAGGCGCACGCCCAGCAGGAGGTGCTCGCCGCCCAGACGGAGCTGGCCCTGCGCCAGGCCAAGCTGCGCCAGCAGCAGCTGGTCGCCGAGGTCGTGAAGCCCGCCGAGGCCGAGGCCGAGCGGGTCAGGATCCTCGCGGCCGCCGAGGCGGAGCGGATGACGATCCAGGCCCAGGCGGCGGCGTCGTACGACCGGGTCGCGCTCGACCGGATGCTGATCGACCAGCTCCCGCAGATCGTCAAGGAGGCCGCCGGGGGCCTCGCCGGCGCCAACGTGAACGTCCTCAACGGCGCGGACGGCCTCGGCGAGATCGCCGCCGGCCTGGTGTCCCAGGGCCTGACGATCCTCGATTCGGTCCGGCAGAACCTGAGCGGCCAGGACTCCGACGGCCACCGCCCCGAAAAGAGCGAGGGCAGCGGCAGCGCCCTGCTCCAGCTGCCTTCCAGCAAGGGGCGGAAGTCGGACGACGGTCAGGTGGACGTCGACTAGGAGCGCTCGGCCAGACGCTCGGACAGGCGCTCGGCCAGACGCTCGGACAGCACGCGAGCGGTTCACGCAGGGCATCACGCAGGGCAGGGCAGGAACGCCCGGCCGGGTTCTCCCGGCCGGGCGTTCCTGCGTCACCGCCCTCGATCGGTCGATCACCGTGAGGCGCTGGTCGCGGCCCCCACAGCGCCAAGAACCCCTTGGAGCACGAGTGTTACGTTCCTCCGGCGTCCGCCCCCGTAGGGTTCGGGACCATGGTGACGGCGACCGTTCGTGAGTGGTACGACGAGGAGGGGTGGGGCGTTCTCGACTCCCCCGAGACTCCCGGTGGGTGCTGGGGGCACTTCTCCCACATCCAGATGGCGGGGTTCCGCACCCTGACCGCGGGGCAGCGGGTGGAACTCGACTGGGAGGATCCCGGGTTCAGGCAGGACGGCTACCCTTACCGCGCGGTGAACATCGTGCCGAGGTGACCGCGGGTCCCGTTCGATTTCTTTACGCACTCCTGACGCCTGCCCCCGCATCCCGGGGAGCCCGGCCGGTGTCCTCTTCCTTACCGGATCCTTGTCGGGATCTCGTCGGAGAATGGAGTGAGTGCCGATGGACGGCGCCGTCGTAGGGGTCGTAGTCGCCTTCGTACTGGCCCTGCTCGTGCTGCGCAGTGGGATGCGCGTGGTCAACCAGGTCGACCGCGGGGTGGTGTTCCGGTGGGGCAAGGCGCTGCCGACGTACCGGCACCCTGGGATCACGTTCCTCATCCCCTTCGCCGACCGGATGCGCAAGGTGAACGTGCAGGTGGTCACCATGCCGGTGCCCACCCAGGAGGGCATCACCAAGGACAACGTGTCCGTGAAGGTCGACGCCGTCGTCTACTTCCGGGTCACGGACCCGATCCGCGCCGCCATCGAGGTGCAGGACTACGTCTTCGCCGTCGGGCAGGTCGCCCAGTCGTCGCTGCGGTCCATCATCGGCAAGAGCGACCTCGACGACCTGCTCACCGACCGGGAGCGGCTGCACGAGGGGCTCGCCCTCATGATCGACAGCCCGGCCGCCGAGTGGGGCATCCACATCGACCGGGTCGAGATCAAGGACGTACAGCTGCCGGAGTCGCTGAAGCGGTCCATGTCCCGGCAGGCGGAGGCCGAGCGGGAGCGGCGGGCCCGGGTCATCACCGCGGACGGTGAGTTCCAGGCCGCGCAGCAGCTCGCCAACGCCTCCCGGATCATGTCCGACTCGCCCGAGGCGATGCAGCTGCGGCTGCTGCAGACGGTCGTCGAGGTGGCCGCCGAGAAGAACTCCACGCTGGTGATGCCCTTCCCGGTCGAGTTGCTGCGCTACTTCGAGCGCGCGACCAAGCGGCTCGACCAGGAGGTCGAGAAGAACGAGCGGGAGCTGGAGGCCCCGGAGGGGCAGGCCGCGCTCAAGGCCGGGATCGAGCAGATCGCGGCCGTCGCCGACAGGTTCGGGCCGGTGGCCGAGGTCACCGCTCCGCGGGAACCGTCGCCGGACCCTTCCGCTCCTGCCGACCGGCAGTAGCCGACGTCGGGGTCACAGCGAGTGACGCGGGCTCCGTCAGTGTCATCGCACTGGCGGGCGGTGCTGTTCTCGCGGACGGCGGCGGAGACGTGCCGGTGGAGGCCGGGACCCGGTCCGTCGCTTAGCGGAGTTAGCATCCGCTTATGACGACTACAGAGAACAACGGGTCCGTGCTCGACATCGAGATCGGTGCTCTCCAGGGCGGTTCCGCCGACCTGCCGGGCTTCGCCGGCAAGGCGGTGCTCATTGTCAACGTGGCCTCCAAGTGCGGTCTGACCCCGCAGTACAGCGGCCTGGAGCAGCTCCAGGAGCGGTACGCGGCGCAGGGCTTCACCGTGCTCGGGGTGCCCTGCAACCAGTTCATGGGGCAGGAGCCGGGCAGCGCCGAGGAGATCGCCGAGTTCTGCTCGGCGACGTACGGCGTGACCTTCCCGCTGACCGAGAAGGTCGAGGTCAACGGGGAGGGCCGGCACCCCCTCTACGACCGTCTCACCCCCTTCGCCGACGGCGAGGGGCACACCGGTGACATCCGCTGGAACTTCGAGAAGTTCCTGATCGGCCGGGACGGCCAGGTCGTCGCCCGGTTCGGGCCGCAGACCGAGCCGGAGTCGGCGGAGGTCGTGGCGGCGGTGGAGAAGGCCATCGGCTGAGGTCCGAGCCTCGCGTCGGCGGTCACGGGACACGGTGTCCTGTGGCCGCCGTCGGCGTTCCGGTCCCGCTGTCCCGCTGTTCCGCTGTTCCGCTGTTCCGCTGTTCCGCTGTTTGACCTTCCCCCTGGGGCAGGGGTGAGCGTCGGTCGCGCCGGGCCACGGGTGCCCGGTGACGGAGGATGTGGGCGTGGAGGACGAGGCACTGCTCACGATCGGCGCGTTCGCGGCGCGGTCCCGGCTCTCGGCTAAGGCCCTGCGCCTTTACGACCGGCTGGGGCTGCTCGCCCCGGCGCACGTCGACGAGACGACCGGCTACCGGTACTACCGGGCCGGGCAGACGGAGCGCGCCCGGCTGGTGGCGCTGCTGCGCCGGCTGGACATGCCCCTGGCGCGGATCGCCGAGGTGATCGAGGCGGCGGACGGCGACACGACCGACGGCGACACGGCGGCCGGCGGCGCGGCCGCCCGGCTGCTGGCCGCCTACTGGGCGGATGTCGAGCGGCGGATCGCCGGGCAGCGGACCCTTGCCGCATATCTCCGTGGACGACTGTCCGGGAGGAGTTCGGAGATGTACGAGACGTTCGCGGTGGAGACGGTGGAGGTGCCCGCGCAGGTGGTGATCACCGAGACGCGGCACACCTTGGCGGACGAGCTGCCGGCCTGGATCGGCGCCTCGCTGGGCCGGCTGGAGGCGGCGGCCCGCGCGTGCGGGGGTGTGACCGGGGCGCCGTTCGTCGTGTACTACGCGGAGGTGTCCATGGAGAGCGACGGGCCGGCCGAGGCCTGTGTCCCGGTGGCGGACGAGGCGGCGGCCCGGGCCTGGGTGGAGCGGCACGGGCGGGCCTGGGAGACGAAGGTGCGCATCGAGCCGGCGCGCACGCTGGCGTACACGCGGATCAGCAAGGCGCAGGTGGCGCATCCACAGATCCTGGCGGCCTTCGAGGCGGTGGAGGGGTGGGTGGCCCGACAGGGCGGCCCGGAGAACGGCGCAGAGGGTGGTCTGGAGTACGACGGTCCCTGCCGGGAGGTCTACTTCGCGGACTGGGACGCGGCGGGCCCACAGGACCCGGTGTGCGACGTGGCCTTCCCCGTCCGCCAGGTGACGCGGTGACCGGTCCGACGACTGGTCGGACGAGTGGTCGGACGGCCGGTGGGACGAGCAGCCCGACGACCGGTGGGACAAGTCGTCGGGCGGGCACAAGCCGAGCCCCCTCGGCAAGGACGGCGAGCTAGTCGAGAGGGCTCTTGAGGTGACGCTTGTGCAGTTGTGGTTGTCGTCGTGGGGAGCGTGGCCGACGGGTCAGCGAAGCCCCTACGCCTTGACCGAAGCCACGAACGCGTTCCACGCGCCGGTCGGGAACGCGAGGACCGGCCCCTCCTCGACCTTGGAGTCGCGTACGGCGAGTCCAGCGGTCGTCGGCGACTTGACCTCGACGCACGCCCCGTTCCCTGCGGAATAGGAGGACTTCGTCCACGTCTCCGTGGTGCCCTGAAGCAGTGCCATGTCCACTCCTGTAGCGAGTTGCTGTGGTGCTTGCTGTGGTGTTGCTGTAGTGCGATTCACGCCAACCTTCTGAACCGGTTGGCGTGATCGACGCTACTAGCCAACTCCCTCGCCTGGAGCACTCGTTCACTCGACCGGATGGCATATTCCAGAGGAGACTTCCGCTGGAGCGGGGCGCCGGTGTACGATCCGGCGCCCACCGTCCGGGAAAGGCGCCGACGGCCCCCTGAGGGCTTCTTGGAAGCCCCCGGGAGGGTTCAGCGCGCGTACTCCTTCGCCGCGTCGGCGATGAACTGCCGGGACTGCTCGACGTTCAGCGACTGGGCCCGCAGGTGCTCGTACATCACGGCGTACTTCTGCACGTCATGGGCCTTCTCCAGGTACAGGTCGCTGGTGACGCCCTCCAGGTAGACGACGCTGGAGTCGGCCGCGTCGGCGAACTCCAGGATCGCGTACTGACCGTTGAGGCCGGGATGCGCGCCCACCTCGAAGGGCAGCACCTGGACGGTGATGTGCGGCTGCTGGGACATCTCGATCAGGTACTCCAGCTGCTCGCGCATCACGAGCCGGTTGCCGACGAGCCGGCGCAGCGCGGCCTCGTCCAGCACCACCCAGAGACGAAGGGGGTTGTGTTCGGCGGTGATACGTTCCTGTCGCCGCATCCGCACCTGGACGCGCTTCTCGATGTCGGCGGCGGAGGTCTCCGGCAACGCGCCCTGCACCAGGGCCTCGGCGTACGCCCGGGTCTGCAACAACCCGGTGACCAGCTGGGGTTCGTACACCCTCAGCGACTCGGCGTCCGTCTCCAGACCGATGTAGACGCTGTACGGGATGTCTCCGAACGCATGCCACCAGCCTTGCTGCCGCGAATCCCTGGCCATCTCCATCAGGGACTCCACGACCCGCTGGTCCTCGACCTCGTAGACCCCGCACAGGTCGCGGACATCGCGTTGGCTGATGCTCCGGCGCCCGTTCTCCAGTCGGCTGATCTTCGACTGGGAGACGAGCAACCGCTCCGCCACCTCCTCGGCCGTCATGCCCTTGAGCTCGCGGAGCCTGCGCAGCTCCTGGCCCAGCCGGCGTCGCCTGACGGTGGGATTGACATTGGACGCCACGGGACGTGCACCTCCGGCTGCCTGCCTGTAACTACCACTTTGCGTATCTGCTGTTGAGCAGACTGCCACCAAGGTGGTTCCTACCGCTGGGAAACCGTGTATATGCGGCGCGTACGCGTCAGTTCGGGCACGTTCCGGATACCCGGGGCGTCGGCCGAGGTCGGTGGGACGGGGACGCCGGCACGAAGACGACGACACGAAGACGCCGGCACGCGTACGCCACCACGGGAGCGCCGGCACGCGTACGCCGGCGCGGGTGCGCCGGAAAAGCCGAGCGGGGCGGTGGGGCGCGCACTGCGTGCGCCTCACCGCCCCGCTCGGACCAGCGGCTCCCGAACCGGGTCTCAGGGGTGCCGTGTTGCCGGCCGTCGCTGCCGTGGCACTGCGGCTCAGTGCACCACGGCTCGCGCCATCGCGCCCGCGCCTCGGCGCGGTTGCATCGGAACACCGCGGGCGGGTTCCGGCGCACCGGGCCTGGCGGCTGGTGCGGTCTGGCGCCCGGCCGGAGCGGCCGGGTTACGGCGTGGCTGGGCGCCGGCGCCGTTCTGCACGTCCATGACGGCGTGGGCCACGAGCCCACCCATCGGGTCGTGCCGGATCAAGTCCCGCAGCCGGGAACGCGAGGAGCGTCCCTCGTTCCCCGGATACAGGTGCTTTCCGAGACCGACCGCGTGGGCCAGGGCGGCGAGCGCCGCGGTCCGCGGGTCCGGTGGTACGCCGGTACGGATCGCCGAATCCAGCCGGGTACGGATGTCCCGGCAGATCTCGTTGTCCGTCGCCTGGTACCGGGTCGTCGGCAGCACCCCGCACATCTGGCCCGCCACGGCATGCACCATGCCGCACCGCTCCAGATGCGAGAGGTACGTCTGGCGAAGTCCCAGACGTGGCCCGCCGATCCAGTGCACAGCCCGCACGGGAGCGCCACGCCTTCGCAGCAACTCCAACGCGCAGTCCAAAGTCGGATCTCCAGTCGGCCGTGGTTGCACCACGGCGATACGATCCCCGTCTGGGGCTATCCGTCCGGCCAGCGCCAGCTCCACTAGCTGTGCTCCGGCCAGACCGAGGTCGAGCGACTGCGGCTGTGCAGTGGTACCCGTGGTCGGGTCCAGTGCCAGCAGCAGAAGCTCCTCCGGAAGTGTTCTGCGGCTCCTGCCCATCCATGCCTCCCCGCGTGGATGAATGACAGGGTGACCCCTCTCACATTGGTCTGTCGAGGGTGCGTGACCGGTTTGTAAGGGAACCGGAAGGTATGTCGTTCTCGTCTACCACAGGGGCTAAGCCCGCACACAGGACACTGGTACATGGTTCGGACAGCGCGCGGAAACGTGCGAAGCGTGGAGGAGGCATCGGTGGCGGGCGAGTCCCCCGACAGGTCGAAGCAGCGCGAGTCGTCGGCGGAACCGACGTCGGGGAGTGCGGGAACGGTTCCCGAACCACGCGACCCACGACTGGCGGTGGCCGCCGAGGACGCGAAGGAGACGGCCGGCGGCGTGGACACCGCGACCCGGATCTTCTCGGTACGGGACCCGAAGACGGACGGCGACGACAACACGAAGCTCCGCCAGGCGGTGGCGGCGTGGGTACGCACGGGTCCGCCGGCGGAGGAGGCCGAGGACTCCGGCGCGGGCGCGGAGGAGCACGGCGCCCCGGAGGAGCCCGAGCGGCCCGAGGCGGCCACGGAGCCCGAGGAGGGCCCCGAGGAGCCCCAGGAGGCCCCCGGGTCACCGAAGAGCGCCGACCGGGCCGTCACAACGCCTGAGGCAACGACCGAGGCGAAGCCAGACCCCAGGGCCGCCGACCCGACGGCCACCGCCAAGGACGTTCCCCCGAAGACCGCGACCGAGCGGGAGGCCGCCGAGCCCGAACACGCCCGGAAGGCCGCCGCCGAACTCGAAGGCACCGCACCGGAGGACGCTCCCAAGGCTGCCGCCGAACCCGAGGACGCCAAGCCCAAGGACGCTCCCAAGGCTGCCGCCGAACCCGAAGACGCCACACCCGACGACGAGCCCGAGGCTGCCGCCGAGCCCGAAGACGCCAAGCCCAAGGACGTCCCGAAGGCAACTGCCGAACTCGAAGACGCCACACCGGAGGACGCCCCCAAGGCATCCGCCGAACCCGAAGACACCAAGCCCGAAGACGAGCCCAAGGCACCCGCCGAACCCGAAGACACCAAGCCCGAAGACGAGCCCAAGGCACCCGCCGAACCCGAGGACGCCGCGCCCAAGGACGCTCCGAAGGCTGCCGCCGAACCCGAAGACGCCGCGCCCAAGGACGCTCCGAAGGCTGCCGCCGAACCCGAAGACGCCGCGCCCAAGGACGCTCCGAAGGCTGCCGCCCAGCCCGAGGACGCCGCGCCCGGCGACGAAGCGGCGGATGCCGAGCGGGACGAAGTCGCGGACGCCGGCGGTGCGGGCGCCCCTCAGGAGGCACCCGCACCCGACGACGATTCCCGCACGGGTGGTGCGGGTGGGAAGACCAAGACCGGCGAAGGCGAAGCCGAGGCCGGCGTCGATCAGCCCACCACCATGCTCAAGGCCCCCCGGCCCCCGCAGGTCGACCAGCCCACCACCACGCTCAAGCTCGGCGACACCAAGCCCAGGACCCCCGGATCTCCCGGATCCCCCGGGTCCGACCCTGAGCGCACCAGCAAGTTCGTCGCCCTCAAGTCGGACCTCAAGCCGGCCACCAAGCCGGACACCGAACCCGACGCCGAACCCGACGCGAAGCCGGATGCCGCACCCGACGCCAGGCCGGCCGCCAGGCCCGGTACCGCCTCCACCACCCGCACCACCGTCATCCCCCAGGTCGGCCCCGAGCGCACCACCCAGGTACCGCTCCCCCCGAAGCCCCCGCTGGACCTGCTCGCCGAGCTGACCAACACGCCTCCGCCGCCGGAGACCTCGGTCAGGACCGTCGTCCGGCGGGTCAAGATCTGGACGCCCCTGGTCATAGTCCTCCTGATCATCTTTGCGGTCGTACAGACTTTCCGCCCGCTCCCGCAGCCCACCCTCGACCTCACCGCGAAGGACAGCTACACCTTCGACGGCAGCAAGGCCGACATCCCCTGGCCCGCCGACGGCCAGGCGGCGCTCGACGTCCAGGGCATCGGCTCGTTCGGTTCCTCCGGCGACCAGAAGCCCGTACCGATCGCGAGCGTCGCCAAGGTGATGACCGCGTACATCATCCTGCGCGACCACCCCCTGAAGAGCGGCGCCGCCGGCCCCAAGATCAAGGTCGACCAGACCGCCGAGGACCAGTCGAACGCCGGCCAGGAGTCCACCGTCGACGTCACGGCCGGCGACTCGATCAGCCAGCGCGAGGCCCTGGAGAGCATCCTCATCGCCTCCGCCAACAACGTGGCCCGGCTGCTGGCCCGCTGGGACGCCGGTTCCGAGAAGGCGTTCGTGGCGAAGATGAACACCACCGCGAAGAAGCTCGGCATGACGAACACGACGTACACCGACCCCTCCGGCCTCACCGACTCCACCGTCTCCACGGCCGTGGACCAGGTGAAGCTGGCGAAGGCGGCGATGTCGAGCGAGCCGTCGTTCCGCGAGGTCGCCGCGATGATGTCGTACGACGACTACAAGGGTGTCAACCACGGCAACTGGAACCAGCTGGTCGGACACAACGACGTCGTCGGCATCAAGACCGGCACCACCACCTCCGCCCTCGGCAACCTGGTCTTCGCCGCGAAGAAGGAAGTGAACGGCGAGACCCGCACGATCATCGGCGCGGTGCTCCGGCAGCCGGCCAGCGCCGCCTCGGACAACAGCATCCTCACCGCCGCCCTCAACGGCGGCGACAAGCTGATCCGGGCGGCCCAGGGCGCGCTGAAGCCGGCCACGATCTTCAAGAAGGGTGCAGTCGTCGGGTACGTCGACGACGGTCTCGGCGGCCGTACCCCGGTCGTGGCGACCAAGGACGTCACCGCGGTCGGCTGGTCGGGCCTGAAGGTGAAACTGACCTTCCAGGCCGACGACGTGCCGCACACCGCGAAGGCCGGCACCAGGGTCGGCGCCCTCACCGTGGGTGACGGCTCCGGCTCCGCGGTCCAGGTCCCGGTCGCCCTGCAGAAGGATCTGGCCGAGCCCGGGTTCACGAGCAAGCTGACCCGCCTCGGCTGACACAACACGCACATTCCGTCCCCGCACCCCGCCGATGGCGGCCCACCCCAGGGCCCCGCGGCGGGGTGCGTGCTAGCGTCACGAATCGGGGCAGGTCGTCGGCCGCCGGGACACGGCCGCGAACTGGACGAGAAGCGGCCGGTAACACCGTGGAACACGGCCGAGAACAGAAGACGGGACACGGGGAGTGCCTTCAGGTGGCCACAGCGGAGCCGACACACGCCGACGACGCCGATCCGGGCCCGGTATCCGGCCCGCGAATAGCCCTGCCCGAAACCGGTCCGCACGGCGCGCCCGACAGACCCGGCACGCAGCGTA
Organism: Streptomyces sp. NPDC007157; assembly: GCF_040634235.1. Lineage (NCBI taxonomy): Bacteria > Bacillati > Actinomycetota > Actinomycetes > Kitasatosporales > Streptomycetaceae > Streptomyces > Streptomyces sp. NPDC007157. Next base: position 59,990 of record NZ_JBEYFE010000010.1, read on the forward strand.
ACGGCAGACTCCGTCACCTCCTCGACCTGGACGAACCCCTGCGCGCGTGGCCGTCGCGCCACCCGGTGCTGGCGGTCACGGCCCTCGCCGGCGTCCTGCACATCATCTGGATCTTCACGTTCGCGAACAGCGGTGGCGATCTCGCGGCACAGGACGCCTGGGCCGAGTTCGTCGGCCGGCACCCGGACTCGGCGTACAACCTCGCCTGGTACGGCGGTATGCACCCGGTGTCGTACAGCGTGGTCTCGCCGTACCTGATGTCGGTGCTCGGTGTCCGTACGACGATGATGATCGCCGGCACGGTCTCGGCCGGGCTGCTGACCCTGCTCCTCATCCGCAGCCGCGTGGTCAAGAACCCCCTGTGGGCCTCGCTGGCCGGGGTGCTCGCGCTGATCTGCAACGCGGTGTCCGGACGGGTCACCTTCGGGCTCGGCACGGCGTTCGCGCTGGCCTCGGTGGGGGCGGTGTTCTGCTGGCCGTACCGCTGGCGCCACAAACGGTGGGCGAAGGCGCTGGTCGCGGCCCCGCTGGCGGCCCTGGCGACCATGTCGTCGCCGGTCGCCGGGCTCTTCGTCGGCCTGGTCGCGGTCGCGCTGTTCCTGCAGAAGCGGCGTCCCGGCGCCTGGGCGCTCGGTCTGGCACCCGCGGTCGTGGTCGCCGTCTCCGCCTGGCTGTTCCCGTTCTCCGGCACCCAGCCGATGGGCATCGGCTCGGTGATCATGCCCCTGTTGTACGGCCTGCTCTGCCTCTTCCTCGTCCCCAAGGAGTGGAAGACGGTCCGGCTGACGGCGGCCGTGTACAGCCTCGGGGTCGTGCTGGTGTGGCTGGTCAGCTCGCAGATCGGCTCGAACATCTCGCGGCTGCCGATGCTGTTCGCGGGCGCGGCCCTGATCGCTGCCCTGCCGTACACCGTGCCGCGCTCACGCAAGTACTACGTCACCGTCCTCGCCTTCCTCGGCTTCGTCGGCTGGATCGGCTTCAAGGCGGTCGACGACATCGTCCACACGACCCCGGCCGCGTCCTGGGCCCGCGAACTCGCCCCGCTCGTCCACCAGCTCCAGCAGGTCGGCGCCGAGAAGGGCCGCGTCGAGGTGATCCCGGCCCGCTCGCACCGGGAGGCGTCCGCGCTCGCGCCGTACGTCAACCTGGCCCGCGGCTGGAACCGCCAGGCCGACATGGAACGCAACCCGCTCTTCTACGACGACACCCTCAACTCAGCGAACTACCACGAGTGGCTGCAACGCTGGGCCGTGCACTTCGTGGTGCTGCCGAAGGACGAGCCGGACGGCGACGGCGGCGAACGCGAGCGGGCCCTGGTCCAGCGCGGGATGCCGTACCTGAAGCAGGTCTGGGGCGACGCCAACTGGCAGCTGTTCCGGGTGACCGACCCGGTGCCGCTCGCCGAGCCGAACGCGGTGGTGGACAGCGCCGAGCAGGGCGAGCTGACCATCGAGGTGCGCAGCGCCGGGCGGATCCTGATCCGGATCCCGTACTCGCCGTGGCTGAGCATCGTGGACGCGGACGGCAAGAGCCTGAAGCCGCCGCAGGAGACCCAGGCCTCCAAGCACCGGGCCGAGGGCACACCGAAGAAGTACGTCAACGTCAACGGCTGCCTGACGGAGACGGCGGAGGACGCCAAGGGCGACAGGTGGACGATGCTGCTGGCACCGAAGGCGGGCACCTACCGGCTGGCGGCCCCGTACCAGCTGCCACGGGGCACGCCGTGTCCCGACGAGCTGAAGTGACCCCCGCCGGAGCGGGCGCCCGCCGGTACGGGCGCCGCCGGGGACCGGCCGCCGCCCCCGGATCCCCGCTACGGCCTGGGCGGCCTCGTCCTCAGTCGCCGGACGGGCCGGGTGTCCTGAGCTCCGCCACGTAGCGGTCCGTGCCCGGCACCGTCGGCACGAACGGTGCCACCAGCTCCACCCTGCCCAGCCCGGACCCGGCCACGTCCTCGTCCAGGCCGGTGAAGCGGGCGTCCCAGCACTCCCTCGGGTCCGTCTCCAGGAACCACAGCAGCGTCAGCCGGGTGTCGACGCCCTCCACCTGCTTGACGTACGTCATCCGGTCGCCGGGCAGCGGCGTCGGGCGGAACACCGTGACCATCGCCGTCGGTGAGCCCGCCAGCCGCTTCGGCAGGTGCCGGCCGCGCAGCCACTCCAGCAGTTCCGCCCGCTGCTCCGGCGACTCGCTGTCGACGACCTGCACCACCAGCCCGGCGTACGGGTGGTCGAGGGCGTGGAAGTCGCGGGGCCCGGCCGCCCCGTCCCGGTACACCGTGGCCTCGTGGTCCTGGAACGCCGTGAAGACGTGGGTGCGGTCCTGGTAGACCCGCGCGTCCCGGTTCAGCCGCCGGTTGACGGCGACCGTCCACTTCATGTGGTCGGCGTAGCGGCCGTCGGTGATCCAGTAGACGGAGAGGTAGCAGCCGGTGGTGACGGGCTGGGCGATCGCCGACTTCTCGGGGTAGCGCAGGAGTTGCAGATCGCGGGTGGCGACCCAGCGGCGGCCCGCGAACATCCAGGGCATGGCCATGGCGCCGGCGTAGTAGTGGTCGTCCTCGTACCAGCGGTTGTACGCGTACTCGTGGCCGGGGTGCGGCTCGACCATGGTGATGAGGGCATGGCCGGGGCGGACGCCGTACGGGCCGACCGCGGCCAGTTCGGCGTACACGTCGCTGTGCGTGTCCTCGCTCATGCGCCTTCCCTTCCTTCCGCCTGCGCTCGCCCATACTCTGACGCTCCGTCAGATAAAGCGCCAGAGCCGGGAGGTCATCGATGTCACTGCTCATGGGCAAGACGGTCGTCGTCTCGGGGGTCGGCGCCGGGCTCGGGCACCAGGTCGCGGCGGCCGTCGTACGGGACGGCGGGAACGCCGTGCTCGGTGCGCGGACCGAGGCGAACCTCGTCAAGAGCGCGGCCGGGATCGACCCCGAGGGCGGCCGGACCGCGTACCGCCCCACCGACATCACCGACGAGAGCCAGTGCGAGGCGCTGGCGGCGCTGGCCCGGGAGCGCTTCGGGGGCATCGACGCGGTGGTGCACGTGGCCGCGTGGGACTCCTACTTCGGCGGGGTCGAGGACGCGGACTTCGCGACCTGGGCGTCGGTGGTCGACGTGAACCTGCTGGGCACGCTGCGGATGACCCGGGCCTGCCTGCCGGCGCTGAAGGAGGCGGGCGGCGGCTCGGTGGTCTTCGTCGGTACGCAGTCGGCCGTCGCCGCGCCCTCGCAGGTGAGGCAAGCCGCGTACGCCGCCTCGAAGGGGGCGCTGACCAGCGCGATGTACTCGCTGGCGCGGGAGCTCGGGCCCTACCGGATCCGGGTCAACACGGTGCTGCCGGGCTGGATGTGGGGGCCGCCGGTGCAGGCGTACGTGCAGTTCACCGCGCACACGGAGGGGGTGCCGGAGGACGAGGTGCTGGGGCGGCTGACCGGGCGGATGGCGCTGCCGGAGCTGGCGACGGACGGGGACGTGGCGGACGCGGCGGTGTTCCTGGCGTCGGACCGGGCGCGGGCCATCACGGGGCAGTCGTTGCTGGTCAACGCGGGGGAGCTGATGCGCTGAGGCGCTGATTCCGGTCATCCGGGCCGCCTTGAATCGTTCACGAACATGAACCAAGGTCAGTGAGCCGAACGATTTTACTGTCCCTTGACCCTACGCCCGCTTGTCGTGCCCGCGCAACCGAACCCACGATGAGCGGGCACTTCGCGGCCTTCCCCGTCCCCACTCCGCTTATGCGAAGTGCCAGCCAGCTGAGCGGAGTTCAGAAGGCGGACCCTGGAAGGGGGGCACATGAACGGGCTCGACTGGGCCGTGCTCATCGGCTACTTCGGCGTGATGGTCGCGATCGGCGTCTGGTCGCACAAGCGCGTGGACAACGTCAGCGACTTCTTCACGGCCGGCGGAAAGATGCCCTGGTGGCTCTCCGGCATCTCGCACCACATGTCGGGCTACAGCGCGGTGATGTTCACCGGGTACGCGGGCATCGCCTACACCTACGGCGTGACGTCGTTCGTCACCTGGTCCTTCCCGATCGCGCTGGGCATCGCGATCGGCTCGAAACTCTTCGCGCCGCGCGTCAACCGGCTCCGCTCCCGCCTCCACGTGGCGTCGCCGCTCGAATACCTGAAGAACCGCTACAACCTGTCCACGCAGCAGGCGCTGGCCTGGTCCGGCATGCTGCTGAAGATCGTGGACGTGGCCGCCAAGTGGGCCGCGATCGCGACCCTGTTGTCGGTGTTCACGGGGGTCTCCCTCAACCAGGGCATCCTCATCACCGGCGCGATCACCGCGGTCTACTGCACGATCGGCGGCCTGTGGGCGGACGCGCTGACCGAACTGGGCCAGTTCATCATCCAGTTGCTGGCCGGCGTCTCGATGTTCGTCGCCGTCGTCCTGAAGCTGAACGACAAGGGCATCGGCTTCTTCGACGCCTTCGACCAGCCGGCCCTGCACGGCCACGGCAAGCCGCTGGTCGGCCCCTACGGCACGGTCTTCCTGCTCGCCTTCCTCTTCATCAAGCTCTTCGAGTACAACGGCGGCATGCTCAACCAGGCCCAGCGCTACATGGCGACGGCCGGTCCCAAGGAGGCCGAGCGCAGTGCCCGCCTCTCCGCGGCGCTCTGGCTGATCTGGCCGGTGGTCCTGTTCTTCCCCATGTGGATGTCTCCCCTCCTGGTCCACGCCCAGAAGCCGGACGGCTCCGACTCCTACGGCCTGATGACCGAACAGCTCCTCCCCCACGGTCTGCTGGGCCTGGTCGTCGTCGGCTTCTTCTCCCACACGATGGCGATGTGCTCCTCGGACGCCAACGCGATCGCGGCCGTCTTCACCCGTGACGTGGCGCCGGTGCTGTCGTCGCGGGCACGGTCCTGGAGCGAGCGCTCCGGCCTGATCGCGGCCCGGGTGACGACGGTGGTCTTCCTCGGTCTGTCCATGGCGGTGGCCACCCAGGTCAACTCGCCCACGTTCAAGGACATCATCACCGTGGTCATCAAGTGGGTGGCCGGTCTGATGGGCCCGATCGCGATCCCCATGATGCTGGGTCTGCTCCGTCCGTTCCGCCGCTCCGGCCCGACGGCCGCGCTCACCAGCTGGGCGGCGGGCCTGCTGGCCTTCTGGCTGGTCAACTACCCGATCAACTGGAACGTCGACGGCGGCGTACCGCTCCAGTACCAGGTGTCCGTGCCGTTGGCGGTGTCCCTGGTCCTGTACATCCTCATCGGCTACCTGAAGCCGGAGGACACCCCGGAACGCCTCGCGATCATCGAGACGGTGAACACGGACGGGGACAGCGCGGCGGCGACGGCCCCGGTACCGGCCCAGGCCCAGGCTCCGGCGGGCGGCGGGGAGGTCCTGCGGGACTGACCGACGGTCGCCGGCCCGGCCTGCGGTCCCCGGGCCGACCGGCTCAGGCGCCCCGGGCCGACCGGCTCAGGCGCCTCGCGGGTAGCGGGCCAGCCAGCCGGGGGCCGCGCCCGCCGGGCTGTGCAGGGCCGGCCCCTGGGTCATCTCCATCGCGAAGTCGTCGGCGAGTTCGAGGATCGTAGGACGGCCCTCCAGTTCGGCCACCCAGGCCGGCGGGAGGGCCGTCTCGCCGTGCAGGGCGCCGAGCAGACCGCCGGTGAGGGCGCCGGCGACGGCCGAGGGGCCGGCCTGGTTGACGGCGAGGCTGAGCCCGTGCCGTACGTCCTCACCCACGAGCGCGCAGTACACGGCCGCGGCGAGCGTCCCGTCCGCCGCCCCGTCCCCGGTCAGCTCCTCGACCCGGGCCGGGGAGGGCATCCCCTGCCGTACGGCGCCGAGCGCGTGCTGCAACGCGTCCGAGACGGGCTGGTGCCCAGGTCTTGCGGCGAGCAGCGCCAGCGCCCGCTGGACCGACCCGTCCAGCGACTCCCCGCGGGCCAGCGCGTGCACGATCACGGCGTAGGCACCGGCCGACAGACAGGCGGTCGGATGCCCGTGGGTCTGCGCCGCGCACTCCACGGCCAGCTGGATGACGAGCTGCGGCTCCCAGCCGACGAGCAGCCCGAACGGCGCGGACCGGGCGACGGCCTCCGGCCCCATGTCATCGGGGTTCTTCGGCGACTCCAGGGTCCCCATGTTCTCGTCCCCGAGCCCGATGAGCAGCGACCGCGTCGGCTCCCGCCGGGCGTACAGCCACTCCTCTCTGGCGAGCCACCCGTCCTCCTTGCGCCGCTCGTCCGGCCCCCAGTCCCGCTGGGTGGCCGCCCACCGCAGATAGGCGCGATGCAGGTCGGTGGGCGGATGCCAGGCGCCGGTATCCCGTCTCACCTGGGCTCTTATCAAGCCGTCCACGGTGAAGAGGGTCAGCTGGGTGTGATGGGTCACCGTCCCGCGCCGCCCGTACCCGAACCCGAGATCGACCAGCCCCTCCGGCCCGTAGGCAGCCCGTATCTCCTCCAGCGTCAGCCCGTCGACGGGGCCGCCGAGCGCGTCCCCCACGGCGGACCCGAGGAGAGTCCCCCGCACCCTGCTCCGGAAGTCCTGCTGCTCGGCACGACCCCAGACGGCGCCCACTGTCGCACCCACCATGACCTCCTCACGGGCACCGTCCGTACGTACGACAGCCAGCACTGTAATCGACCGGGAACGGTCCGTTCAGGGCGCAGTTAGGTATGCGAAGTGTGGGTTGTGTGGTCCCCAGTGGGCAGCTTTCGGCCAGGTAAGGGGTGGTCAGGCGGGGAAGAAGGGGCAGCCGTACCGGTTCCCGCCTTCACGCAGGCGGGCGGCGCGCGCCGGGTGCCGTTCGATCGCCACGAACACGGCCCAGGAGGCCACGAAGGTTTGCAGGGGCGCGACGGTCCGGGCCTGGAGCGCGTTCATGGCGGCCTCGACGAGGTGCTGGGTCAGCGCCGGGAGCCGAGCGGGCGCGACGGTGCGCGGCTGGCGTTCGGCGCCGCCTCATGGGCGTCCTTCGTCTCCGCCGGCCCGTCGCGACAGGGCGTACTCCCGCTGTTCCCGGGCCCAGGGGTAGTCGGGGTTCAGCGCGAGGGCGCGGTCCAGGTCGGTCAGGGCCTCCTCGTGGCGGCCCAGGTTGGACAGGGACACGCCTCGGCTCGCGTACGCCGACGCGTAACCGGGATCGAGTTCGAGGGCGCGGTCGTAGTCGGCCAGGGCCTCCTCGTCGCGGCCGTTGACGCGCAGGGCGTCGCCGCGTTCGCAGCGGCCCCAGGCCCAGTCGGGCTGCAGGGCCAGGGCACGGTCGAGGTCGGCGAGGCGGCGGGCCTGGTCGCCGAGGCCGCGCCAGACGCGGGCGCGGCGGGCGAGGGCCCAGGCGTAGTCCGGCTTGAGTCCCAGCGCGCGGTCGAAGTCGGCCAGGGCCGCGTCGAGGTCGCCGTGACGTTCGTGGGCGGCGCCGCGGGAGGCCAGGGCGAACTCGCTGGTGGGGTCGCGTCTGATTCCCTCGCTCAGGTCCGCCACCGCTGCGTCGTGGTGGCGGGCCAACCGGTGGTGCTCACCGCGCAGAATGACGTTCCACGGGTTGTCCGGCTCCAGTTCGAGCAGCCGGTCGAGGTCGGCGAGCGCGCCCTCGTAGTCGCCCGCCCCGCCCCGGGTGACGGCTCTGCCTCGGTGGGCCCGCACCAGGGCCGGGTCCAGGGCGAGGGCGCGATCGTAGTCCTCCATGGCCCGCTCGTTCGCGCCGTCCCGCACGAGCGCGTCGGCCCGGAGCGCCCAGGCCGTCGCCCGCCACGGCTCGTCGCCCCGGGCGCGGTCGAGGAGCAGCAGGAGGAGTTCGGCGAGCCCGTCCCCGGCGAGCGCCCGCGACAGTTCGCCGCCGCGGGTCCGTGCCGCCTCGGCGTCGGCGTCCCGGCCCGCCTCGGCCAGGAGCCGCACCCAGGGCCGTACGACGTCCTCGCCGTGGGCGCAGGCCGTGACGAGGTCGGCGAGGGCGGCCGGGAGCGCGGCTCGGGGTCTTGCGCACAGCAGGTGGTAGGACTCGTCGAGCCGCAGCTCCCGCCACCCCTCGTCCGCCCACAGCTCCTCGGACCGCAGACCGGCTTCGGCCTCCGCGCGCCGCCGTCCGTACGCCTCGGCTAGCCGGGTGTGCCGCTCCGCCCAGCCCTGGGGTGAGCGCAGACGCTGGAGCCGGAGCATCGGCGCCCGTACGACGTCGTGGTACTGGACCCGCCCCCCGCGCTCGCTGACGAACGGCATGGTCCTCAGCCAGGCGAAGAGCGTGCCCGCCCGGTCCTCGGAACCGCCCACGACCGTCCGGAACACGTCCTCGTCCAGCTGCCGGGGCAGCGCGCCCGCCAGCGCGGCGGCTCTCCGGGCGGGGTCCCGCTCCCATTTCAGGAACCGGTCGACCGCCGTGGCGCTCGGATCCCCCACGTCCCCGGGGCCGACGGGCCCGGACTCGGCCAGGGTGGAGACGAGCACCGGAAGCCCGCCCGTCAGGCGCAGTACCTCGGCGACCACGGGCTCGTCCCGCACCCCCTTGTCCGCGAGCAGCCCCCGGGCCTCCGCCTCCGTGAACGGGCCGAGCGGCAGGTCCGTCCTGAAGTCCGCGAAGCTGCCCCAGCGGGCTGTGTCGAACGGGTGCTGGCCGGAGGTGACCACGACGACGTTGGCGGGGAGGGCGCCGTACCGGTCGGTGGTCATCACGTCGTGCAGCCAGGGGTCGAGGAACGGGCCGGTGCGCTCGTAGGTGTCGAGGAGGAGGACGATCCAGGGGGCGGTGTCGGCCGCGCCGGCCAGTTCGCTCAGCAGTACCGGGGTCAGCACCCGCTCCGGGGACAGCACCAGTTGGGCGTCCTCCTGGCTGCGGAAGCGGGCCCGGAGCCGGTCGGCGCCCTGGGCGAGGCGGTCCGTGTCCAGGGCGGCGGCGAAGGCACCGGCCACCGGGACCATTCCCAGCCCCACCTGCGCCGCCCGCGCCACCGCCAGGCTCCCCGCCGACGGCGGCTCCCGGTCCTCGGGTCCGCCCATCACCAGAGCGGTCTCCGCCTCGTGCCGCCGCTCCCGGTGCGCGGCCAGCAGCCGCTCCAGCTCCTTGAACCGCCGTCCCTGGGCCGCGAACTGACGTGCCGTCGCCGTCATCGTCTCGGGCACACCGGCCACGCCCTCGTCGACGTACACGGTCAGCGCCCCGGCCTCCCGGGCGATCTGCTCCAACTCCTTCACCAGACGCGTCTTCCCGACACCGGCGTCACCGTGCACATGGAAGAGGAAGCGATGCCGCTCGTCCTCGGGCGGCAGGTCGAGGTTCCGCCGGAACGCGGCCCGCTCGTCGACCCGTCCGACGAACCCGGCTCTCCGGCGCCGCCCGATCAGCTCCTGCATCGACGGCCGTGTCGACCCCATCCGCACCACCCCCGCAGCCGCTCCACGCAAAGTCTGGCAGAGGCTCCAGCGGCCAGGCGGCCACCATGTCGCGGAAACACTCGACCGCGCCCGGCGAGTCCGCATCATCCGGGATGGCCAGGACCTAGGGGGGTTGGTCAGGACCGGGTCCTGGGGATCACCGGTGCGCGCGGAGTCCCCCTGGTATGTTGCGCCGATGGCAGCGATCAAGAAGTTCCAAGTCACCTTTGACTGCGCGGAACCCGAGCGCCTGGCTCGCTTCTGGTGCGAGGTGTTGGGGTACGTCATACCGCCGCCACCGGAGGGGTTCGCCACTTGGGACGAGTACCAGGGCTCGTTGCCACCTGAGCAGCGGGATTCATGGTTCGCCTGCAGTGATCCCTCGGGGGTGGGCCCGCGACTGTACTTCCAGCGTGTTCCCGAGGGGAAGGTCGTCAAGAACCGGGTGCATCTTGACGTGCGGGTCGGCACCGGCCTCGTGGGCAAGGAGCGCCTTGCCGCGCTTGAGGCCGAATGCGCACGACTGGTCCCGCTCGGCGCGGTACACGTGCGAACGCTGCTTGCCGATGGCACCAACGAGTCGTGCATCCCGATGCTGGACATCGAGGGCAACGAGTTCTGTATCGACTGAGCCGTGAGGGCGAGGTTGTGCAACCGGGCGAAGACGTGCTCGACGCGGGCCCGGACCTGCGGTGAGTGGTGTTGTACGCCTCCTTCCAGGCAGGCGGTCCGGAAGGGGTGTGAACGGCGAGGAGCGGGAAGGACGGTGACATGTCCACCTCCCACGCGCCTCGTGCGCTCTCGCTCGCCGCTGCCCTTCTCACCGGCACCGTCGCTCTCTACATCGCCCTCGTCGCCCTGGGGAACATCACCGACTTCGGCACCAACCAGGCGTTCGTCCAGCATGTGCTGGCCATGGACACGACGTTCAAGGACGACGACCTGATGTGGCGGGCCATCACCAGCAGAGGGCTGCAGAACACCGCTTACGTCGCCATCATCGTGTGGGAGACCGTCGCCGCGCTCGTGCTCGTCGCCGGGACCGCGCTGTGGTTCCGGCGCGACAACGGCCGTGCGCGGCGCCTGTCCACCTACGGTCTGCTGATGCTCGTGCTGCTCTTCGGCGCCGGGTTCATCGCCATCGGCGGGGAGTGGTTCTCCATGTGGCAGTCCAAGACCTGGAACGGGCTCGACGCGGCGACCCGGGTACTGGTGCTCACCGGGATCGCGCTCGTCGTCGTACAGCTGAGTCCTTCGGATCAGGAGGGATAGGGCGCCGCCTCGCGGCCCGCGCGCAGGGTGGCCGTCCACCACGCCAGTTGATCCAGCAGGGTCTTGGTGTAGGCCGCCGTCCCGGCGTCCACCGGGCGGCCGTCCTGCCACGCGGTGAAGTAGTTCGGGAAGGCCAGGCCGTCCCGGACGGTCACCGCGTGCAACTCCGTGAGCACGTTCTCCAGGTGCAGCACGGCATGGCGGCCGCCCGCCGCGCCGCCGTAGCTGACGAACGCGACCGGCTTCGCCGTCCACTGGGTGAAGTGCCAGTCGATGGCCGCCTTCAGCGACGCCGGGTAACTGTGGTTGTACTCGGGGGTGACGATGATGAACGCGTCCGCCGACGCCAGGGCGGCCGTCAGGTCCCTCATCCCGGCCGGGCGGGGGTAGGCGTCACCCGCGTGTTTCGGGGACTGCGCCGGCAGCTCCAACGGAATGTCGTATGCGGCCAGGTCGACGATCTCCACCTCGAAGCCGCCGTGCGCGGCCGCCTGTTCGGCCACCCACTCCGCGACCACCGGGCCGAACCGGCCCTCCCGGACGCTGCCCACCAGAATCACGAGCCTGTGCGTGTTGTTCTCCATGGCCCTCAGCCTGCGGCCGCGCCGCCGGCCCAGCCAGACCGTGCTCAGGCTGGCCCCCGCAGAGCCACGCTGAGCGCCCTCCGTCCTGCCTATCCTCGACGGTATGGGGACACCACTGGGGGATTTCGTCCGGGCCAAGCGGGACAGCATCCAGCCGGAGGCGCTCGGGCTGCCGGAGCGCGGCCGCCGTCGGTCGCCGGGGCTGCGGCGGCTCGACCTCGCCCACCGGGCCGGTATCAGCGTCGAGTATCTGACGCGCATCGAGCAGGGCCGGGACCGCAATCCGTCGGTGGCCGTCGTCAACGCCCTCGCCGATGCTCTCAGTCTCGATCCCGCCGAGCGTGCCCATCTGCGCTATCTCACGAAGATCACCGCCGGTGAGTGCGTCACGCACCCGCGGCCGGCGCCGCCGCGGCGCGAGGTGCGGCCGGCGGTCCTGGAGACCCTCCGCCTCCTCGAACCGGGTCTCGCCCTGGTCACCAACCGGCTCGGCGACATCCTCGCCCGCACCGGCGCCTACGAGGCGGTGCTGAACGGGACCGGGCTCCTGGACGCCGAGATCCCCAACCTCACCCGGTACGTGTTCACCGACCCCCGCGCCCGGGACCTCTTCGCCGACTGGGACGCCGTCGCCGACGAGCAGGCCTTCGACCTGTGGCTCGGGCCGTCCGTCGAGAACAGCGAGTGGTTCACGGCCGAACTCGCGCCCGTCGCCGGGGCCGACTTCGTCCGCCGGATGAACCGGCACGTGGTTCCGGCCCGTGGCGTCCTGCGGCTCCGGCACCCTTCGGGAACCGAGCTTCGGCTCCGGCGCCAGACACTGGACATCCCCGAGGACGCGCAGCAGTTGGTCGTACTCCTGCCCGCCGACGAGGAGACGGCCGCTGCCGTCGAGCGGCTCCGCAGGTCTCCGAGACTCCGTGCCATCTCCTGACGGCTACTTGACCACCGTCACCTTGGTGTTCGGTTCCGTGCCGAACGTCCACAGGGCCGCGCCGTCCGCCTTGTGCATGCGGATGCCGCTGGTCTGCTTGCCGGCGGCGGGCGGCGGGGAGGAGCCGTCGACCGCGTTGGAGAAGGCGATCGACAGGCCCGACTTCGCGGCGAAGTAGAGGATGTGCTCGATCTGGACGCCGTCCGAGCCGGTCGTGGACGCCAGGGTCTTGGAGATCGTGTACGTGCCGGGGTCGGGGCTCACCGTCCCCGGCCACACCGTGAACGTGCGGGTCGCCTTGTCGCTCGCGCCGACCGTCCACACCCGCTTGGCGCCGAGCGAGTAGACGACCCGGCGACCGGTGCCGGAGGCCGCCGGTACCGCGGGGGCCTTCGTGGGCTTCGGGGACGCGGAGGGGTGGGCGCCCGCCGACGCGCTCGCCGACGGGCGGACCGCCGCGGCCGTGGGGTGCGGCCCCTTGTCGGCCTGTACGGCGACGAGGACGACGGCCACCGTCGCCCCCGCCGTCAGACCGGTGACCCAGACCCAGGAGGGCAGCAGTCGGGCAGCCACGGGTACGCATCTCCTCCGTTATGAGGGCCCCACGTATTCGCACAGGGGTCGGATCATCGTACTGCGCGCTGCCCACCCGCCCGGTCCGCTCCCCCTCCGCTCCCGGCCCGCTCAGTCCAGTCAGTCCAGCACCGGCAGCAGCTCGGGCAGGTGCCCGTCCGACGCCTCCGCCGCCCGTCGGCGCTCCTGCGACACCTCGCCGTACAGCGTCGTGCGCGGCCTCGCCGGGCGGCCCGCCGCCTCGGCCACGGCGATCAGGTCCCGTACCGACTTGTACGAGCCGTACGACGAGCCCGCCATCCGCGAGATCGTCTCCTCCATCAGCGTGCCGCCCAGGTCGTTCGCGCCCGAGCGGAGCATCTCCGCCGCACCCTCCGCGCCCAGTTTCACCCAGCTTGTCTGGATGTTCGGGATGTAGGGGTGGAGGAGGAGACGGGCCATCGCGGTCACCGCGCGGTTGTCGCGCATGGTCGGGCCCGGCCGCGAGATGCCCGCCAGGTAGACGGGGGCGTTGGTGTGGATGAAGGGCAGGGTCACGAACTCCGTGAAGCCGCCGGTCCGCTGCTGGATGCGGGCCAGGGTGCGCAGGTGGCCCAGCCAGTGCCGGGGCTGGTCGACATGGCCGTACATCATCGTGGACGAGGAGCGGATGCCCACCTCGTGGGCGGTCGTGACGACCTCGATCCAGGTGGCGGTGGGCAGCTTGCCCTTGGTCAGGACCCACCGCACCTCGTCGTCCAGGATCTCGGCGGCCGTCCCGGGGATGGTGTCCAGGCCCGCCTCCTTCGCCGCGGTCAGCCACTCCCGGATCGACATGCCGGTGCGCGTCGCGCCGTTCACCACCTCCATCGGCGAGAAGGCGTGCACGTGCATGCCGGGGACCCGCTCCTTCACCGCCTTCGCGATGTCGAAGTACGCCGTGCCGGGCAGGTCCGGGTGGATGCCGCCCTGCATGCAGACCTCGACCGCGCCGACGTCCCACGCCTGCTGGGCCCGGTCGGCGACCTGGTCCAGGGAGAGGGTGTAGGCGTCGGCGTCCGTGCGGCGCTGGGCGAAGGCGCAGAACCGGCAGCCGGTGTAGCAGACGTTGGTGAAGTTGATGTTGCGGGTGACGATGTAGGTGACGTCGTCGCCGACCGCCGCCCTGCGGACGTCGTCGGCGATCCTGGTCAGCGCGTCCAGCGCCGGGCCGTCCGCGTGGAACAGGGCGAGGGCCTCGGCGTCGGTCAGCTTCGTGGGGTCGTCGGCCGCGGTCGCCAGGGCCTGGCGGACGTCCGTGTCGATGCGCTCGGGCGCCATGCCGGGGGCGGCCGCCTCGCGCAGGGCACCCCAGTCGCCGTACACCTCGTCGAAGTCGTCACGGCGGTCGCCGGTACGGCCCTCGGTGTCGATGGTGGTGTGCAGGTCGGTGCGGCCGGTCGCGACGAAGACCTCCTCCGGTTCCTGCCACGGGTGACCCTCGACCACCGCGTCCGGGACCGCCAGGCCGGTCTCCGGGTCCGCCAGCGCGGCCACGTGCGGGCGCAGCCGCGGGTCCAGCCAGGGCTCGCCGCGGCGGACGAACTCCGGGTACACGCAGAGACGTTCCCGCAACTCGAAGCCGGCGGCCGCCGATTTCGCCGCCAGTTCCTCGATCTGCGGCCAGGGGCGTTCCGGGTTGACGTGGTCGATGGTGAGCGGGGAGACCCCGCCCCAGTCGTCGATACCGGCCGCGATCAGGCGCTCGTACTCGCTGTCCACGAGGTTGGGCGGCGCCTGGATGTTGCCGGCCGGACCCATGACGAGCCGGGCCACCGCGACCGCCGCGACCAGTTCGTCCAGCTCGGCGTCCGGCATCCCGCGCATCGCCGTGTCCGGCTTGGCGCGGAAGTTCTGGATGATCAGTTCCTGGACGCCGTGGTACGAGCGGGCCACGCGGCGCAGCGCGAAGAGGGACTCGGCCCGCTCCTCGTAGGTCTCGCCGATGCCGATCAGGATCCCCGAGGTGAACGGCACCGAGGAACGGCCCGCATCCTCCAGGACCCGCAGCCGGACGGCGGGTTCCTTGTCGGGTGAGCCGTGGTGCGGGCCGCCGGGCTCGGACCACAGGCGGGTCGCCGTCGTCTCCAGCATCATGCCCATGGACGGGGCGACCGGCTTCAGCCGCTGGAAGTCGGTCCAGGACAGCACGCCCGGGTTGAGGTGCGGCAGCAGGCCGGTCTCCTCCAGGATCCGGATGGAGATGGCCCGGACGTAGGCGATCGTGTCGTCGTAACCGTGCGCGTCGAGCCACTCGCGCGCCTCCGGCCAGCGGTCCTCCGGCTTGTCGCCGAGGGTGATCAGGGCTTCCTTGCAGCCGAGGGCCGCGCCCTTGCGGGCCACGTCGAGGACCTCGTCCGGGGACATGAACATCCCGTGCCCGGCCCGGCGGAGCTTGCCGGGGACGGTGACGAACGTGCAGTAGTGGCACTTGTCGCGGCACAGGCGGGTGAGGGGGATGAAGACGCTCTTCGAGTACGTGATGACGCCCGGGCGGCCCGCCTGTTCCAGACCGGCGTCGCGCACCCGGGCGGCCGACGCGGCGAGGTCGTCGAGTGCCGCGCCGCGCGCCTGGAGCAGCACGGCGGCCTCGGAGACGTCGAGGGCGACGCCGTCCCGGGCGCGTTTGAGGGCGCGACGCATGGAGTTCTCGGTGGGGCCGCCGGTTCCGGGAGTCGCGGAAGTCGTCATTCTTTGAGCATACGTAGGGCTCCGCCGGTACAGCCGGGACGGGGGTTCCGGGGCTGGGCTGCGACCGGGCCGCGGTGCATGGCCGGGTGCGGGCGCGTTGTGGCTGGTCGCGCGGTTCCCCGCGCCCCTGAAGAGGCGCTCGCTGCGGCGCCCCCTCTTCCAGGGGCGCGGGGAACTGCGCGAGCAACCACCCCCCGACCCGCAGCCGCCCACCACCCCGCCCCGGCAGACAAGTCCGCACAACCCGCTCAGAGGTACTCCGCGTAACCGTCCAAGGCCCCCAGTACTTCGGCCTCCCCCGCCGGAGGCAACTGCACCACGACCTCCTCGATGCCCAGTTCCGCGTAGTGCGCGAGCTTCCCAGGGGTCGGGAAGACTGCGTACGGGACGACCTGGAGCGCGGCCGCATCCCGCCCCGCGTCGGCCCACACGCCCCGCAGGACCGGCATCGACTCCGACAGTCCGCGCCCCCCGATCGGCATCCACCCGTCCGCGTACTCCGCGATATGAGCGAACAGCTTCGGCCCCGCCGCCCCGCCGATCAGCGTGCGTGGACCGGCGACCGGCCCGCGCGGCTTCTGGACGGGCTTGGGATACGCGGACGACGCCCGGACGCTCCCGAACTCCCCTTCGTAGGCGGTCGGTTCGTCCGCCCACAGCGCCCGCATCAACGCCATCCGGTCCCGGGACAGCTCCCTGCGCGTCCGCCAGGCCACGCGGTGGTCCGCGGCCTCCTCGACGTTCCAGCCGAAGCCGACGCCGAGCGTGAAGCGGCCGCCGGACAGGTGGTCGAGGGTGGCGATCTGCTTGGCGAGGTCGATCGGGTCGTGCTGGGCGACCAGGGTGATGCCGGTGCCCAGGCCGAGGCGCTCGGTGACGGCCGCGGCCTGGCCGAGGGCGACGAAGGGGTCGAGGGTACGGCCGTACTCGCGGGGCAGGTCGCCGCCGGCCGGGTACGGGGTGGTTCGTTCGACCGGGATGTGCGTGTGCTCGGGCAGGTACAGCCCGGCGAATCCGCGTGCCTCCAGCTCACGGGCGAGCCGGACGGGGGTGATGGTCTCGTCGGTGAGGAAGATCGTGACGGCTATACGCATGGGCCATCTGTACCGGGGGTGGCGCGATATGTCCATACCGACTGGTCGGCATCACACGCCCCGTCTTTCACACACCCCTGCACACAGCTGGCCACGCAGCTATGCACATGACATAAGGATGCCGGTGGATTCCCTTTCCTTCCACGGGAGTTCACGTCGGAGGAGGAGAGTCACCGGCATGGCTGAGGACACGCACGGCATCGGCAGACGCGCCCTGTTCGTGACGGGGGCGGCGGCAGCCCTTACGTTGGGAACCGTGAGCTTCGCAGCGGCGGACGGTCAGGGCCAGGGGACCCAGGAGACGAAGACGGTACGCGGCACACTGCCGCCCGGCTGCCCGGACTTCGTGTACGTCCCGGTCGAGGTCCCGGCCGGCGTCCGCGAGATCAAGGTCTCCTACACCTACGACCGGCCGAGCGTCCCGGCCGGCACCGCGGGCAACGCGCTCGACATCGGCGTCTTCGACCAGCACGGCACCGAACTGGGCGGCAAGGGCTTCCGGGGCTGGTCGGGCGGGGCGCGCACGGAGTTCTTCGTCCGCGCCGACGACGCGACCCCCGGCTACCTTCCCGGCCCGGTCCACGCCGGCACCTGGTACGTCGCCCTCGGCCCCTACACGGTGGCCCCGCAGGGCCTGACCTACGAACTGACGATCACGCTGACGTACGGCGAGCCCGGCACCTCCGTCCGTCCCGTGTACCCGCCGTCCCGTGCCAAGGGCCGGGGCCGGGACTGGTACCGGGGCGACTGCCACCTGCACTCCTGGTACTCCGACGGCCGCCGCACCCCGGCCGAGATCGCGGCGCTGGCCCGTGCCGCCGGCCTGGACTTCATCAACTCCTCGGACCACAACACGCACTCCTCGCACGCGCACTGGGCGGACCAGGCCGGCGACGACCTGCTGATCATGCTCGGCGAGGAGATCACCACCCGCAACGGCCACGTCGTCGCCCTCGGCACCGACCCCGGGACCTTCGTCGACTGGCGCTACCGGGCCCGCGACCACCGGTTCGGGAAGTTCGCGCACCAGATCCACAAGGCCGGCGGTCTGGTCGTACCGGCGCATCCGCACGCCACGTGTGTGGGCTGCGCCTGGAAGTTCGGGTTCGGGGACGCGGACGCGGTCGAGGTGTGGAACGGCCCCTACACCCCCGACGACGAGGTGGCCCTGTCCGCCTGGGACGCCACGCTGGTCGCCTCGGTGCGCGACGGCAAGGAGTGGCTGCCGGCGATGGGCAACAGCGACGCGCACCGCGACCCGGACGCCGTCGGCATGCCCCAGACCGTCGTCCTCGCCGACGACCTGACCCGCGAGGCCGTCCAGGAGGGCCTGCGCGCGGGCCGCTCCTACGTCGCCGAGTCGAAGAACGTGACGCTGACCTTCACGGCGACGGGCGGGCGCGGCGAGCAGGCCGGCATCGGCGAACGCCTCGCCGTCGCCCCCGACACCCCGGTGACCGTCCGCCTGGAGGCCTCCGGGGTGCCGCGCTGCACGGTCCGCTTCGTCACCGACGAGGGCGTCCTGCTGACCAGCGACCCGCTCCCGGTGACCGGCTCGGGCGTGGTCGAGTGGCGGACGACCCCGCAGTACGCGGCGTACGTCCGCGCGGAGTTGCGCCACGAGACGGCGGCGGGCCCGGTACCCGGCGCCCTGGCGGCCCTGACGAACCCGATCTTCCTGGGGCGTCAGGGAGCCGGCGGGTAACGGCGAGCGACGTACGCGCGGGACCTGATCCACGCCGTCACCCAGAACCTGACTCGAGTGATGACATATCGGCTGAAGACATGTCTTCACAGCAGGGCCGGATCCGTCCGTCAAAGCGGAGCCGGCTCAGCGGGAACCTTCGGCCGGTTGCCGGACACGTAGAGAGCATGGAACTGAACGATGCTGCTCCCGCCGTACCGGTCGGAGGGATATCCGACCGAGAGCTGTGGGCGAGGGCCGTCGACGGCGACCGGGAGGCGTTCGGTCGGATGTTCGACCGTCATGGAAAGACCGTCTACAACCACCTGTTCCGGCGCACGGCCGACTGGTCCGAAGCCGAAGACCTCACGTCGACCGTGTTCTTGCACGCCTGGCGTCGGCGATCGGAGACGGTGCTGGACCGCGACTCGGCCTTGCCGTGGCTGCTGGGCATCGCCGACCGCCTGCTGTCGAACACCAGGCGGCGGCTGAGGCGGGCCGAGGCGTTGCTGCGCCGGCTCGTCTCGCATGACGAGCCGGTGGGCGACCACGCGGATCGCGTCGCCGGCCTGGTCGACGACGAGCGTCGCATGTCGGAAATCCACCGGGCGTTGGCTCGGCTGCCGCGCCACGAACGCGAAGTCGTCGAGCTCTGCGTGTGGTCGGGCCTGGATCAGCAGGCGGCTGCGGCAGCGCTGGGGGTGGCGGTCGGAACCGTGAAGTCAAGACTGCACCGGGCGCGGCGGAGGCTGGGAGCCGACCTCGTTGACGGAGCCGCGGCTCCAGCGACGTTCAGTTCGAACAATCCCGTCAACGCGGAAGAGGTCGCACGATGAATCACACGCCGGGCATTCCTGCGGCTCCTTCCGATCGTGATCTGCCGAACCATCGGCGGACCCGAGAGGAGCTACTGATGAAGATCGGCCCAGAGAACAACCGTGATTCGGTGCGGAGCAGGTGGGGAGTGCCGCTGGGCGTCGCCACCGTCGTCGCGGCGATGAGCGTCGCCGTGGTGGCCGTCTTCACCGGGACAGGGGACGCCAAGCCGCTTCTCGCCGACCCCGCCGGAAACCCGACGAACGCCGCCGCGTCACCGAGTCCGAACACAACGCACGGCTCCCCGTCGGCCGGAGCCGGCTCGGCGTCGTCCTCGGCTCGCGCGAGTTCCACCCCGGACGCGTTCTCCATCACCAGCGGGACGACGACCCCGATCGACGCCGGGACCGTCGCCAAGATCCTGGCCTCCTGCCTGGGCTCGGACGCATCGCGATACCACGCGGTGGCCGCGGTCCGCGCACCCATCGCCTCGCAGGACTGGGACGGCGTGGTCGTCGCCGTCGACTCGGCCGGTCAGTACGTGCAATGCGAGTCAAAGGGCGACAAGGGCAACAGCCAGGACTCCCCGCCCACGTTCATCAACAATCGCCTGTGGGGCACCGGTCACATGATCGAGTACTTCGACTCCACCAGCGCGCCCGCCGGCAAGGGGCAGTACCTCATGCTGGGCGCCGGACACTACACATCCGACATCACCAAGATCACCATCAGCTACGGCGACAACCCGAAGCAGTACCCGGCGGTCATGGCAGGTGGCGCGTTCGTCTACGCGGCGGCTCTCTCCACCGACGACCCCAGCCCGCACTACGCGGGCCCCAGCCCCTACGTCCATGCCTACAACGCATCCGGCGCGGAGGTTTACAACCAGAAGAAGGACCCGCAGTTCACCGACGAGCAGTAGGTCGGCCTTTCGACCGGCCTCGGTGCTGCCCCGGCGATGCGCCGGGGCAGCACCGAGTGGTGTTCATCGTGAGAGCTGGAGGTCAAGTGGGCTGGTGTGCATGGGCTTCGGAACACTCGATCCGGTCACGGGCGGACGACTCTCGTGAAGATCGTCGGTCAGGTAGGCGCTGGGGACGCGGCCGCTGACGGTCCGGGGCGATCTCGGCGACCAGCGACCAGGTCACGCGGTCGCCTTGTAGAACGCGTACGTCGCGGAGTACGGCACCGAAGGGCAAGCGAACAGCCCTCGTTGGCACCTCACCCGGCCGGGCGAGCGCCCGCACCTCACCCGGAGGTCGAGAGCCAGCCGTCGGCCCACTTGCGCAGCAGCGCCTCGCGTTCCTCGCGGGGCGGGGTGCCGTCGGCCGCGTGGTCTCGGCGCCATGCCGACAGGTCGCCGACGGTCGCGCGGCCGTCGGCGAGCCGGTCCAGGAGCGTACGGGAGAGTTCGTACTCGACAGGCTGGTAGATCCCGCCGACGACGGCTGACATCACGCTCACCTCGACGGCGTCCTCGGCGGTCTCCACGCGCACGGTGTACGCGGGCGGAAACTCGCCGTCGCCGGTCACCGCCACGAGCAGCGAGCCGAGGGCCATGGACACCAGGCGCCGGCCGGCCGACCGCACGGGCACGTCAAGGACGTCGATCCGCCGCACCTCGCTCCAGCTCCAGTACGTGCCGTGGTCGATCCCGAGGGCTTCGACTCCGTCCTCCGTCAGTCGTACCCCGGACGCCGTACCGACGGGCTCGGCCCCCAGGTACACGGCGTCCTCGGTGATCCAGAACAGGCCGACCACGGCCATCGGTGCCTCCAACGAAAGTGCCTGCTGTCGGCATGAGAGACGGCACCGGCGACCACGCGGTTTCCCGGTGCCGCGAGCACCTCGGGTGCGTGTCGGGGACGATGGAGGCAACGGCAGCAACCTTGAGGAGTCGCACGGACCATGTCCCGCCCCACCGACACCCGATTCCGCGCCACCACCGCCTTCCAGCGTCATGTCGCCAACCCGCTCACGCGCCTGATGCCCTTCCAGACCCTGCTGGAGACCACCGGGCGCAGCTCGGGGCTGCCCCGCCGTACACCGCTGGGCGGCCGGCGGGTCGGCGGGGCCTTCTGGCTGGTGTCGGAGTTCGGCGAGCACTCGCAGTACGTCCGCAACATCAAGGCCGACCCCCGGGTGCGGGTCCGCATCAGGGGGAAGTGGCACGCGGGGACGGCCCATCTCATGCCCGACGACGACCCGGTGGCCCGCCTGCGCACGCTGCCCCGGGGCAACAGCGCGGCCGTACGGCTGCTCGGGACGAACCTGCTGACGGTACGGGTGGACCTGGACGGCTGAGCGTCACCGGTGCCGGCCGCCGGGCCCACGCTCCTGCCGCCCCGGCGGCTACCCCTGCCCCGCGCGCCGTCCCGGCACGGCTTCGAGCAGGCTGTCGAAGCCCGACGGCGGGCGGCCGAGGAGTTCCGTCACGTCGTCGGTCGCCCGGTCGTAGCGGTTCTCCCCGTGCAGCCGGGCCATCGTGGCGATGTGGTCGAAGAGATGCGGCGTCAGTCCCAGCGGCTTGAGGTCGTGCTCGAGCCATTCGTCGTACGGCACGTCGACGTACGTCACGGTGCGTCCCAGCGCCTCGGAGATCTCGGCGGCGATCGCGGTCATGTCCCGGGAGGCGGCGCCGGTCAGTTCGTAGACCCGGCCGGCCCGCGGCGAAGGGTCGAGCAGCAGCCGGGCGACCACCGCGGCCACGTCGCCGGCGGCCACCGGCGAGGTGCGTGCGGTGCCGAAGGGGAGGCGGATGGTGTCGTCACGGCGGACGGAGGCCACGGCGAGCATGCCGAAGAGCGGGTTCTCCATGAACACCGTCGGCCGGACATGGACGACCGGCAGTCCGGACCAGTTGAGGACGTGTTCGCAGAGCCAGTGCAGTCGCTGCTGGTGCGACTCCGCGCTGCTGGTGAGGCTCATCTGGGAGACGGTCATCTGTGACATGTGCACCAGCAGTTCGAGGTGCCCGCCCGCAAGGGCCGCCGCCGCCACGGTCGCCGTGGCCTCCAGGTAGTCGGGCGACGGGCTCATCCCGAAGTAGGCCCTGCGGCACCCCTCCAGGGCCGCCACCACGTCCGCCCCACGCGTGAGGTCACCGACGACCACCTCGACGCCGTCGACGGCCCGCAGCGCGGTGGCACGGTCGTCGTCGTGGTGGACGAGGGCCCGGACCGGCAACCCGTGCCGGCGCAGCTCCGTGAGGACCCTCCCGCCCACACCTCCGACGCCGCCGGCGGCACCGGTGACCAGGATCGGATCAGTACTCGGCAAGACGTCCTCCCGCAGTCGGCAACCCGCCCCGCCTTTCTACGGCACGCCGGCCGCCTCCCGGCTCGCCCCGCCGCGCGGACCACACGGCAGGAGTAGCGGCCGTCGCCGGCGCGGTCCCCTCACCCCGGCCAGACGATCGCCTGCACCTCGCTGTAGGCGTGCAGGGCGTACGAGCCGACGTCCCGGCCCACCCCGCTCTTCTTGAACCCGCCGAAGGGGGCCTCCATGTTCCGGCCGACGGTGTTGATCCCGACGCCCCCCGCCCTGAGCCGCCGCGCCACCCGGAAGGCGCGGGCCACGTCCCCCGACCAGACGTAGTCGATGAGGCCGTAGTCGGAGTCGTTGGCGAGGGCGACGCCCTCTTCCTCCTCGTCGAAGGGGATGACGGCGGCGACCGGGCCGAAGATCTCCTCGCGGGCGGCCCGCATGTCGTTGCGGCAGTCGGCGAGCACCGCGGGCCTGAGGTAGAACCCTCTCTCCAGGGGCGGTCGTTCGCCGCCCGTCACCACCGTCGCGCCCTCCTTCCCGGCGAGTTCGACGTACGACTCGACCCGCGCCCGGTGTTCGGCCGTGATCAGCGGTCCGACCACCGTGTCCGGTGCCGCCGGGTCGCCCACCGTCAACCGGCTGGCGTAGGAGGCGAGTTGCTCCACCAGCCGGTCGTACAGCGGCCGCTGCACCAGCACCCGGGTGGGTGCCGTGCAGATCTGTCCGCTGTAGAAGGAGAAGGTGGTGCCGATGCCCGCCACCGCCGAGCCGACGTCCGCGTCGGCGAAGACGACCGCCGCGCCCTTCCCGCCCAGCTCCATCAGCTGCCGTTTCATGTGCCGCCCGCACACCTCGGCGATGCGCTGCCCGACGGCCGTGGACCCGGTGAAGCTCACCATGTCGACGTCGGGCGAGGCCACGGCGGTCTCGCCGACGCCGGCCGAGCGGCCGGAGACGACGTTCACCACGCCCGGCGGGGCGCCCGCCGCCTCCAGCGCCTCCGCCATGCGGTAGACGGAGAGCGGGTCCTGCGGGGCCGGTTTCACCACCACCGTGTTGCCCATGGCCAGCGCGGGCGCGACCTTGCCCGCCGGGTTCGCCCAGGGGTTGTTGTACGACGTGATGCAGCTGACCACGCCCACCGGCTGGCGCACGGCCAGCGCGCCCATCACCCCGGCCCTGCCCATCGGGCCGGCCTCGTTGATCTGCGGCGGGATCGCCCACTCGGCGGGCTCGACGGTGGCGTACCTGCGGAACCGGGCCGCCGCCACCCCCACCTGCATCGCCCGGGCGGTCCCGGTGGTCGCGCCGGTCTCCGCCCGCGCCAGGTCGGCGTGCTCCCTGAGCCGGCCGCGGATGATGTCGGCGGCCCGGCCGAGGACCGCCGCCCGGTCCGCCGCCGGTGTCCGTGACCAGCCGTCGAAGGCCTCCCGGGCGGCCGCGCAGGCGGCCAGGACCTGCTCCCCGGAGGCCTCGGGGGCCCAGCCGACGGTTCCCTCGGTCGCCGGGTCGACGACCGCGTAGTGCCCGCCGTCGGGGTCCACCCAGCGCCCCCCGACGAACAGCCGCTGCCCGTCCGCCGCGCCGCTCACCGGGTGCTCACCGTCCTGGTGTCCCGCCCGGAGCGCAGCACCTTCCCGGGTACCGCCCCGCTGACCACGTCGTCGCGGATGGCCTCGACCCCGTTCACCCAGACCGCCCGTACCCCGATCGCCTTCGAGTCCAGGCGGGGGCTGTCTCCCGGCAGGTCGTACAGCAGGGTGGCCGGTCCGGCGGCGATCCGCTCCGGGTCGAAGAGCACGAGGTCCGCGTGCCAGCCCGCCGCGATCCGGCCCCGCTCCCGCAGCCCGAAGAGCCGGGCGGGATCGTCGGTCAGCATCTTCACCGCCTGTTCCAGGCCGAGCAGCTTGCGGCCGCGCAGACAGTCGCCGAGGAACCGGGTCGTGTACGGCGCCCCGCACATCCGGTCCAGATGCGCCCCCGCGTCGGACCCGCCGAGCAGCACGTCCTCGTGCTGCCAGGTCTCGGCGCGCAGCGCCCAGGAGGCGGGGTCGTTGTCGGTGGGCATGGGCCACAGGACCGTACGGAGTCCGTCGGCCGCGCAGATCTCGACCAGGCAGTGGAAGGGGTCCTGCCCGCGCTCCGCCGCGATGTCCTCGACCACCCGGCCCGACAGCCCGGCGTTGGCCGCGCTGTAGGTGTCGCCGATGACGTACCGGCCGAAGTTCGCGAGCCGCCGGAAGACTCCGGCCTCCTTGGAGTGGGCGCGCTCCAGCATCTGGGCGCGGACGTCCGGGTCCCGGAGCTTCTCGATCCGCTCCGGGACCGGCAGCCCGAGGATGGGCCCCCACCCGGGGATCAGGTTCAGCGCGCAGAAGGTGCCCAGGGACATGTTCATCGGGGTGAGGATGGGCATGGTCAGCGCCACGACCCGGCCGCCCGCCTTCCGGGCCCGCTCGCTCGCCTGGAGCTGCCGGGGCACCCGCTCGGGCACGGCGGCGTCGACGGTCAGCACGTTCCAGTTCAGGGGCCGCCCGGCCGCCGCGCTCATCTCGGCGAACAGCTCGATCTCGGCGTCGCTGAACTGGTCGAGGCAGCCGGCGACGATCGCCTCGATCTGCGTTCCCTCGTGCTCGCCGACGGCCCGCGAGAGGGCCAGCAGTTCCTCCGGGCGGGCGTGCCGGGAGGCGACCGGCTGTCCGTCCCCGTCCGAGTGCGTGCTGGACTGGGTGGTGGAGAAGCCCCAGGCGCCCGCGTCCATGGCCTCGTGCAACAGCCGTACGATCTCGGCGAGTTGCTCCTCGCTGGGCTGCCCGCCGACCGCGTCCGGCCCCATCACGTACCGGCGCAGGGCACAGTGCCCGACCATGAACCCGGCGTTGACGGCGATCCGCCCCTCGAGCGCGTCCAGGTACTCCCCGAAGCCACGCCAGCTCCAGGGCGCCCCCTCCTCCAGCGCGACCAGCGACATCCCCTCGACCTTGGACATCATCCGGCGCGTGTAGTCGGCGTCCCCCGGTTTCAGGGGCGCGAGGGTGAAGCCGCAGTTGCCGGCGGCGACCGTCGTGACCCCGTGGTTGAGGGAGGGCGTCGCGTACGGGTCCCAGAAGAGCTGCGCGTCGTAGTGGGTGTGGGGGTCGACGAACCCGGGGGCGAGGACGAGCCCGGTGGCGTCCTCGGTGGTGCGGGACTCCTCGGTGACGGTTCCGACGACGGCGATACGGCCGTCGCGTATGCCGACGTCGGCGGTGAAGGCGGGTGCACCCGTCCCGTCGACGACGGTCGCGCCCTTGATGAGGTGATCAAGCATGGGGGCTCCCTTTGAAACTGCGGGGCGTTGTCCTACGTGAGGGGGCGCGGGGAACTGCGCGACCAGCCCCCACGCACCCGCAGCCGCCGTACAACCTCAGGCAGCCTCGCGGAACCGCGAAGTCCGGTGAACGGGATCCGTGTCGATCTTCGGAATCACGTGCTCCCCGATCAGCCGGATCGTCTGCAGCGTCTCCTCCTTCGGCACCCCCACCGGCAGCCCGAAGCTCAACTGGTCCGCCCCGGCCTGCTCCCACCGCTTGCACTGCCGCAGCACCTCGTCCGGATCCCCGCAGATCAGCAGCTCCTCCTCGACGAGCAGCTCCACGAACTCGGGCGTGTACTCCGGCAGCGTCTCCGGCCACACCGGGAAGCCCTCGGGCCGCGGGAAGGTGTCGTGGTACCGGAACACCAGCGAGGGGAGGTAGTGCAGCCCGCCCGACGCGGCGATCCGGATCGCCTCGTCGTGGGTCGGCGCGCAGATCGCCGTCGTCGTCACCATCACGTTGTCGTTGACGAAGTCACCGACCGGCTCCGCGTTCACGATCGCGGTCTTGTACTGCTCCAGTACCCACTCCATGTCGGAGACCTTCTGGATGCTGAAGCCGAGGACGCCGAGCCCCTTCCTGGCCGCCATGGCGTACGACGGCGGCGACCCGGCCGCGTACCACATCGCCGGGTGGGACTTGCCGTACGGCTTCGGCAGGACCTTGCGCGGCGGCAGCTGCCAGTGCTTGCCCTGGAAGCCGGCGTACTCGTCCTGGAGCCACATCTTGGGGAACTCGGCGATGGTCTCTTCCCAGATCTCCTTGGTGTAGTTCATGTCGGTGATGCCGGGCAGGAACCCGAGGATCTCGTGCGACCCGGCTCCGCGCCCGCTGCCGAACTCGAAGCGGTTGCCGGTGAGGTGGTCGAGCATGGCGACCTTCTCGGCGACCTTCACCGGGTGGTTGACCTGGGCGAGCGGGTTGAAGATGCCGGAGCCGAGGTGGATGCGGTCGGTCGCGTGCGCCAGGTATCCCAGGAAGACGTCGTTCGCCGACAGGTGCGAGTACTCGTCGAGGAAGTGGTGCTCGGAGGCCCAGGCGTACTTGAAGCCGGACCTGTCCGCCTGGATGACGTACTCGGTCTCCTCCATCAGTGCCTTGTGCTCGGCCAGCGGGTCGGTCTCGGCTCGCTTGCCCACGTATCCCTGTACAAAGAGCCCGAATTCCAAGGCGGTTCACCGTCCCATGTTTTCTGACGTTCCGTCAGATACCGTTCGTCGGCCGACTGTCGCACCGGCCGCCGTCACCGTCAATAGCTGATGAGCCGTCAGATTACCGAGACCCCGGCCAGCCAGCCCCCGTCGATCACGAACGGCTGCCCGGTGATGTACGAGGAGTCGTCCGAGGTCAGGAAGAGCGCCAGCCTGGCCACCTCCTCCGCCCGCCCGATCCGGCCCAGCGGCACCAGCTTGCGGTACAGCTCGTCCAGGGCCCGGCTCATCTCCTCCGGGTCGGCGGTGGGGTCCAGCCGCGCCGGGTTGGACATCGCGGTGTCGATGGCACCGGGGCAGATCGCGTTGACACGTATCCGCCGGTCGGCCAGTTCCAGCGCGGCGACCCGGGTGAGCCCGAGCACCGCGTGCTTGGTCGCGGCGTACGTCCCGACCGCGGCCATCCCCGTCAGCGCCGTGTAGGACGCCGTGTT
Source organism: Streptomyces sp. NPDC007157 (assembly GCF_040634235.1). Taxonomy (NCBI): domain Bacteria; kingdom Bacillati; phylum Actinomycetota; class Actinomycetes; order Kitasatosporales; family Streptomycetaceae; genus Streptomyces; species Streptomyces sp. NPDC007157. The sequence continues at coordinate 87,253 of NZ_JBEYFE010000010.1, forward strand.
GACGATGGTCCCGCCGTCGGCCAGCTCCGGCGCCACCGTCTTCATGCCCAGGAAGCAGCCGACCTGGTTGACCTGCACGACCTGCATGAACTCGTCGAGGGGCGTGTCCACGAGCGCGTTGAAGCGCAGGATGCCCGCGTTGTTCACCAGCCCGTCGAGCCGGCCGTACGCCTGCTTCGTGGCGGCGACGGCGGCCTGCCACTCCTCCTCCACACCCACGTCCAGGTGGACGTAGCGCGCCCCGATCTCCTTGGCGAGCGCCTCGCCCGGGTCGTCCAGCACATCCGCCACGACCACGCTCGCGCCCTCCTCGACGAAGAGCCGCGCCTCCTGCTCGCCCTGTCCGCGCGCCGCCCCGGTGACGATGACGACCCGCCCGTCCAGCTTGCCCATGGCCACCCGCTCCTCAGCTCAGCCGGGGCGCGACATCCGCCCCGAACATGCCTATCTGGTCGATGAGTTCGGTCCGGCTCCGGCTGCGGAACCGCACCTGGACCTGGTGCACGCCCATCGCGCCGTAGGCCCGCAGCGACTCGGCGAGGGCCTCCGGGGTGCCGCTGAGGGTGCGGCGGCCCACCTCCCACCGCGGTGTGCCGACGTACAGCGGCTCGGCGATCGCGCCGATGACCAGCGGCTCCCGCACACCGGCCTCCTCGCGCAGCCGCCGCAGCCGGGCGATCTGGGCGGGCAGCCGGTCCCTCGGGTCGCCCTGCGGCAGCCAGCCGTCACCCTTGAGCGCGGCCCGTCGTACGGCGGCCGGTGACGAGCCGCCGACCCACACCGGCACCCGGCGCTGCGCGGGCCGGGGCCGCTGCCCGAGCCCCTCGAAGTCGTAGAACTTCCCGTGGTGGGAGGGGAACTCGTCCGGGCCGAGGGCGGCCCGCAGCGCGTCGATCGCCTCGTCGAGGACCGCGCCCCGCTGCCCGAAGTCCACCCCCAGCGCCTCGAACTCCTCCCGCACGTGCCCCGCCCCGACCCCGAGGATCAGCCGGCCGCCGGAGAGGTGGTCGAGGGTCGCGTACTGCTTGGCGGAGAGCAGGGGGTGCCGCAGCCCGACGACGGCGACGTGGCTGAGCAGCCGTACCCGCTCGGTGACGGCGGCCAGGTGGGCGAGGGTGGCGACCGGGTCGTACCAGACCGTGCTCATGGCGGCGGCGAGCCGGTGCGGGATCGCCACGTGGTCGCAGACGGCGAGGTAGGCGAAGCCGGCCCGGTCCACCGCGCGGGCGATCTCGACCAGGTCGGCGGCGCCCGCGCCCGCCTCCCACTCCTCGGCGTAGATCGTGGACTGGGACTGGACGGGGAGCTGGATGCCGTAGTCGGTCACCTCGTACCGCCCCAGAGGCCCTCCGGGGTGAGGCCCAGCAGCTCGATCGCGTTGCCGCGGACGATGCGTTCGATCACGTCCGGGGCGAGGTGGCCCATCTGGGCCTCGCCGACCTCGCGCGACTTCGGCCAGGTGGAGTCGGAGTGCGGGTAGTCGGTCTCGTAGAGGACGTTGCCGAGGCCGATGGCGTCGAGGTTCCTCAGGCCGAAGGCGTCGTCGAAGAAGCAGCCGAAGACATGCCCGGCGAAGAGTTCGGAGGGCGGGCGGGTGACCTTGTCGGCGACGCCGCCCCAGGCGCGGTTCTCCTCCCAGACGACGTCGGCGCGTTCCAGGATGTAGGGGATCCAGCCGATCTGGCCCTCCGCGTACATCACCTTCAGGTTCGGGAAACGCTCGAACTTGCCGCTCATCAGCCAGTCGACCATCGAGAAGCAGCAGTTGGCGAAGGTGATCGTGGAGCCGACGGCCGGCGGGGCGTCGGCGGAGGTGGAGGGCATCCTGCTGCTGGAGCCGATGTGCATGGCGACGACCGTGCCGGTCTCGTCGCAGGCGGCGAGGAAGGGGTCCCAGTCGTCGGTGTGGACGGAGGGCAGCCCGAGGTGCGGGGGGATCTCGGAGAAGGCGACGGCGCGGACGCCCCGGGCGGCGTTGCGGCGGACCTCCGCGGCCGCCAGTTCGGCGTCCCACAGGGGGATGAGGATCAGGGGTATCAGCCGGCCCCGCGCCGCCGGGCCGCACCACTCCTCCACCATCCAGTCGTTGTAGGCCTGGACGCAGAGCAGGGCCAGTTCGCGGTCCTTGGCCTCGGTGAAGGTCTGCCCGCAGAAGCGCGGGAAGGTCGGGAAGCAGAGGGCGGACTGGACGTGGTTGACGTCCATGTCGGCGAGCCGCTGCGGGACGTCGTACGAACCCGCCCGCATCTGCTCGTACGTGATCACCTCCAGCTTGATCTCGTCCCGGCTGTAGCCGACGGCGGTGTCGAGGCGGGTGAGAGGGCGGTGCAGGTCCTCGTAGATCCACCAGTCGCCCGTGGGGCCGTCCTCCCCGGGCCTGCCCATGACGGGCTTGAACCGGCCGCCGAGGAAGCTCATCTCCCTCAGCGGGGCGCGGACTATCCGCGGCCCGGTGTCCAGGTACTTCTTCGGGAGGCGGGACTGCCAGACGTCCGGCGGCTCCACGGTGTGGTCGTCGACGGAGATGATCAGCGGAAAGGTGCCGTCCTGGGTGTCCATGGCGCTCACGGTAGCGCCGATCTGACGAACCGTCAGCTAGTGTGATGACGGTTCGTCAGGCAGGCGGGACGGCGTGCCCGGCCGACCGAAGGCGGCCTCCGGGCCACCCGATCCGAAAGGTCCGGAGCCGCCGGCGGAATCGTTCCGCCGCGCACTTGGCCTGCTCAACGGGGCCACTTCGATGTGAAGGCCATGTGGACCACCGCGTGTCGGCCTGTGATCGGGGTCTCGCCAGGCTGACGCGGCTCCCGTGAACAAGGCAGACTGACGGGGTGGATCGGGATGTCTAGGGGGACGGACATGGACGGTGGACCGCGGGTACCGGAGCAGCGGCGCCCCTCCTCCTCGGCGGAGGCGGCGTTGCGCTTCAGTGTGCTCGGTCCGGTGCGCGCCTGGCGCGAGGGGCAGCCGCTCAACACCGGCTCCCCCCAGCAACGTGCGCTGCTCGCCGCCCTGTTGCTGCGCGAGGGCCGCACGGCGACCGCGGCCGAGCTGATCGACGCGCTGTGGGGCCCCGAGCCGCCGTCGCAGGCGCTGGCGGCGGTCCGGACGTACGCGTCCCGGCTGCGGAAGGTCCTGGACCCGGGCGTCCTGGTCAGCGAGTCCGGCGGCTACGCGGTGCGCGGCCTCGGCGAGGGCGCCCTGGACCTGGCGGTGGTGCAGGACCTGGCGGCGGATGCCGAGAAGGCGCGGAGCGCCGGGGAGCTGGGCCATGCCCGGGGCCTGCTGAACCGGGCCCTGTCCCGGTGGGACGGCGAGGCGCTGGCCGGCGTCCCCGGCCCGTACGCCGACGCGCACCGGGTCCGCCTGGACGAGTGGCGGCTGCAACTCCTGGAGTCCCGCCTGGACATGGACCTGGAGCAGGGCTGCCACGCGGAGGCCGTGTCGGAGCTGACGGCACTGACCGCGGCCCATCCGCTGCGCGAGCGGCTGCGCGAGCTGCTGATGCTGGCCCTGTACCGCAGCGGCCGGCAGGCCGAGGCTCTCGCCGTGTACGCCGACACCCGCCGCCTGCTGGCCGAGGAACTCGGCGTCGACCCGCGCCCGGGCCTGCGCGACCTGCAGCAGCGCATCCTCCAGGCCGACCCGGCCCTGGCGGAACCGTCGGCCCCGGCTTCGGAACCCCCCGCCGGCCCGGTCCGCCCCGCCCAGCTCCCGGCCACCGTGCCGGACTTCACGGGCCGTGCCGCCTTCGTCACCGAACTCGGCGAGGTGCTGGCATCGGCGGAGGGCCGGGTGATGGCCGTGTCGGCGCTGGCGGGCATCGGAGGGGTGGGGAAGACCACCCTGGCCGTCCACGTGGCCCACCATGCCCGATCGGCCTTCCCGGACGGCCAGCTCTACGTCGACCTGCAGGGCGCGGGTCCGCGGGCGGCCGAGCCGGAGACGGTCCTGGGATCCTTCCTCCGCGCCCTGGGCACGCCGGACTCGGCCATCCCCGACTCGCTGGAGGACCGTGCGGCGCTGTACCGCTCGGTCCTGGACGGCCGCCGGGTCCTCGTCCTGCTGGACAACGCGAAGGACGCGGCCCAGGTACGTCCGCTGCTGCCGGGCACCGAGGGCTGCGCGGCGCTGGTGACGGCCCGGGTGCGGATGGTCGACCTGGCCGGGGCGCATCTGGTGGACCTGGACGTGATGTCCCCCGACGAGGCGCTCCAGCTCTTCACGAGGATCGTCGGCGCGGAACGGGTGGCCGCCGAGCGCGAGGCGGCGCTGGACGTGGTCGCGGCGTGCGGCTTCCTCCCGCTCGCGATCCGGATCGCGGCGTCCCGTCTCGCGGCCCGCCGCACCTGGACGGTCTCGGTGCTGGCGGCGAAGCTCGCCGACGAGCGCCGCCGCCTGGACGAACTCCAGGCCGGCGACCTGGCGGTGAAGGCGACCTTCGAACTCGGCTACGGCCAGCTGGAACCGGCCCAGGCCCGCGCCTTCCGGCTGCTGGGCCTGGCCGACGGCCCGGACATCTCGCTGGCGGCGGCCGCGGCGGTGCTGGACCTCCCGGCGGAGGACGCCGAGGACCTCCTGGAGGCCCTGGTCGACACGTCTCTCGTGGAGTCGGCGGCCCCCGGCCGCTACCGCTTCCACGACCTGGTCCGCCTCTACGCGCGTGCGTGCGCGGAACGCGACGAACAGCCCCCCGGCGAACGAGACGCGGCGATGTCCCGCCTCCTGGACTTCTACCTGGCGACGGCGGCGGGGGTGTACGCGATCGAGCGGCCCGGGGAACGCGTCCTGGACCACCTGATCCGAAGCACCTACCCGGGCCTCTCCTTCACCGACCGGGACAAGGCGCTGGACTGGCTGTTCACCGAGGCGAGCGGCCTGCTGGCGGCCGTGCAGCAGGCCGGTACGGCGGCCAGGCTGCGCCGGGCGGCCGACCTCCTCGTCGCGGCCGTCGACCTCGGGGAGTCCGGGATCGGCGCCCGTCAGTACGTCCGGGCGGCCGGCGCGGTGATCTCGGCCGCCCAGCAGCACGGCGACGCCTACGCCGAGGGCCGCGCCCGCCTCATGCACAGCCATCTCCTCGGCGTCTCCGGCCAGTTCACGGAGTCGGACCGGGAGGCGGGCGAGGCACTCCGGCTCGGACTCGCCGCCGGGGATCCCGTCGTGTGTGCCCAGGCACCCAACCAGCAGGGCATCATCGCCCTCTACAACGGGCGGCACGACGAGGCCGAGCAGCACCTCACGCGGGCCCTGACCGCCTTCCGGGCCGACCGGAACACGCCGGGTGAGGCCAGCGCCCTGTGCAATCTGTCGCGGGTCCACCTGGCGACCGGCCGTACCGAGAGCGCGGTCTCCCTGGCCCGCCAGGGGGTCACCATCTACGAACGCGACGACACCGGCATGGCCCTGCGCCTGGCCAACGGCAAGTACGCGCTGGGGCTCGCGCTGACCAGCGCGGGAGAGACGCGGCTGGCCCTGGAGACCCTCACCGACGCCCTGAGCATGTTCCAGGACGCGCGACAGCAACTGTGGCACGGCATGACGCTCTTCCGGATCGCCGAACTCCACCTGGCCGACCACAGCCCCGCGCAGGCCGCGGCCTGCGCGGAACAGGCGCTGGCCGTACTGCACGGCATCGGCGGGGAGTGGCGCCGCGCCAACATCCTCACCGCCCTGGGCCGCGGTCTGCACGGCATCGGCCAGACCGACCGCGCGAAGGTCTGCTGGCAGGAGGCGCTGTCGGTCTTCGAGACGTCGGGGTCACCGGAGGCGGCGGACGTACGGGGACTGCTGGCGTCCACCCCCGTGGGCTAGGGCCGCTCCACACCCGTACGAGCCGCGGCCGCGTTCATCGTTCGTTTATCGCCGCCCGGCACTCTCAGTGGTGCCGGACCGTCGTGTCGGGGGGCAGACGGCTCGGTGCGATGGCCGCACCACTATGGTGAACGGCCGTGCGATGCCCGCCCGGTGGCACTCGGGGGAGTGACCGGGCGGGCATCTCCCACCTCGAACCATCCTGTTCTCTAGGAGTCACCCATGGCCGACAACACCGGAACCGTCAAGCCCGACGACTTCCACGCCACGAGCGAGCCGGCCGATGCCGCCGCCGCCCTCGTCGTCGACCCGAAGCCGGACTTCGACCCGGCGGCCGTTCCGGCCGCCGCCACGAAGCCGGCCACGGACACCGCGACCGCCCCGGCCACCGCCAAGGGCGACATCGCCAGCAAGGACTTCCACGCCACGTCGGAGCCCCTGAACTCGCCCGACGACTTCCACGCGACGGACGAGAAGGCCTGACAGACCACACCTGGACGGGGACGGCCGCGGCGGTGCGGAGGGGAAGCCGCCGCGGCCGAGGTGTGTCCCGGGGCGGCTCGACGCGACGGGCGGCGCGGCGGAGCCGCCCAGGCAAGCCCGCCTAGGCGACCCCGCCTAGGCGACCCCGCGGCCCCGCAGCTCCCCCTTCACCACCTTCCCGCTCGCGTTCCGCGGCAGCTCGTGCACGAACTCCACCGCTCTCGGCACCTTGTAGTTCGCCATCTCCCGCCGTGCCCAGGCGATCAGGTCGTCCCCGGTCAGCGCCGAGCCCCGGCGGCGCACCACGAACGCCCTGCCGACCTCGCCCAGCCGCCCGTCCGGTACGCCGATCACCGCCACGTCCGCCACATCCGGGTGCAGGCCGAGCAGTTGCTCGATCTCCGCCGGGTAGGCGTTGAAGCCGCCGACGATGAACATGTCCTTCAGCCGGTCGGTGATCCGCAGGTTCCCGGCCGCGTCCAGGACGCCGATGTCGCCCGTGCGCAGCCAGCCGTCCGCCGTCAGCGTCTCCGCGGTCGCGGTCGCGTCCTCGTAGTAGCCGCGCATCACGTTGAAGCCCCGGACCAGGACCTCCCCCGCCTCGTCCACTCTCACCTCCGTGCCGGGGATCGCCCGCCCCGACGTCGACGCGATCACCGTTGGGTCGTCGCCCCGGCGGCACATGGTCACGATGCCGCTCGCCTCCGAGAGGCCGTACGCGGTGAGGACCGTCTCGACGCCCAGTTCGCCGCGCAGGCGCTCGACGAGGAGCAGGGGCACGACCGCCGCTCCGGTCACCACCAGGCGCAGCGCCGAGAGGTCATGGGTGTCGCGCGCCGGGTGATCGAGGAGCGACTGGTGGAGGGTCGGGGGACCGGGCAGTACCGAGACCCGTTCCGCCGCGACGTTCGCCAGCACCGTCTCCACGTCGAACACCGGCTGCGGGATCATCGTCGCGCCCCGCATCAGGCAGGCGATCACCCCGGCCTTGTAGCCGAACGTGTGGAAGAACGGGTTCACGATCAGGTACCGGTCGTCCGTGCGCAGGCCCGCCAGGTCGGCCCACACCTCGTACGCCCGCAGGGTCTGCGCATGCGTGATCATCGCGCCCTTGGGACGGCCCGTCGTACCGGAGGTGAAGACGATGTCGGAGAGCGAGTCGCCGGCCAGTCCGGCCGCGCGGGCGGCGACCTCTCCGGCCGTCACGCCCTCCCCGGCCGCCAGGAAGTCCTTCCAGGTACGGAAGTCCGCCGGCGCGTCGTCGGACAGCACCACCACGTCGCGCAGCAGCGGCAGCCCCGGCAGCGGGCCCGGGGAGTCGCCCTCCCCGGCCGCCCGCCTGAGCGAGGCCACGTACGACGTGCCCAGGAACGTCCCCGTCACGAACAGCAGACGCGCCCCGCTCCGCCGCAGCACGTCCGCCGCCTCGGTGCCCTTGAAGCGGGTGTTCAGCGGGACCAGTACCCCGCCCGCCGACACCGCGCCCAGCGCCGCGACGATCCAGTCCAGGGAGTTGGGCGCCCAGACGGCCACCCGGTCGCCGACCCCGACGCCGGCGGCCAGGCAGGCGGCCGCCGCGCGTTCCACCCGGTCGCCCAACTCGGCGTAGCTGATCCGGGTACGGCCGTCCACCACCGCCTCGGTGTCCGCGTACCGCCGGGCCGCCGACCGCACCAGTCCCGGAACGGTCCCCCACTCCATGTCACCGCGCACAACGGCCTCCCCAAGCGAGAGCACAGAACGCATAGCTGACGGTACGTCAGATTAGCTGTAGCCTGACGGACTGTCAGCAGCCCTTCAGCAGCGCGCGGAGGTGTGCACATGGCCGGGATCCGGGACGCCACCGCCATCGTCGGGATCGGACAGACCCCCTTCGCCAAGCGGCTCGACGAGGACGAGCGGACCCTCGCCTGCCGTGCCGTCCTCGCCGCCCTCGACGACGCCGGGATCGCCCCCGGCGAGGTCGACGCCCTCGCCTCCTTCACCATGGAGGAGACCGACGAGGTGGAGCTGGCCAAGGCGGTCGGGTTCGGGGACCTGACCTTCTTCAGCAAGGTGGGGTACGGGGGCGGGGGCTCCTGCGCCACGGTCGCCCACCTCGCCGCGGCCATCGCCTCCGGGCAGGCCTCGGTCGGCGTCGCCTGGCGGTCGCGGAAGCGCGGCTCCGGACCCCGGCCCTGGACCAACACCACCGTCCAGCTGCCCACCCCGGCCCAGTGGACCCGGCCCTTCGGGCTGCTCCGGCCCGCCGACGAGATAGCCATGCTCACCCGCCGCTACATGCACGAGTACGGCGCCACCCGCGACCACCTCTTCAACGTCGCCCTCGCCTGCCGCAACCGCGCCAACCAGAACCCCGCCGCCGTCATGTACGACCGCCCCCTGACCCGCGAGATGTACATGACCTCCCGGTGGATCAGCGAGCCGCTCTGCCTCTTCGACAACTGCCTGGAGACCGACGGGGCGTTGGCGTGCGTGGTGGTCAGCAGGGAGCGCGCCCGCGACTGCGCCCGCAGACCCGTCTACGTCCACTCCGCCGCCCAGGGCCTCCCCGCCCAGCACCACGGCATGGTCAACTACTGGAACGACGACCCGCTCACCGGGCCCGCCTGGACCGCCGCCCGGCACCTGTGGAAGCACGCCGACTTCACCCCGGAGGACGTCGACGTCGCCCAGATCTACGACGCCTTCAGCGCGCTGATCCCGCTCTCCCTGGAGGGGTACGGCTTCTGCGGGCGTGGGGAGGGCGGGGCGTTCACCGAGGGCGGCGCGCTGGAGATCGGCGGGCGGCTGCCCGTCAACACCGGCGGAGGCGGGCTCAGCGAGGCCTACGTCCACGGCTTCAACCTCATCACCGAAGGCGTCAAGCAGCTGCGCGGCACCAGCACCGCCCAGGTCCCCGGCGCCGCCACCTGCCTGGTCACCGCGGGCGAGGGCGTGCCGACCTCCGCCCTCCTCCTCACCAACCGGAGCTGAGATGCTGCGACCGGCCATCGACACCGACGGCGCCCCCTTCTGGGAGTACGCGGCACGCGGCGAACTCCGCGTCCAGGCCTGCGCCGACTGCCACGAGCCCCGCTTCCCGCCCCGCCCGTGCTGCCCGCACTGCCAGTCCTTCGCGAGCGAGTGGCGGCCGACGAGCGGCCGGGGGCGGATCTGGTCGTACGTCGTCCCGCACCCGCCGCTCCTCCCGGAGTACGCGGCCCAGGCCCCGTACAACGTCGTGGTCGTGGAGCTGGCGGACGCACCGCGCATCCGCCTGGTGGGAAACCTGGTCGGCGCGGCGGGGGCACCGCTCGACTCCTTCTCCCCCGACCGGATCCGGATCGGCGCCCGGGTTCAGGCGGTGTTCGCGGACGGTCTTCCGCAGTGGGTCCTGGAGCGGCCGTGAGCCTGCGCCTCGACACGGACAAGGACACCGGGGTCGCCGTCGTCACCCTGGACCGCCCCGAGAAGCTCAACGCCATCGACCTGGAGACCGCCGCCGAACTCGCCGCCGCCTGGCGGGCGTTGCGCTTCGACGACACGGTACGGGCCGTCGTCCTCACCGGGGCCGGTGGCCGCGCCTTCAGCACCGGGCTCGACCGGGACGCGGTCGTGCCGCAGCCCTCCTCGCCGTACATGCAGGACGATCCGCTGATCGCCGTCGGCCCGAAGTCGAACGACCTGTGGAAGCCGGTGATCGCCGCCGTGGCCGGAATGGCCTGCGGGGGCGCCTTCTACCTCCTCGGGGAGTCGGACTTCGTCATCGCCGACGAGACGGCCGCCTTCTTCGACCCGCACACCTCCTACGGCATGGTCAGCGCCTACGAGTCGGTGCTGATGGCGCAGCGCATGCCGTACGGGGAGGTGGCCCGGCTGGTCCTCATGGGCAACGCCGAGCGCGTCTCCGCCCGGCGGGCGTACGAGGTGGGGCTGGTGTCCGAAGTGACCGCGCCGGGGGAGGCGTTGGCGGCGGCCGTGCGGTGCGCGACCGTGCTCGCCGGGTATCCGGCCGAAGGGGTGCAGGGGAGCGTGCGGGCGCTGTGGGCGGCGAAGGAGGCGGCGCGGGAGCGGGGGTACGGGCAGGCGCCGCACCTGATCGCGCTGGGGAACCTGCCGGACGACCGGCAGGCCGAACTGTTCGGGAACCGGGCCCGGACCACGCCCCGTATCCGCTGAGTCACCGCGTGGCGGCGGTGGGCCGTCGGGCGTAGCGTTCGCTGTGGGAGCCGACTCCCACCCCGCGCGACGGCCGCCGTGCACACCCCTTCCGTGCGACGGCCGTCCCGGGCACCGCCGCCGGGCATCTGCGGGCGCATCGTGGCCTGTCGCGCATCGCGCGCCTATTAGGGGCGCGGGGAACTGCGAGAAACGCCCCACGGCGCCGCAGCGGCCCTGCGCCCCGCACCCACCCCCACGGCGCTCACGCGGTCCGTGCCGTACCGGTGCCCTTCTCGGCGTCCAAGGCATACACGCACCGGTCCTTGCTGCACGCGTACACCACCCCGTCCCGCACCACCGGCGACCCGGTGATCTCCCCGCCGGTCGCCAGCTTCCAGCGCAGCCGGCCGTCGTCGGCCTTCAGGGTGTAGAGGAGATGGTCGGTGGAGCCGAAGTGGATCCGGCCCTCCGCCACCGCCGGTGCCCCCACCACGTCGCCGCCCGCCTGGAAGCGCCACTTGGGCGTCCCGGTGACCGCGTCCAGGGTGTACAGCCCCTTGCCGCTGCCGACGTGCACGTGCCCGGCGGCCACCAGCACCGGCTCGATCGACGCACGGGCCTCCGTCGCGATGCGCCAGCGGTCGCGGCCGTCGGTGGCGTCGAGGGCGTACACGGTCCCGAGGTAGTCGGCGAGGTAGACGCCGCCGCCGGTGACCGCGGGGCCGGGCACGAAGGCGGGCGGGGAGAGGAAGACCGCCGGCGCCTCGAAGTGCCAGCGGACCCGCCCCGTCGCGGCGTCGAGGGCGATGACGCGGCTGCCCGCCGAGGCGTACACGAAGCCGTCGGGGGCGTGGGTGAGGCGGACCGGGACGCCGCCGCAGGAGGCCGCGTCACCGATGGGGTAGGACCAGCGTTCGTCGCCGGTCCGGGCGTCCAGCGCGCGCAGGCGGGCGTCCTGCCAGACGAAGACCGTGCCCTCGTGCAGGGAGGGCCCGGACTCGGGGGCCTCGAAGTCGGTCTGGGCGCCGGACAGTTCCCAGAGTTTCTGCCCGTTGGAGGCCTCCCAGGCCTGGACGCCGCCGCCCCGGGTGCCGGTGACGAGGGTGCCGCGGTCGGCCTTGAGGGCGTACACCCAGGCGTCGGTGGACAGCCGCCACAGGTCGCCGCCCTCGCGGGCTTCGAGCGCGAACAGGGTGGGGCCGTCGGAGGCGTGGATACGGCCGTCCGCCACCGCCATGGACCAGGCGACGTCCCTCGTCTTGAAGCGGCGGCGGCCGGTGGCGACGTCGAGGGCGTGCACCTCGAAGGAGGTGACGTAGACGAGGTCGCCGTCGACGGCCGGGGTGCCCCAGACGTCGTTGGACATCCGGAACCGCCAGGGCCGCCAGCCGGACGCGGTCTCCGGGGGCTGGACGGGCACGGGCGGTACGGCGGGGTCGGCGCCGTTGACGCCGGGGCGCGGCCGGGACCAGTTGGCCACCAGGCCCGCCTCGGGCGGGGGCGCCTTGACGGCGGCGGCGCGGGCGTCGGCGACCCGCGGGCCGGGGCCGATCGGCACCGGGGCGCCGGCCAGCCGGACCGGGCCGGCGTCGGGACCGGGGGCGCCGACCGGGACCGGGGCCGGGACGACGGGGTCGTAGGAGGGCGGCGGGGGGACGGCGAGCCGGCCGCCGCTGCGGGCGCCGGACGGGTTGGCGGAGGGTTTCACGGCCGGGCGGCCGCCGCGGCGGGACTCGATCAGCGCGACCGCCTTCTCGGGCAGCCACGCGGACGCCGTACCGCTGTCGTCGGAGCCGGAGCCGAAGAGATGGGGGGCCAGCTGGGCCTGGAGGTCGGCCGGGTTGGGGCGCCCGACGGCCTCCATCTGCATACAGGACTCGATGAGGGGGCGGAGTTCCTCCGGGAGGCCTTCGAGGTCCGGGCCCTCGCGCAGCAGCATGAAGACGGTCTCGACCGGGTTGGCGCCGTGGAAGGGCGGGTGGCCGGTGGCGGCGAAGACCAGCATGGAGCCGAGGGAGAAGACGTCACTGGCGCCGGTGACGCTGCGGGAGTCCTTGGCCTGCTCGGGGGACATGTAGGCGGGGGTGCCGACGGCGACGTTCGTCATCGTCAAACGGGTGTTCGAGACGCCGGAGGCGATACCGAAGTCGATGACCCGGGGGCCGTCCTCCACGACGAGGACGTTCGACGGCTTCAGGTCCCGGTGCACGAGTCCGGCGCCGTGGATGGACTGGAGCGCCTCCGCGACGCCCGCCGCGAGCCAGCGGACCGCCTGGGCCGGGAGCGGCCCGCAGTCGTTCACTATTTCCTCGAGGGAGGGCGCGGGAACGTACGCGGTCGCCAGCCACGGCACCGCCGCGCGCGGGTCGGCGTCGACCACGGCCGCCGTGTAGAAGCCGGAGACCGCGCGGGCCGCCTCCACCTCGCGGGTGAAGCGGACCCGGAACAGCTGGTCCTCGGCGAGCTCGGTCCGGACCGTCTTGATCGCCACGCGCCGGCCGGACGCCGAGCGCGCGAGATAGACCAGCCCCATGCCGCCGGCCCCCAGCCGTCCCAGCACCTCGAACGGCCCGATCCGCCGCGGATCGTGCTGCGTCAGCTGATCCACCACTTGCCTGCCACCTCCCCGTACGGGCCACGTCCACCCACATATGTACGCGACCCCGTGCAGCGTCTCACCACCGCACCGCCATGGCGGCACGCACCCCGATTCTTCCTGGCCCGGGCACAGGTTGCGAACCCGGCGACCAATCGGGGTGTCACGTGACAAAGTGAGACATTTTTTCGCCGAGAGCCGTCCGTTTCCGGCCTCAGCGTTGCAGCAGCGCGAAGGACGCCCCCTGATTGTCGGTCACGACGGCCACTTTTCCGTACGACGTGTCGAAGGGCGGTGCCTGGACCCGGCCGCCCAGCTGCCGCACGGCCCCGACCGCGGCCGCCACGTCCCCGGTGCGGAAGTGGACGACGAACTGCGGGGGCATCCCGGCATAGAAGACGTCGGAGAGCGGGGCACGGCCGAAGTCCGGGGCGACGTCGGCACCGAACAGGGCGTCGGCGAAGAGGTGGCCGTAGAAGGCGTTGGCCGCGTCGGTGTCGCTGGTGTAGAGCTGCGCCCAGACGAAGGTGCCAGGGGCGTGCCGGACACCGAAGCCGGGGTGGCTCGCCGCCTGCCAGAGGCCGAAGACGGCACCCTGGGGGTCGGCGACCAGGGCGGCGGTGCCGAGGTCACGGACGGGGACCGGGTCGTTCACGATCTGGCCGCCGGCGGCCACGATCCGCCGGGCGAGGTTCCGGGCGTCCGGGGTCGCGAAGTACACCGTCCAGACGGTGGGCATCCGGCCGTCCCGCTTCCGCGCCAGCCTGGCGACGGCCGCGCCGTCCAGCCGGGCCCACACGGCTCCCGGTCCGGCGTCCTCGAAGGTCCATCCGAAGAGCCCGCCGTAGAACCGCTTGCCCGCCTCGACGTCGGGAAGCTGCACGTCCACCCAGCACGGAACGCCCTCTGTGTATCCGGATGCCCTGTTTTCGGCCATGTCGTCAAAGTAACCGCCCGGCCCGCACCTCGCAGACCAGCCGCACCACCTGGGGTGGCACCCCCCACGCACCCCCCATACACCCGTGCACCCCATTTGCAGTCGGCCGAATCGCGCTCCGATCACCCCTCGGTAAGCTGACGGCATGACAGGACAAGTGCGTACCGTCGACGGCCGCGTGGCCGGTCGGCGTGGGCAGGCGACCCGGCAGAAGCTGCTCGACTGCCTAAGCGAGATGCTCAGCTCCTCCCCTTACCGGGACGTCAAGGTCATCGATGTCGCCCGGAAGGCGGGTACTTCGCCCGCGACCTTCTACCAGTACTTCCCGGACGTCGAGGGCGCCGTCCTGGAGATCGCCGAGCAAATGGCCACCGAGGGCGGCCAGTTGACCGAGCTGCTGGCGGGGCGCTCCTGGGTCGGCAAGGCCGGCTGGGCGACCGCGCAGGAACTCGTGGACGGTTTCCTGGAGTTCTGGCGCAAGAACGACGCGATCCTGCGCGTGGTCGACCTCGGCGCGGCCGAAGGGGACAAACGGTTCTACAAGATCCGTATGAAGATCCTGAACTCGGTGAACAACTCCCTGACCGACTCCATCGCGGAGTTGCAGTCCAAGGGCAAGGTCGACAAGGACGTGAACCCGGCGGCCGTGGCCGGTTCGCTGGTCGCGATGCTCGCGGCGGTCGCCTCGCACCAGAAGGGCTTCCAGTCCTGGGGCGTGAAGCAGGCCGAACTCAAGCCGAACCTCGCCCTGTTGGTGCATCTGGGCGTGACCGGTAAGAAGCCCACGAAGTAATCCGCGCCCTGGTTCCTGTCTGGCAGGCGGTGGTTCACCGGAGGTGGGCCACCGCCTGTCGCGCTATGCCGGGAGGGGCCGGTCCCGGACCACGTGCTTCATCACCAGGGTCGAGGTGAGACGCTGCACGCCCGGGAGGGTCGCGAGCCGTTCGTCGTAGAGCCGCTGGAAGGCGGCGAGGTCGGCGGTGGCCACCCGCAGCAGGTAGTCGGGCTCGCCGAACAGCCGCTGCGCGTCCAGCACATGAGGGATCTCCGCGAGCGCCCGCTCGAAGTCGGCGACCGTGTCCCGGTCCTCCTGCCGCATGGACACGAAGACCAGCGCCTCGAAGGTCAGCCCCACGGCGGCCGGATCCACCACCGCCCGGTACCCGCTGATCGCCCCCGCCCGCTCCAGCTCGCGCAACCGCCGGTGGCACGGCGAGACACTCAGCCGCACCCGCCCGGCCAGCTCGGTCACGGTCAGCCGCCCGTCCTGCTGAAGCTCGGCAAGAATTTTCCGGTCCACGTCGTCCATGGGGAAGATTCTCCCCCGGAACAGCTGGTATCGAGCAAATTTCGACAACACTTTCGGGCTGTTCGCGCCTAATGTCCCTGCCATGGACACCGGACCCCTCATTTCCTTTCTCGCCGTGGACCTGCTGCTGGTGTGCGTGCCGGGCGCCGACTGGGCGTTCGTGATCGCCGCCGGGGTGCGCGGTCGCTCGGTACCGCGCGCGGTGGCGGGCCTGGTCGCCGGGTACGCGCTGCACACGGCGCTCGCGGTCGCGGGGCTGGCGGTGCTGGTGGCGGGCTCGCCCACGCTGCTCACCGCGCTGACGGTGGCCGGAGCCGGGTACCTGGTGTGGCTGGGGTGGAGCGTGCTGCGGCGCCCGGCGGTACCGGTGGAGAAGGAGGAGGCGACGGCCGGGCTGAGCTTCTGGCGGGGTGCGGCGATCAGCGGCCTCAACCCCAAGGGCCTGCTGCTCTACCTCTCGGTGCTTCCCCAGTTCCTGGTGACGAAGGGCGAACACGCCCCCGTGGCCGTCCAGACGGCCGTGCTCGGCGCCCTCCACATGGCGGCCTGCGCCGCCGTCTACCTAGCCGTCGGCACCCTGGCCGGCCGCCTGCTGTCGGCCCGTCCGCGGGCGGCCCGGGCGGTCACCCGCACCTCGGGGGCGGCGATGCTGGGCATCGGCGCCCTGCTGCTGGCACAGCACGCGCTGTGAGAGCCGCTCCCGGCGATCCCACACGGCACCCGCCGTGAGAGGCCCCCCCGGCGATCCCGTCCGGCACCCGCCGTGAGAGCCATGCCCTGGCCGGCCTCGCGGCGCCCGCTACGACGGGGTGAGCCGGAAAACCCGTAGCTCCCTGTCCACCCGCTCCTGGTAGGTCGCGTACGGCGGCCAGAACTCCAGGAGTTGCCGCCAGGCGGCGGCCCGTTCCGCTCCGGTCAGCAGCCGGGCGGTGACCGGTACGTCCCGGCCCTTCCAGCTGATCTCGACGTCGGGGTGCTTGAGGAGGTTGTAGGTCCAGGCGGGGTGGTCGGTCCGGCCGTAGTTGGAGCCGACGAGCAGCCAGCCGTCCTCCTGGGGCATGCACGCGAGCGGCGTACGCCGGGGCAGCCCGCTGCGCGCGCCGGTGGACGTCAGGATCGCCCCCGGCAGCATCCGCGCGCTGAGCAGTACCCGGCCCCCGCTGAGCCGGTGCACGGTCCGGTCCAGGGCCGGGACCACATACGGGGCGACCTTCAGGAACCCCCGGCTGGCCGCCGCCCTCCGCACCAGGCGTTCGCCGATCACACCGCCACCCCCCGTCCCCCGAACAGCCCCGCCGCGTCGGCGGCCCGCGCGCGCAGCCGGTGCACGGGCCCGAAGAGCAGCTCGTCCCCGGCGGCCCGTTTGAAGGACAGGTGCGCCTCGTGCTCCCAGGTGAAGCCGATCCCGCCGTGCAGCTGGATCCCCTCCGCGGCGGCCGTCCGCAGCGCCTCCAGCGCCTGGGCGAGGGCCAGTTGGCCCGCCGGCTCCCCGTGGGCCGTCGCCCAGGCCGCGTAGTAGGCCGCCGACCGGGCCGCCCGCACCGCCACGTGCACATCGGCCAGCCGGTGCTTGACGGCCTGGAACGACCCGATCGCCCGCCCGAACTGCTCCCGCTGCCGGACGTACTCCACGGTCCGCTCCAGCGCCCGGTCCGCGGCCCCCACCGCCTCGCTCGCGAGCACGGCGGCCACGAAGTCGCCGTGGGCGGCGAGGGCGGGCCGGACGTCGGTGTCCTCGTCGCCCAGCGGTTCCGCGGCCACCTGGCGCAGCTGGACCCTGGCCTGGGGGCGGGTCGGGTCGAGGGTGGTGCGCCGGGTCCGTACGACGCCGTCGGCGTCCCCCGACACCAGGAAGAGCAGGACGCGCGAGCGGGCGTACCCGCCGGCGTGTGCCGGGACCAGCAGCAGTCCGGCACTGTGTCCGTCCAGCACCTGGTCGGCCTCCCCGTACAGCTGCCACCGGTTCCCCCGGTACCGCGCCTGGACACCGCCGGCCCGTCCGCCGCCGGCCCAGTCGCCGCCGCCGGGTCCGGTGAGCGCGAGGGCGGTGCCCAGATGGGCGCCGGGGACGGCGAGGGCGGCGGTGAGCCGGCCGTCGGCGATCCCCGGGAGCAGCTCGGCGCGTTGGGCGTCGGTGCCGAGGGCGAGCAGCAGCGGGGCGGCGAGGACGGCGGTGGCGAGGAACGGGGAGGGGGCGAGGGCGCGGCCCAGCTCCTCCGCCGCGAGGGCGACTTCCGTGACGGAGCAGCCGGCGCCGCCGTACGCCTCGGGCAGGGCGAGTCCGGGCAGGCCGAGTTGTTCGCCGAGGGCGGTCCACAGGGCGGGGTCGTGCCCCTGCGGCCGGTCGACGGCGGTCCGTACGTCCTCCGTCCCGCAGCGCTTGTGGAGCAGTTCACGCAGGGCGCGCCGGATCTCGTCCTGCTCGTCGGTGAAGCGGGCGTCCATGGCCGGACCTCCTGACGATCTGACAGCCCGTCATGCTAGGGGTACTGGATGCAGATGCACAGGGGCGGAGTCGAGCGGATCTGATGTACCGTCAGATTCATGACCGGACTCCGCAAGGTCGCCGTGGTCGGCGTGGCCCTGTCCGACTGCGGTCGCGTGGACGACGCCACCGCCTACGCCCTGCACGCCCAGGCGGCCCGCCGCGCGCTCGTCGACGCGGGCCTCGGCCGGGAGGTGGTCGACGGCTTCGCCTCCGCGGGGCTCGGCACCTTGGCCCCGGTGGAGGTGGCCGAGTACCTGGGCCTGCGCCCCACCTGGGCCGACTCCACCTCGGTCGGCGGCGCCACCTGGGAGGTCATGGCGGCGCACGCGGCGGACGCGATCGCGGCCGGCCACGCCAACGCGGTCCTGCTGGTCTACGGCTCGACGGCCCGCGCCGACATCAAGGCGGGCCGCAGGACCGGCAACCTCTCCTTCGGCGCCGGGGGCCCGCTCCAGTTCGAGGTCCCCTACGGCCACACGCTCATCGCCAAGTACGCGATGGCGGCCCGCCGGCACATGATCGAACACGGCACGACGATCGAGCAGTTGGCGCAGGTGGCGGTCCAGGCGCGGGCGAACGCGGCACTCAACCCGGAGGCGATGTTCCGCACCCCGGTCACGGTCGACGAGGTCCTGTCCGGCCCCATGATCGCCGACCCCTTCACCAAGCTGCACTGCTGCATCCGCTCCGACGGCGGCGCGGCGGTGCTGCTGGCGGCCGAGGAGTACGTACGGGACTGCCGTACCGCGCCGGTCTGGGTGCTGGGCACGGGCGAGTGCGTCTCGCACGCGACCATGTCGGAGTGGGCGGACTTCACGGTGTCCCCGGCGGCCGTCAGCGGCGAACTGGCCTTCCGGCGGGCGGGCGTCCGGCCCTCGGAGGTGGACTTCGCGGAGATCTACGACGCCTTCACCTACATGACGCTGGTGACCCTGGAGGACCTGGGCTTCTGCGCGAAGGGCGAGGGCGGGGCGTTCGTGGAGAAGGGGCGGCTGCGGGTCGAGGGCGGCGAGCTTCCGGTGAACACGGACGGCGGCGGACTGTCGGCCCAACACCCCGGCATGCGAGGGCTGTTCCTGCTGGTGGAGGCGGTACGGCAGCTGCGCGGCGAGGCCGGTGCCCGGCAGGTGCGCCGCGCGGCCGGGGAGCTGCCGGAGCTGGCGGTGGCGTCGGGGACGGGAGGCTGGTTCTGCTCCTCGGGAACGGTGGTGCTGGGGCGGGGGTGACGTCCGGGGGCGAGGGAGGACAGCGGCGTCCTTTCGGACCGCGGCAACCTTCCGGGCCCCAGCGGCGACTGCGTACCGGAAGCTTCGACGTTCAGCAGCAGACGTTCGAAGGACGTGCACCGCCGAACCGCGTAAGGATCGCTCCGTGGCCTCCTCCTCACATCGCAGACGCCCGCGTCCGGACCAGAACTTCGAGTGGCGCCCGGTCCGCGGCCCCCTGCTCGCGGTGGCCGCCGTGGCCGCCGTCGCCCTGGTCGTGACCCTGGTCGTGGCCTTCCGTCCCGGTGACGCGGCCGGCGCCGGGCAGGGGACCGCTGACCGGGCGGTGTCCGCGGCCTCGGCCTCGTCGTCCTCCTCGCCGCAGGCCGAGGGAGGTGCGGCGGCGAGGGGGACGGCCTCGTCGACGCCCTCGAAGAGGTCCTCCGCGTCGTCGAAGCCCACCGCGGGCGCCCGGGCCACGCCGACGGCGTCCGCGGCTCCGTCGGCCACCCCGGCCCGGCGCACGGCGGCCGGCACCGCCCGCACCCCGTCCACCACCACGGCCCCCGCGGCCGGCCGGATCCGCCCCGGCGCCTCCTACCAGGGGGTCGCCACCTCCTACGACGTCGGCAACGGCGACGGCGCCTGCTCGTACGGCCCGACCGACGACGTCATGACCGCGGCGATGAACACCGCGGACTACGAGACGGCGAAGGCGTGCGGGGCGTACGTCTCGGTCCGCACGGCGAGCGGCACGTCCCTCACCGTACGCATCACCAACGAGTGCCCGGCGCCCTGCGCAGTGGGCCAACTCGACCTCAGCCGCCAGGCGTTCGCGAAGCTCGCGCCGCTCTCGGCGGGCCGGATCGCGATCACCTGGACCCTGCTGAGCCCGGCCACCTCGGACACGGTGTCGATCCGCTACAAGACCGGCTCCACCCAGTACTGGTGCGGCATCCAGGCGATCGGCCACCGCAACCCGCTGGCCCGCCTGGAGGTCCGCACCGGCGGCGGCTGGCTGGCACTGACCCGCACCGGGTACAACTACTTCCTCTCCGAACAGGGCACCGGCTGCGGCGGCGAGCTCCGTCTCACCGACATCTACGGGGAACAGCTCACCGTGCCCGCGCTCCCCGTACGCCCGGACACGGTCCAGCGGACCGGCGTCCAGTTCGCCCGGCACTGAGGGGTGCCTCAGCCGCGCACCGGCACGATGCGGTGGCCGCGGCGCGGACCGGGGGCGTCGACGAGGGCGACGCCCACGTGGTTGCGGGCGATCGCCCAGGCGGCGGGCGTGACGATCAGGGTCACGACGGCCGCGGCCACGCTGACCGGGAGGAGCAGCGGCGGCGACTGCCCGGCCGGAAGGCTCCGGCCGCCCTCGTGGACGGCGCAGGCCAGCGAGACGGCGAACAGGGCCAGGGCCACCAGGGAGACCGCGCCCCAGGTCAGGCGGACGCGCCGGGTACGGGCGTGGTCGCGGACCTCGGCGAGGAGCGCGGCCGAGCAGACCGGGCACTCCAGCTCGACGCGGTCCCGGCCCGCGGCCGGCCGGACCAGCCGGAAGTCACGCGCGGCCCAGGTGGCGGTCCGCGCCCTGGGCCGTCCGGCGTCGCCGAGTACGTGGCGTACGGCCACTCGCACGGTCCTGGGTCCCCTCATGCCGGACAGTGTGGGGCCGGGGCACAGGTGTTCGCAGGGATTTGCTCGGTTGTGCCCGGAAGTCCGGCACCTCAGCACCTCCGGGCACGCCGGGCCGCCGTACGACGTCCTGCTGGTGCGGCTGTCCGGGGTCCCCGAGTGATACTCGGCACATGGCAGCAACGGATCTTCACACGCTCCTGAAGTCGCTCCGGGTCTGGTCCCCCGAGACCACGCAGCTACGGCCGTTCGACCCGGCGTCGGCACCCGACGCCCCGCTCCCCCTCTTCACGACGTGGTTCGCGGAGGCGGTGGCGGCCGGGCAGCCGGAGCCGCACACCATGTCGCTGGCGACGGCGGACGAGGAGGGTCGGGCGGACGTACGGATCGTGATGCTGCACGGCGCGGACGCGGACGGCTGGTCCTTCGCGTCACACCTGATCAGCCGCAAGGGGCATCAGCTGGACGCCCGCCCGTACGCGGCGCTGGCCTTCTACTGGCCGGTGCTGGGCCGTCAGGTCCGGCTCCGCGGGCCGGTCACCGCGGCCCCGTCGGAGGAGGGTCAGGCGGACCTGCACGCCCGCTCGACGGGCGCCCTGGCGGCGGCGCTCACCGGCAGGCAGAGCGGCATCCTGTCCTCGCTGGAGGAGCTGCGCGAGGAGTCGGAGGCCGCCTGGGAACGGGCCCGCGCCGACCCGGCCGCCCCCTCCCCCACCTGGACCCTCTACCGACTGCGCCCGGAGGAGGCCGAGTTCTTCCAGGGCGACCCGGAACGGCGGCACGTCCGGCTCCGCTACGTCGAGGAGGAGGACGGGACTTGGCGCAGGCAACTGCTGTGGCCGTAGGCGCCCGGCCCGCTACGCCCGCTCCCCGAAGCCGTACACCGCCCAGTCGGCCACCTGCCGGTAGCCGATGCGCTGGTAGAGCGCGTTGCTCGTCGGGTTCGCCAGGTCGGTGAAGAGGAGCACCTCGCCGACTCCCCGGGTCAGGGCCGCCCGGCTGACCTCCGCCGTCACCGCGCCGGCGTAGCCGCGGCCGCGCAGCTCGCGCGGGGTGTAGACGGGCGCGATCCGGGCCTGCCCGGCGACCGTCGGGGTCACACCGGCCATGGACACCGGGGTGCCGTCGGGGGTCTCCCAGAGCGTGATGCCTCCGTAGGAGAGCCGGAAGTCGGCCCAGTCCCCGGCGTCCCGGCCGCCCGGCAGGCCCGCGTCGGCGACGAAGCCGCCGAACCAGCGGATCAGCAGCTCCCGGTCCGACGGCCCGGCCACCCTCGCCCGGCCCTCCGGCACCGGGGTGGGAACCATCAACTCGTCCAGCCGGTAGAGCCGTTCGAGATCCTGGAGCTTCCCGGGCGTCCCGGTCCGCCGTTCCCAGGCCGCCACGAACGCCTCCGCCGTGGCGCGTTCGGCGCCGAATCCGGTGACCGGGTGGCCGAGGGCGAGGAGCCGGGAGGCCAGCGCCTCGCACTCCCCGGCCGTGAGACGGGTGGTGCGCAGGGCGTACGGCGGGGTGTGCAGCAGCGCCGCGCCCACGCTGCCGTCGCCGCGGGTCAGGAAGCCGAGGAACGGGGACCGTTCGCCGTACGCCGACGGGCCGCTGCCCCGCAGCTGCTGGGTCACCGTCAGATGGACGGTGTGCAGGTCCGGGCGGGAGGCGAGGAAGTCCTCGGCGTGGGCGAGGAATTCGTCCACGTCGGAGGTGAAGTGCCAGTCGGACGCACCGGGCGCTTCGGACGCGGGGGAGGCTTCGGACGCGAGGGACGCTTCGGATGCGGGTGTCTCGGGGGCCATGCTCGATGGTCGCGGTCGGCCGCCGCACCCCGCACGTGAATTAATCCAGGGACGGCTCCGGGTCCGAGGCGAGGCGGGCGTGCAGGTGGGCGTCCCGGAACGCGTGCGGCCTGCCCGCCTCGAACATCGCGCCCCGCAGGGTCCCCTCGTAGGGGAAGCCGCACGTCTGCGCTATCCGGCAGGACGCCTCGTGGCCGAGGGCGTGCCCCAGTTCCAGGCGGTAGAGGCCCAGTTCGGTGAAGGTCCAGCGGGCGGCCAGGGCCAGGGCGTGGGTGGCGACCCGGCGGCCCCGTGCCTCGGGAAGCACCCAGTAGCCGACCCGGGCCGAGCGGGACACCCGGTCGATCATGTTGATGCCGATGTGTCCGAGGGTCGTACCGCTCCGCGCGTCCGCGATCCGGAACGGCACGCAGCCGCCGCCGGCCGCCTGCTCCCGCTGCCTCAGCAGGGCGGCACGGGCCCCGGCGAGGTCGATGTCCGGCTGGAGGGGGGTGTTCCAGCGCAGGAAGTCCAGGTCGGTACGGCCGCGCAGCCAGGCCTCGGTGTGGGCCGGCGAGTCCGGGTTCCAGTGGTCGAGACGCAGGTCGTGACCGTGCGGGGGGATGTCGGGGCGGCGGGCGGCGGGCTGTTCGTCGATCTGGGCCATGGGGTCATTGAAGCCTCTGTGCCGGGTGGTGGCCCAGCCCCCACCCGTGCGGTGTGCCGCCGTTTCAGCGTGTCGCGGCGCGGAACACCGGCACGCCCGCCCGGAAGGCGACCGCCAGCTCCAGTCCGGCGCGCGGGTCGGGCGTGTCCACCAGCTCGGTCATCATGCGCGGGCCCTCTGCCAGGTCGACCACGGCGGCGACGTAGGGGACGCGGTCGCCGAAGGGCGGGAGGTCGTTGCGGTGCACGACGGACCAGGTGTAGAGGACCGCGCGGCCGGTCGCGGGCTCCCAGGTGACGTCCTCGCTCCAGCAGTGCGGGCAGAACTCCCGGGGGTAGTGGTGGGCCCGGCCGCAGGAGCGGCAGCGGCGGAGCAGGAGCCGGCCCTCGGCCGCCGCCTCCCAATAGGGGCGGGTGAAGGCGTCCGGTTCGGGGAGGTCGTACCGCCGGGCGGCCGGGCGGGCCCGGTCGGCGGTCGTCTCGGTCGGCGCAGTCGGCGCACTCGTCGCACTCGTCGCACTCGTCGCACTCGTCGCATCCATGAATCTGACGTTATGTCAGATGACTGCGGGAGCCCAGAGCGCGCTGGGCAAAAGCTGTGCGATTCCCATGGCGCTGTGGGTCCGCCATGAATCCCGGCAGATTGTTGACGATTTTGTCGGCGTCGAATTACGTTCGCATCCGCAAGGTCAAGGAGCCGGCACACGAGAGGCAGCAAGGTGAAGCACAGGGCAGTGAAGCGCAGGACCGTGGTCATGGGCATCGGCGCCACGGCCGGTGTCGCGGCAGTCGGCGGCATCGCCCTCAGCGCACAGGCGTCGAGCGACTCCTCGTCGGGCTCCTCAGGCTCCCTGAAGTTCGACCCGGACGCGTACACGAAGCTGACGACGACCGTCACGGACACGGACGGCGACGACCACTCGGTGACCTACCACTTCTGGAAGGCGATCACCTATGTCGCCAACCCGGTGGACGAGACCTACCAGTCGCTCGTCGTCAGCGCCCCGGTCGAGATCGACGGCGAGACGGTCGACCCGACGAACGCGCCGATCCTGTTCGCCAACTCCGTCGGCGGGTACCTGCCCTCCTCCGTGGCGGACGCCACCGGTGTCGGCGCCGGCGGCATGAGCGCCGGCGGCGGCGCCCCGAGCGGCGCCCCCACCGGCGGTGCCGCGCCCAGCGCGTCGGCCTCCACCACCTCCAACGCGAACGGCAACACCAACGCCACCGGCGGCGCCACCGCCTCCAACCAGCTGCTGGCGCTGCTCGCCGGTTACGTCGTCGTGGAGCCCGGCGCCCGCGGCCGTACCCTCAAGAACTCCGCCGGCGAGTACTACGGGACGGCTCCCGCCGCGATCGTCGACCTCAAGGCGGCCGTCCGGTACGTGAAGGCGAACCGCGGCCTCGTCCCCGGCGACGTCGACCGGATCGTGTCGGCCGGCACCAGTGCCGGCGGCGCCCTGTCCTCGCTGCTCGGCGCGTCCGGCGACAGCCCGATCTACGACAAGTACCTGAAGGAGATCGGCGCGGCCGACGCCTCGGACGCGATCTTCGCGACCGCCGCCTGGTGCCCGATCACCGACCTGGAGCACGCCGACGGCGCCTACGAGTGGAACTGGGGCTCCAACGCCACCCAGTCCACCGGCAAGGTCGTCGACCAGACGGTCTCGAAGGCACTGCAGTCCCAGTTCGCCGAGTACCAGGCGGCCCTCAAGCTGCGCGGTCTGGACCGCTTCGGCCCGCTGACCGCCCGCAACTACGACGAGTACCTGCTCAAGCAGTACCTGGAGCCGTCCGCCACCACCTACCTCGCCGCCCTGTCGGACTCGGACCGCGAGACCTATCTGGCCGCCAACACCTTCATCACCTGGTCCGGCGGCAGGGCCACCTTCGACTGGGACGGCTACCTCACGCACGTCGGCGCCCGCAAGAAGACCACCCCCGCCTTCGACGCCTTCGACCTGTCGGCCGGCGAAAACAATGAGTTCGGAGCGGGTACGACCGAAAGCCGTCACTTCACGGCGTACGGCGCGAAGAATGACTCCACCGGTCTCAGCACCAAGCGGGTCGCGAGCGACGTCCCCGAGAAGCTGAACCTGATGAACCCGATGTTCCACCTGGTGGAAAAGGTCAACGAGAGGCGCTCGAAGCACTGGTGGATCCGTCTCGGCACCAATGACACCGACACCTCGCACGTCATCTCCGCGAACCTGGCGGCCCGCCTGGACAATCTCGGCGACGACGTGAACCACCTCTACTACTGGGACCAAGGCCATGGCGCCAACACCGACCCGGGCGACTTCATCACCTGGATCGCCGAGGTGACGGGTTTCAGCAAGGGCAAGGGAAACAGCAACGCCAAGAAGGGCTAGCGGGGCTGAAAAACCACCGCGGAAGTAAGAACCTCTCACAATCGAGATAGGTCCCTCGCGGCCGCGATAGCCTCCCCGAACGCGGTGTTCTTTCCCGTCTGTCCAAGGACACCGCCCACCCGCGCCGTCGGGCTCCCGCGCACCGGAGCCCGACGGCGCGGGCCTTTTCGCGCCCCTTCTCTTTCGTTTCCGTTCAGATGAAGTGGGCTACGTCACAAGTTCCACCCACTTCCCCTACGGGTGTGATCAATCCGCAACCAATTCCGGTCTTGACCGAGACCCATCAACCTGACGCATGATTACGCTCCCGCCCATGGCCGTGTTTCCCCCCACCGTTTCGCCCGTCTACGTCATCGGCGCAGGCCCCGGAGGGCTCGCCGCCGCGTACGCGCTGCGAGCCCGGGGCGTCCGCGCCGTCGTCCTGGAGAAGTCCGACGATGTCGGCGCGTCCTGGCGCCGGCACTACGACCGTCTCCGGCTGCACACCACCCGCCGCCTCTCCGCGCTGCCCGGGCTGCCCGTGCCGCGCCGCTTCGGCCGCTGGGTCTCCCGCGACGACGTGGTGCGCTATCTGGAGAAGTACGCCGAGCACCACGAACTGGAGATCGTCACCGGTGTCGATGTCTCCCGGGTGGAACGCTCGCCCGAGGGTGACGGCTGGCTGCTGCACGCCTCCGGCGGCCGGGAGCTGACCGGCTCCGCGGTGGTGGTCGCCACCGGCTTCAACCACACCCCGCGCATCCCCGACTGGCCCGGCCTGGACTCCTACGGCGGCCGGTTCCTGCACGCCGGCGAGTACCGGAACGCCGAACCCTTCGCCGGCCAGGACGTACTGGTCGTCGGCGTCGGCAACACCGGCGCCGAGATCGCCGTCGACCTGGTGGAGGGCGGCGCCTCCCGGGTACGGCTCGCCGTCCGCACGGTCCCGCACATCGTGCGCCGCTCCACCGCCGGCTGGGCCGCCCAGTACAACTCGATCCTGGTACGGCGCCTCCCGGTGTCCCTCGTCGACCGGCTGGCCCGCACGATGACCAAGGTCAGCGTGCCCGACCTGGCCGCCCAGGGCCTGCCCCGCCCCGACACCGGCCTCTACAGCCGGGTCGGGCAGGGCGCCATCCCGGTCCTGGACGTCGGTCTCGTCGACGCGGTGCGGGAGGGCAGGGTCGAGGTCGTGGCCGCCGTGGCCGGCTTCGAGGACGGCAAGGTCACCCTCGCCGACGGCACCCTCGTCTCGCCCGACACGGTGATCGCCGCGACCGGATACGTGCGCGCCCTGGAGGACCTGGTCGGCCACCTCGATGTCCTCGACGACCGCGGCCACCCGGTCACCCACGGCCCCCGCGCCCCGAAGAACGCCCCCGGCCTCTACTTCACCGGCTACACCAACCCCATCAGCGGCATGTTCCGGGAGATGGCCATCGACGCGGAGAAGATCGCGAAGGCGGTCGCCAAGCGACAGCGGACGGCATAGGCCGCCGCCCCGGACAGGCCCTGCGCCGTCCACCTCGGGGACAAGGCCGGATCTCCCGCCTCCCGCGCGCCGCGGCGCTGGGACAATGGGGGTTCCCCGCGCGGCGGTGCGCTGCGGTGTGGCCGGGCGAGCGGGTGCCACAGGGGGGTGGCGGCCGCCCCCGGCCGGCGGTGACGGGAGAGGCGAGGAGCCCTTTCGGCCTCAACTTTGCGTGCAGACCAGTTCCTGACGCAGCGTCAGTTCAGTAATCTGACACAGCGTCAGTTAATTGTGCTGTCACACAGGAGCGGGCGGAACGATGCTTGGATCAACCCACGGCACCCTCACCACCGACTCCCGCCGGGCCCGGGTCCTCGCCTGCGGTGAGCAGCGACCCGGGCCCGCCGTCCACGGCCGGACGGCCGACGCGGACGAGCAGGACGTCAGCGGACGGCCGCTGTACGCGGACGTACCGGATCTGGACAGGTTCTTCCGGCCCGAGTCCGTCGCCGTGATCGGCGCCTCGGACACCGAGGGACGGCCCAACACCGGTATCACCCGGCAGATCCTCGACTGGGCCCGGCGGGTCGGGGCCCGGGTGCACCCGGTGCATCCGACCCGGCCGTCGGTCTTCGGCATCACCTGCGCTTCTTCCGTCGCCGACCTGCCCGAGCAGGTCGACCTCGCCGTACTCCTGGTCGCCGACCCCCTTCCGGTGATCGAGGAACTGGCCGAGACCAAGGTGAAGTTCGCCGTCGCCTTCGCCTCCGGGTTCGCCGAGACCGGCGAGGAGGGAGCGGCGGCCCAGGTCCGGCTCGCGGCCGCCGTACGCCGCTCCGGGCTGCGGCTGCTCGGCCCGAACACCAACCTGAACGCCTTCGAGCGGTTCCGGGACGACCTGGACGGACCGGCGATCGCGCTGATCACCCAGTCGGGGCACCAGGGCCGGCCCGTCTTCGCCGCCCAGGAACTCGGCATCCGCCTCTCGCACTGGGCGCCCACCGGCAACGAGGCCGACCTGGAGACCGCCGACTTCATCTCCTACTTCGCCGAACGCCCCGAGGTCGGCGCCATCGCCTGCTATGTCGAGGGCCTCAAGGACGGCCGCGCCTTCCTGCTGGCCGCCGACCGCGCGGCCCGCCGTAAGGTGCCGGTGGTCGCCGTGAAGGTCGGCCGCACCGAGGCCGGCGCCCGCACGGCGGCCTCCCACACCGGCAAGCTGACCGGCGCGGACGACGTGATCGACGCGGCGCTGCGCCAGTACGGGGTGATCCGCGTCGACGGCCTCGACGAACTCCAGGACACCGCCGCCCTGCTGGCGCGGGCGCGGGCGCCGCGCGCCGACGGGGTGGTCGTCTACTCGATCTCGGGCGGCACGGGTGCGCACGTCGCCGACCTGGCCTCCGGCCTGGGGCTGAAGCTGCCGGTGCTGTCCGAGGCACGGCAGGCCGAGCTGCACCAGTGGATACCGGAGTACCTGAGCGTGGCCAACCCGGTCGACAACGGCGGTCATCCGGTGGGCGACTGGCGCGGCCGGAAGATCATCGACGCGATCCTCGCCGACCCCGAGGTCGGGGTGCTGATCTGCCCGATCACCGGCCCCTTCCCGCCGCTCAGCGACCGGCTGGTGCGGGACCTGGTCGACGCGGCCGAGGCGACCGACAAGCTGGTGTGCGTGGTGTGGGGCTCGCCGGTCGGCACCGAACCCGCCTACCGCGAGGTCCTGTTGGGCTCCTCCCGGGTGGCCACCTTCCGCACGGCCGGCAACTGTCTCACCGCCGTCCGCGCCTACCTCGACCACCACCGCTTCGTCCGCGCCTACCACTCCCCCTTCGACGAGGCCCCGCGCACGCCCTCGCCCTCGTACCGCAAGGCGCTCGCGCTGATGCAGCCGGGGCAGCAGCTGAGCGAGCACGCGGCGAAGCAGCTGCTGCGCGCGTACGGCATACGGGTGCCGCGCGAGCAGCTGGTGACCAGCGCGGCCGCCGCCGTGCGCGCGGCGGGGCTGGTCGGATACCCGGTGGTGATGAAGGCGTCCGGCGCGCAGATCGCCCACAAGACCGAGCTGGGCCTGGTGAAGGTCGGGCTGACCTCCGCCAGCCAGGTCCGGGACGCCTACCGGGAGCTGACCGACATCGCCCGCTACGAGGGCGTCACCCTCGACGGGGTGCTGGTCTGCCAGATGGTCGAGCGGGGCGTGGAGATGGTGGTCGGGGTCACGCACGACGCCCTGTTCGGGCCGACGGTGACCGTCGGGCTGGGCGGGGTCCTGGTCGAGGTCCTGCACGACGCCGCCGTACGCGTGCCGCCGTTCGGTGAGGAGCAGGCCCGGGACATGCTCGCCGGACTGCGCGGGCGGGCCCTGCTGGACGGGGTCCGGGGGCGGCCGCCGGCCGACGTCGAAGCGCTCGTCGAGGTGATCCTGCGGGTCCAGCGGATGGCCCTGGAACTCGGCGACCAGCTCGCCGAGCTCGACATCAACCCGCTGATGGTGCTGCCCGAGGGCCAGGGCGCGGTGGCACTGGACGCGCTGGCGGTGTGTCGCTGAAATGAACATGCCCCATTCCCCCCGTGAGACCGCAAAGAGCGACGAACCGGAAATTTCCGTTGAGTCATTGGTACTGCACGCCACTGACAATCAGGTCGCACAGATCACCCTCAACCGCCCCGAGGCCCTCAACGCCATCACCCCTGACCAGCGGGAACGCATCATCCACCTGCTTTCCGAAGCCTCCGCGGACCCCTCGGTACGGGCCGTGGTCATCACCGGAACCGGCCGGGGATTCTGCGCGGGCGCCGACCTGCGCGGCGGCGCCCCGGCCGAGCGCCTCCCCGGCGACGTGGCCCGCACCATCCGGCTCGGCGCCCAGCGTCTGGTCGCCGCCGTCCTCGACTGCGAGAAGCCGGTGATCGCGGCGGTCAACGGCACCGCCGCGGGTCTGGGCGCCCATCTCGCGCTCGCCTGCGACCTGGTCCTGGCCGCCGAATCCGCCCGGTTCATCGAGGTGTTCGTCCGCCGCGCCCTGGTCCCCGACGGCGGCGGCGCCTATCTCCTGCCCCGCCTGGTCGGCCCGCACCGCGCCAAGGAGCTGATGTTCTTCGGCGACGCCCTCTCCGCCCCGGAGGCCGAGCGCCTCGGCCTGGTCAACCGGGTGGTGCCGGACGAGGAGTTGGCCAAGACGGCGCGGGACTGGGCCGCCCGGCTCGCCGCCGGTCCGACCCGCACCCTCGCCCTGACCAAGCAGCTGGTCAACGCGTCCCTGGACAGCGACCGGGCAGCGGCCTTCGCGGCCGAGTCCGCCGCCCAGGAGATCAACATGACGACGCGGGACGCCCAGGAGGGGCTGCGGGCCTTCGTGGAGCGCAGAAGCCCGGAGTTCCGGGGCCGGTGAGGCCGGCCTCCGGCACGAAGCGGTCGTACGGCATCCGGCACCGGACTTCCCATCTGACGCTCCGTCAGCTTCAATGAAGGTGTGATGGGACACGCAGGGGCGGCCGCGGCCGCCGTCCGCTACCTCAGGTCGGCCCCCGCGCCGGGGCCCCTGGAAGCCTTGCCGCGCCCGGAGTTGCGGTGCGTGCGGGCCGACGAGCGGGCGCCGGTCGACCCGGCGGAGTTCCGGCGCGTGCTGGGTAACTTCGCGACCGGGGTGACCGTTGTCACCGCACCGGCAGCCGAGGGCGAACCCGCCCCCGCCGGTTTCGCCTGCCAGTCCTTCTCCTCCCTCTCCCTCGACCCGCCCCTGGTCTGTTTCATGGTCGGCCGCACGTCGGCCACCTGGCCGCGCATCGCCCGCGCGGGCGTCTTCTGCGTCAACGTCCTCGGCGCGGGCCAGGGCGAGCTGTGCCGCGCCTTCGCGGTGAGCGGCGCGGACAAGTTCGCGGGGGTCGCCCACGACACGGCCCCGGTGTCGGGCGCGCCCCGCCTGACCGGCGCCGCCGCCTGGATCGACTGCGCGATCCACGCCGTCCACACGGGCGGCGACCACCTGATCGTGGTGGGGCGGGTGAACGCGCTGGGCGCGGCCGAGTCCCCCGACGGACCGCTGGTGTTCCACCGGGGGCGGTTCACCGGGCTCGGAGCGGACGGCTAGAGGTCTCCCGCTAGACGGCCAGGGCGGGCACCACGGCCGCCGGCCGGCGCCGGATCACCAGGGCCATCAGGGCCGCCGCCGCGCACAGCGCTCCGGAGGCGTACCAGACCATGTCGTAGGTGCCGAAGGCGTCGCGGGCGACACCGCCGAGGAAGGCGACGAGGGCCGCGCCGATCTGGTGGGAGGCGAGGACCCAGCCGAAGACGATGGCGCTGTCCTCGCCGTAGTACTCCCGGCACAGGGCCAGGGTGGGCGGGACGGTGGCCACCCAGTCGAGGCCGTAGAAGACGATGAAGAAGATCATCGGGGGGTGGATGGCGGGGCCCAGCAGCATCGGCAGGAAGAGCAAGGAGAGGCCGCGCAGGGCGTAGTAGACGGCGAGCAGCCGGCGGGGTTCGAAGCGGTCGGTGAACCAGCCGGAGGCGATCGTGCCGACGACGTCGAAGACGCCGATGACCGCGAGCAGCGAGGCCGCGGTGGTGACCGGCAGGCCGTGGTCGTGGGCGGCGGGCACGAAGTGGGTCTGGACCAGGCCGTTGGTGGAGGCCCCGCAGATCGCGAAGGTGCCGGCGAGCAGCCAGAAGGGCCCGGTGCGGACGGCGGAGAGCAGCACCCCGACCGTCCGGCGCGCGGCTCCGGTGACCGGCGCCGGCTTCGGTACGAAGTCCACCGCGCCGTACGGCTTCAGGCCCACGTCGGCCGGGTGGTCGCGCAGCAGCAGCCAGACGAAGGGCACGACCGCGAGGGCGGCGAGGGCGACGGTGACGGCGGCCGGGCGCCAGTCGTACCGCTCGACCATCCAGGACAGCAGCGGCAGGAAGATCAGCTGGCCGGAGGCGGAGCCGGCGGTGAGGATGCCGCTGACCAGGCCGCGCCGCGTGGTGAACCAGCGGTTGGTGACCGTGGCGGCGAAGGCGAGGGCCATCGAGCCGGAGCCCAGGCCGACCAGCAGACCCCAGCACAGCAGCAGTTGCCAGGCCGCCGTCATCCACACGGTCAGGCCCGAGCCGACCGCGATCACGGTCAAGGCCACGGCCACCACCCGGCGGATGCCGAAACGATCCATCAGAGCGGCCGCGAACGGCGCGGTGAGCCCGTACAGCGCGAGGTTGACGGAGACGGCCGCGCCGATCGTGCCGCGCGACCAGCCGAACTCCTGGTGCAGGGGGTCGATGAGCAGACCGGGCAGGGAGCGGAAGGCCGCCGCGCCGATGATCGTGACGAAGGTGACGGCGGCGACGAACCAGGCACGGTTGATACGCGGCGAGCGGGTCGGCTTCGAGTCCTCGGCGAGGGCGGATGCGGCTTCGCTTGTCTGGGTCACGCCATAAAGCTTCGGCCAGCGGATTCACTCCATCGAGTGGCCCGGAGGACAGTATTCGCTAGGATCGGGCCATGAGCAGTGGCCCCGGGTTCCGCCCGCACCGAGTCGTCGTCCTCGCCCTGGACGGTCTGCTCCCCTTCGAGCTGGGCATCCCGCACCGCATCTTCGGCCGGCCCAAGGACGCGCGGGGACGGCACCTGTACGAGGTCGTGACCTGCTCGGTCCGGCCGCCGGGGCCGGTCGAGACCGACGCCGACTTCGCGGTCCACGTGCCGAACGGCCCGGAGGCGCTGGCCACCGCGGACACGGTGGTCATCCCGGCATCGTACGAGCTGGGCCCGGTCTTCGAGCAAGGCGTCCTCACCCCCGAACTGGCCGCGGCCCTCGCCCGCGTCCGCCCCGGCACCCGGCTCGCCTCCATCTGCACCGGCGTCTACGTGCTGGCCGCCGCCGGTTACCTGGACGGCCGCCCGGCGACCACGCACTGGGCCGAAGCCGACCATCTCCAGCGGCTGTTCCCGCGGGTCAAGGTGGACGCGGACGTCCTGTTCATCGACGACGGGGACGTGCTGACCTCCGCCGGAGTGGCGGCCGGCATCGACCTGTGCCTGCACATGGTCCGCCGCGACCACGGCACCGCCGTCGCCAACGAGGTGGCCCGCCGTACGGTCGTGCCCCCGCACCGGGACGGCGGCCAGGCCCAGTACATCCACCGCCCGGTCCCCGACCCGCAGGTCGCCGGCACCACGGCCGCCCGCGCCTGGGCCCTCGCCCGGCTGCACGAGCCCCTCCAGCTGCGGGACATGGCCGAGCAGGAGGCCATGTCGGTACGGACCTTCACGCGCCGCTTCCGCGAGGAGACCGGCATCAGCCCCGGCCAGTGGCTCACCCAGCAGCGCGTCGAACGCGCCCGGCACCTCCTGGAGTCCACCGAGCTCTCGATGGACCAGGTGGCCCGGGATGCCGGCTTCGGCACGGCGCAGTCGATGCGCCAGCACCTGCAGGCAGCGCTCGGCGTCACCCCGACCGCCTACCGCCGGACCTTCCGGTCCGGCCCCGGCGAGGCCCGGCGCCCCGCCGTCGTCGGCGTCCGGCACTGACCTCCCGGCCCGCCCCGGTTCGCTAGAACGTGAGCACCCCCCGTGCCACCCGTCCCGCCTCCGCGTCGGCGCGGGCCTTCTCGAAGTCCTCCACCGGGTAGGTGGCGGTGACCAGTTCGTCGAGCATCAGGCGCCCCTGGCGGTACAGCTCGGCGTACAGGGCGATGTCCCGCTGGGGGCGGGAGGAGCCGTAGCGGCAGCCGAGGATGGACTTGTCGAGGAACATCGAGGCGACGACGAAGGACGCCTCGGCGGTGGCGGCGGGTGTGCCGAGGAGGACGGCCTGGCCGTGCCGGTCCAGGAGGTCGACGGCCTGCCGGACCAGTTCGACCCGGCCGACGCACTCGAACGCGTGGTCCACCCCGGTCGGCAGCAGGTCCTTGACGCCGTCCGTCGAGGTCAGGAAGTCGGTCGCGCCGAACTGCCGGGCCACCTCCTCCTTGGCCGGGTTGGCGTCCACGGCCACGATCCGCAGCGCTCCCGCGATCCGGGCGCCCTGGATGACGTTGAGCCCGATCCCGCCGGTGCCGATGACCAGCACGGTGTCGCCGCGGTCGACGCGGGCGCGGTTCAGTACGGCGCCCACCCCGGTCAGTACGGCGCAGCCGATGAGGGCGGCCGAGGTCAGCGGGATGTCCTTCGGGATCCGTACCGCCTGCACGGCCTTGACGACCGTCCGTTCCGCGAAGGCCGAGTTGGACGCGAACTGGTGGACGGCCCGGCCGCCGCGCGTGAACGGCTTCTGCGGCCGCCCTATGGCCTTGCGGCACATGGTGGGCCGCCCACGGTCGCAGTCGGCGCAGGCACCGCAGTTGGCGAGGGTGGACAGCGCGACATGGTCCCCGGGCGCGACATGGCTGACCCCCACACCGATCGCCTCCACCACCCCGGCACCCTCATGTCCGAGCACCACAGGAACGGGGAAGGGTATGGTCCCGTCCACCACGGACAGATCGCTGTGGCACAGCCCGGCCGCCGCGACGGAGACCAGCACCTCCCCGGCCCCCGGCTCCCGTACGTCCAGATCGTCGACGACCTGCACCTGTGTCCCGTCGAACACCACTCCACGCATCACGACTCGACCCCCTTCGGTTCCCTCGGCAGACCGAGCACGCGCTCGGCGATGATCGTGCGCTGCACCTGGTCCGAGCCGCCGTAGACGGTGTCGGCCCGGGAGAAGAGGAACAGGTGCTGGGCGGCGTCCAGTTCGTACGGCGCCGCGGCCGACCAGTCGGCCGGGCCGACGCTCGCGCCGGCGCCCCGCACCAGCACGGCGAGCTCCCCGAGCCGCTGGTGCCAGCCGGCCCACAGCAGCTTGGCCACGCTGGGCGCGCCGGGCTCGGCGGCCGAACCGCCGAGCGTGCGCAGGGCGTTCCAGCGCATGACCCGCAGCTCGGCCCACTGCCGCACGAGCCGCGCCCGTACGACGGGGTCGTCGGCGGCGCCGGTCGCCTCGGCGTCCCGCACCACCCGTCCCAGTTCCTCGGCGAACCCGATCTGCTGGGCGAGGGTGGACACCCCGCGCTCGAAGCCGAGCAGGCTCATGGCCACGCGCCAGCCGTTGCCCTCGCCGCCGACGACATGCTCCACGCGCGCGTGCGCCCCGTCGAAGAAGACCTCGTTGAAGTCGCTGGTGCCGGTCATCTGGCGGATGGGGCGGACCTCTATCCGGCCCGGCTGATCCATGGGCACGAGCAGGAAGCTCAGTCCGTGGTGGCGGCGCGAGCCGGGCTCGGTCCGCGCGAGCACGAAACACCAGTCGGCCTCGTGCGCGAGCGAGGTCCAGATCTTCTGCCCGGTGACGCGGTAGCCGTCCGCCTCGCGTACGGCCGCGGTCCGCACGCCGGCGAGGTCGGAACCGGCACCGGGCTCGCTGTATCCCTGGCACCACAGTTCCTCGCCGGCGGCGACGGCAGGCAGGAAGCGTGCCTTCTGCTCACCGCTTCCGTGGGCGATGAGCGTCGGGGCGAGCAGGTTCTCCCCGATGTGCCCGGAGCGCGGGGGCGCGCCCGACCGGGCGTACTCCTCGGCCCAGGCGACCTGCTGGGTGAGCGTGGCGGTCCGGTTCCCGTACCCGCCCTCCGCCCACCCGAGCCCGATCCATCCGGCGGCCCCGAGCGTGCGCTCCCAGCCGCACCGGTCCGCGTCGGCTGTGACGTGCGTGTCGAGCCAGGCACGGACTTCGCGGCGAAACGCGTCGTCCTCCGGCGCGAAGCCGAACTCCACGGTGACCTCCAGAAAAGCGTCGGGACTACGGCCGTACGGGAACCGCCGGACACCGCCGTCTTGGCCGATCGCCGTCGCGGCGGAGAGAAGTCAGGGGCCGGCAGGGTGCATGGAGCGCGGAAACGGGTGAGCTGATCGGCGGCCCGGGCGGGCGGGTACCGTGAACGCCGGTGCGGACAGCCGACCCGGGGGCGCGGGGAACGGGGCGAGCAACCACGACGGCGCCGCACGCGCACAACCCACCGCATCCCACCCCCTTCAGGCGTTCGGCCGCTCCCCGGCCCGCGCGGCGGACTCCATCGCCGTCAGGCGTGCCAGCATCGGCATCGGGTCCACCCCCACGCTCCCCGGCAGGAACTCGGCGATCCGCTCCGGCGTCCAGGGCCCTTCCGGGGCGTACGCGGCGCGCAACTCCCTCGGCTGGGCCCAGACCGCGATCTTCGGCCCGGCCACCGTGTACACCTGCCCGGTGATGTCCGCCTCCCGCGCCGCGTCCGACAGCAGGTAGACCACGAACGCCGCGACGTCCTCCGGTTCGCCGATCTCGGTCAGTTCCGTCGGCACCCCCGCCGACATCCGGGTCCGGGCCACCGGCGCCACCGCGTTCGCGGTCACCCCGTACTTGTGCAGGCCCAGCGCGGCGCTGCGCACCAGCGAGATGATCCCGCCCTTGGCCGCGCTGTAGTTGGCCTGCGAGACCGAGCCCTGGTGGTTGCCGCTGGTGAAGCCGATCAGCGTGCCGGCGCGCTGGGCGCGCATCACCGCCGACGCCGCCCGGAACACCGTGAACGTGCCCTTCAGGTGGGTGGCGACCACCGGGTCCCACTCCTCCTCGGACATGTTGAACAGCATCCGCTCGCGCAGGATCCCGGCCACGCACACGACCCCGTCGAGCCGGCCGTACGACGACAGCGCCGTGTCCACGACGCGCCGGCCGCCCGCCATGGTGGAGATGTCGTCGGCGACCGCGACCGCTTCCCCGCCGGCCGCCTCGATCTCCTTGACGACGGCCTCGGCGATCTCGCTGGTGGGCGATCCGCCGTCGACCGAGACGCCGTAGTCGTTGACGACGACCTTCGCCCCTTCGGCCGCCGCCGCCAGCGCGACCGCCCGTCCGATCCCGCGCCCCGCACCCGTCACGGCGACGACCTTGCCTGCCAAGAAGTTCCCCACGTCCGGCCCCTTCCCGCGGTTTCTGACGGACCGTTAGATTTTATGGCGCGTCGGATGCGCGGACACAAGCCCCGGGGAGGACCCAGATGTCACTGCCTGCCGAGTTCCACGACATCGCCAAGCGCGTCAACAACTGGGGCCGCTGGGGGGCCGACGACGAGATCGGCACGCTGAACCTGATCACCGACGAGGTGGTGCGGGAGGCGGTGGCGACCGTCCGGACCGGCCGCCGCGTCCCGCTCGCCCTGCCGCTCCGGCAGGACGGCGTACAGACCGGCATGATCCCGGGGCGGGTCAACCCCCTGCACGTCATGGTGCAGATCAACCAGGAGCTCTTCGGCCCGGGGACGGTCGCCTGCAGCGACGACGCGGTGACCATGGGCCTGCAGGCCGGCACCCACTGGGACGCGCTCACCCATGTCTCACACTCGGGGAAGGTGTACAACGGCCGGCCGGCACACACCGTGACCCCGCACGGCGGTGCCGAGTTCGGCGGCATCGACAAGGCGCGGCACATCGTCTCGCGCGGGGTGCTGCTGGACGTGGCCCGCGCGCGTGGCGTGGACCGGCTGGCGGGCGGCCACGCGGTCACGCCCGAGGACCTCGAAGCGGCCGAGGAGCTGGCCGGGACCACGGTCCGCGCCGGCGACATCGTGCTGGTGCGGACCGGGCAGGTGCAGGTGTACCTCGCCGGGGACAAGCACGGGTACGGCTATCCGTCGCCGGGGCTGTCGGTGCGCACCCCGGAGTGGTTCCACGCGCGCGATGTGGCCGCCGTCGCCAACGACACCCTGACGTTCGAGATCTTCCCGCCCGAGATCGAGGACCTGTGGCTGCCCGTGCACGCCCTGGACCTGGTGGAGATGGGGATGCTCCAGGGCCAGAACTGGAATCTCGAAAAGTTGTCCACAGCCTGTGGAGAAACCGGACGGTACGCGTTCCTGCTGTCCGCGATGCCGGAGCCGTTCGTCGGGGCGACGGGCACGCCGGTCGCCCCCGTGGCCGTGCTCTGAGGTCCGCGCGCCGCCACCCGAGGTCGGTGTCACGCCGAGACCGGCGTGACACCGCCCTTCCCCCATTCCCCCCGGAATCCGAACGGCCGCGCGCACCGGCCCGCCCCGAGCCCGGTCCCGCACACCGCCGTCCGACTCGACCCACGCTCGACGAGGGCGTCCGCCGACAGGCCCCTCGCCGTCCCCTCGCGGCGAATCGCAGACCTCAAGCGTGAGCACACGGTCACAAGGCGTCAACACCCGTTCGCGGTTTTAGGAGTTATGCCCCGGTTCATGATGGGCGCGCACAGATGCATTCCCCGGCGCATCACCGCACACCGGGATCACACCGCCTCGAACGCCAGCCCCTCGAACGAGGCCAGCCCGCCTCCGTACGCCACCGCCGCGCCCTGCCGGGGTTCCGAACACCGGTCGAGTTCGCACCAGATGCGCTTGCCGGCCCCTTCGGGGCTCCAGCCCCAACGGTCGGCCAGCCCGTCGACGAGGGCAAGACCCCGGCCGCCGGTCGCGTCGCTGTCGACGCACCGCGGTACGGGCGCTCGGTCACTGGTGTCGGCGACCTCCAGCCGCACGGTGACCGACTCCTCGGCACCCCCGCGGTCAGCGCCCGGCAGCGAGAGCCGCAGCACGGCCGGACAGCCCGTGTGCACCACGGCATTGGTGACCAGCTCGGAGACGAGCAGGATCAGCGTCTCGGCCAGCGGCTCGTCCGCCGCTATACCGGACCCGGCGAGGCGCGAGCGCGCCCACCTCCTGGCCCGTCCCACCTCCGCGGGGTCGGGCCGGATCTCCAGCTGCACTTGAAGCACCTGCACCGCTCACACCATCCGAACCGGCGGACACATGAACCCGCGCCGAGCGAGCGCCACGACCAGGACCGCGACGACAAGGACGACGAGGGCCACGATCGTAGCCATTTTCTGCATGGCCAGAACAACGGCCAGAGCAAGGGTCACGGAACGTGATTCCCTTACGAGACAGCATGGTTGACGTACAGTCACCCCAACAAGCGCTTCGGGCATATTCCAACGCGAAGGAGTACGCGTACGGCATACTGTGCGACGCTCGCTGCGGGGAGTCGAACAGGCGGGGGCGCAAGCCCTTACCGCCCTGCGAGCGGCGGTACGCACCATGAGCCGCGGGGCCGCTTCGACGGCACCGCCGGCATGGCTCGTCCTCGGAACCACTCGCATCCCACAGAAGGTACCCGAGGGGAGACCCGACTCCAGGCCGTGACGAGTCACGCGTTGGACACAACCCGATATCAACGCTCCGTGACACCGGTATGCCACGATCCGCGACACGCCGCCGTCCGGACCCCTGACTCCGCAGCCCAGAGCCGTTTCGAACGCTCACCCGAGCAGCTCGGCAGCGAGCATCTCCTCACTCTCCGTGTTCCCTCCACGACGCTGCGCCCGCACCCAGGCTCTCTTCACGTGCAGATGCACCTCCGCCTCCCAGGTGAAGCCCATCCCGCCGTGCACCTGGAGGCAGTCCCGGGCGCCACGCACGGCGGCCTCGTCGGCGAGCAGCCGGGCCGCCGCGATGTCCACCGGGTCGGCGGTCACGGCGGCCGCGTAGACGGCCGCACGCGCGGTCTCGGCGCGCACCAGCATCTCGGCGCACAGATGCTTGACCGCCTGGAAGGCCCCGATCGGCCGTCCGAACTGTTCGCGGGTCCGGGCGTGTTGCACGGCGAGCTCGCACGCGCGCGTGGCGGTGCCGAGCTGCTCCGCGGCGGTGAGGAGCACGGCGACCGGGTCGGGTACCGCGGCCGCCGCCCCCGGCACCCGGTGCAGGGGCGTGAGCGGGTCCACGGAACGCAGCGGTACGGCCCCTGACGCGTCCCCCCGGACGACATCGGCCTCGGCCAGCCACTCCACCAGGCCGCCGTCCACACGGGCCACCACGGCCTCCCCGGTGGCCGCGCCGGGCACCTCGGCCGCCGCGAGGTGGGTGGCCGCCAGCGGGCCGGGCAGCAGGGCCCGGCCCGCCTCCTCGAAGACCAACACCGCCTCGGGCAGCCCGAGTCCGACCCCGCCGTCCGCCTCCGGCAGCCGCAGCGCGAAGAACCCGGCCGCCCCCAGCTCCCGCCACAGCCCCCGGTCCAGGGCGGGCGCGCCGACGGCCGCCCGCAGCGCCTCGCCGTCGAACCGGCGTGCGAGCAGCTCCCGCATCCCGTCCCGCAACGCCCGCTGGTCGTCGCTCAGTTGGAAGCGCACGCCGGTTCACCGCCCCTTCGGCAGCCCGAGGATCCGCTCGGCCACGATGTTCCGCTGGATCTGCGAGGTCCCGGCCGCGATGGTGTACGAGAGGGAGGAGAGCCGGTCGAGGACCCACGGCCGGTCCAGGTCGAGGGCGTCCGGGCCGAGCACGGCGGCGGCCGCGTCGTACAGCTCCTGCCGGGCGTGCGAGTAGCGCAGTTTGAAGACCGAGCCGCCGACGCCGGGCACCCCCCTGCCCTCCGCCTCGCTGACGTTCCACTGGGTCAGCCGCCACAGCGCCCGGAACTCGGCGTTCAGCCGGCCGAGGCGGCGCCGCAGCTCCGGGTCGTCCCAGGTGCCGTTCGCGCGCGCCACGCGCGCGAGGTCGCCGAGCACCCGGCGGCAGGCGACGACCTCGCCGACGAAGGCGGTGCCGCGCTCGAAGGAGAGGGTCACCATGGTGACGCGCCAGCCGTCGTTCTCGGCGCCCACCCGGTTGGCCACGGGCACCCGCACCTCGTCGAGGAACACCTCGGCGAACTCGGCGGACCCGGCGAGCGTGCGCAGCGGCCGTACGGTGATGCCCGGCGCCGTCATGGGCATGGCCAGCCAGCTGATGCCCTGGTGCCGGGGCGCCTCCGGGTCCGTGCGCACCAGCAGTTCGCACCAGTCGGCGACCTCCGCGTGCGAGGTCCAGATCTTGGAGCCGCTCACCACGTAGTCGTCCCCGTCGCGCCACGCGCGCGTGCGCAGCGCCGCCAGGTCGGAGCCGGCGCCGGGTTCGCTGAAGCCCTGGCACCACACCTCGTCCCCGTGCAGGATCGGCGCCAGCCAGCGCGCCCGCTGCTCCCCGGTGCCCTCGGCGGCGATGGTCGGGCCCGCGTGCAGCAGGCCCACGAAGTTGGCGCCCACATAGGGCGCGCCGGCCCTCTCGGTCTCCTCCAGGAAGATCAGCCGCACGGTGGGGGACGCGTCCCAGTGGACGTCGGCGTACCCGGCGTCGTACAGCGTCCGCTGCCAGCCGAGGTCGTAGGCGCGGCGGCCCGGCCAGTCCTCGGGCCGCGGCTTCGGCGGCAGGCCGGGGAGCACCTTGGCGAGCCACTCCCGCAGCCGCGCCCGGAAGTCCTCCTCCTCGGGCGTGTACGACAGATCCACCGGCAGACACCCCCACGGAGCTGATGGTTCGTCAGATCTCGCAGGCTAGCCCCGCACCCCTGGACCGACAAGGTGCCAGGACCTACGATCTGACGACTCGTCAGCTACCGGTGCCAGGGGGCTCGGCCATGGACGAAACGAAAGCCACCGCACACCACGCGAACGCCGTCGCAGACGAGGTGAACGCCGTCGCGCGCGAGCTGGGCGTCTCCCGCACGCTCTGGGACCTGGTCGCCCGCCGCGCCGAACTCACCCCCGGCCGACCGGTGTTCCTCCAGGGCGACCGCACCCTGTCCTTCGGCGACCTGCGCGCGCGTGCCGAACGCGCGGCGGCCGGACTGTACGCCATGGGCGTGCGCCCCGGCACGGTCGTCGCCTGGCAGCTGCCCACCCGCATCGAGACGGCGGTCCTGTCCTTCGCGCTGGCCCGCCTGGGCGCCGTGCAGAGCCCCGTCATCCCCTTCTACCGGGACCGCGAGGTCGGCTTCGCACTGCGCGAGTCCCGGGCCGAGTTCTTCGCCGTACCGGGCGTGTGGCGCGGCTTCGACCACACGGAGATGGCCCGGCGGCTGGGCGCGAAGGGGATCTTCGAGGCGTACGACGCGCTGCCCGACGGCGATCCGGCCGTGCTGCCCGCCCCGCCCGCCGAGGGCACCTCCGTCCGGTGGATCTACTGGACCTCGGGAACCACCTCGGACCCCAAGGGCGTTCTCCACACGGACCGTTCACTGATCGCCGGCGGTTCGTGCCTGGCGCACGCGTTGCGGCTCACGGCGGCCGACGTGGGCTCGATGGCGTTCCCCTACGCGCACATCGCGGGCCCCGACTACACGGTGATGCTGCTGCTGTACGGCTTCCCGGCGGTCATGTTCG
Organism: Streptomyces sp. NPDC007157; assembly: GCF_040634235.1. NCBI lineage: Bacteria > Bacillati > Actinomycetota > Actinomycetes > Kitasatosporales > Streptomycetaceae > Streptomyces > Streptomyces sp. NPDC007157. The sequence continues at coordinate 129,288 of NZ_JBEYFE010000010.1, forward strand.
AGCAGTTCGCGCTGCCGGACGCACTTCCGGAGTACCGCAGGCACGGGGTGACGGTGGCGGGCGGCTCGACGGCGTTCTACTCGATGTTCCTGGCGGAGCAGCGCAGGCAGCCGGGGGTGCCGGTGATCCCCTCGCTGCGGCTGCTGGCCGGCGGCGGGGCGCCCAAGCCGCCGGAGGTGTACCACGCGGTGGTGCGCGAGATGGGGGTGCAGCTGACGCACGGGTACGGCATGACCGAGGTGCCGATGATCACGATGGGGGCGCCGGACGACACGGCGGAGAACCTGGCGACGACCGAGGGCAGGCCCCCGGAGGGGATGGAGATACGGGTCGCCGAGGGTGGTGAGGTGCGGTTGCGCGGAGAGGCGGTGTGCCAGGGGTACCTGGATCCGGCGCAGACCGCCGAGGCCTTCGACGGGGACGGGTTCCTGCGGACCGGCGACCTCGGGCAGTTGACCGAAAGCGGTCATCTCGTCCTCACCGGGCGCCTCAAGGACGTGATCATCCGCAAGGGCGAGAACATCTCGGCGAAGGAGATCGAGGACCTGCTCGCCACGCATCCGGCGGTGGGCGACGCGGCGGTGGTGGGGCTGCCGGACGCGGAGCGCGGGGAGCTGGTGTGCGCGGTGGTCGAACAGCCCCCGGGGAGCGCCGCGTTGACGCTCCCGGAGCTGGTGGCCCACCTGCGCGCGGAAGGGCTGTCGGTGCACAAGCTGCCGGAGCGGCTGGAGGTGGTGGACGCCCTCCCGCGCAACGAGACCCTGCGCAAGGTGCTCAAGTACAAGCTGCGCGAGCGCTTCTCGGCGCCCGCCACGGACCCCGGGGCCTCCGCACCGGGGAGTACTACTCCGGGATCGTGAAGTAGCGGGCGAACGCCGGGACGATCTCCGCCTCCGCGACCTTCCCGTCGCCGTCGATGTCGAGGCCGGACGCCACCGCATGGGCGATCTCCGGGGGGACCCCGAGGACGCGGAGCACGCGCACGGTGTCGGCGACGGTCGCCGTGCCGTCGTTCGCGGTGTCCGCGAGGGCGAGGGCCGCGTGCAGGAAGGGCCGGGCGATCTCGCCGAACCGGTCGGGGTTGTCGTGCAGCCGCTTGACCGCGCCGCTCACGAACTCCTCGCGGGTGATGCGCTGGTCGCCGTCCCGGTCCGCCATGCCGGCCATGCCCTGCCAGAAGCCCTCCGCGCCGGCGTACAGGGCCTGGCCCTTGTCGGAGCGGGCGGGGACGCCGAACTCGGCGAGCAGTGCCTTGGCCGCCGAGTTGAAGTCCTCGCGGTCGATCCAGCCGTTGCCGTCCTGGTCGAAGGTTGCGAACCGGGCGGCGATCCGTCGCTCGTACTCGGTGCTGACCATGTGTGTTCGGGCCGCCTTACGTGACGTGGGGGGGGTTCCTCTCGCAGGGAGCGTACGACGCGGGCTGCGGCCCGGGAGCGGGAAAACGACCCTTGTGCCAAGACCGGGGGAATTCTGCGACAACAATGTGGCACTGCCGTGATTCTCGGCTATGAGGGCGCGTCGCGCCCGCCGGCCCACCGGCTCTGGAGGGCGCGGGCCCGCTATGCCGAGAGCGGGCCCTCCTCGTCGCTGACCGCGCTGTCCATGTCGGGGTACACGTCGAACAGCCGTCGTACGCCGAGGGCACCGAGGACCCGGTTGACGTGAGAACCGTCACTCGCGCCCTGCGCGGGCAGAATCAGCCGCAGCCGGCCCCGGCAGGAGCGGATCAGGCGGCGGGCGGCGATGAGGACCCCGACCCCGCTGGAGTCGCAGAAGAAGACGTCGGAGAGGTCGAGGACCAGGCTGTGATGGCCGTCGGCCACCGCGTCGTGCACCCGCTGGCGCAGCGCCGGCGAGGTCACCAGATCCAGTTCGCCCGACACCCCGAGCACGGCCCACTCACCCTGTTCGACGTCGGTCACCTTGAAAGCCACGGCTCAGCCCTTCGCTCGCCGGATCTCCGGAACCGCCCGGAAACGGAGCCAGTTCCTTCGCTTCTTTTCGCGCGGCTGCCCAGCGGCCGTTCCCCGAAACCCTGGATGACAAACGAGCGACGATCAGCAAGGGTCTTGTTTCGGTCACCGGCGATCCTGTTCGATCAGAAGCGGAGGTTCGCCCGAACCTGACTGTGACACCGCGGAAGCCCCCGAAGGGGCGCACTGACCAGCGCACGGAGAAGCGCACGGAGGAACACCGAAGGGCCCCTACCACTCGCGGGCCCTCAGGGGGCGCGCATTGCCACAAAGGGGCGTGCGTTGTCCGACGTGCCGACTACATTCGAGGAGACGGTGGAGACACGCTGGACGCAGGCACGGGGAGGGGGCCGCATGGCGAAGAAGGACGTACCGCCCCGCTGGGACCGCAAGATGCAGCAGCGGCTCGCGCGCGGCGAGGCCGCCGCCCTCGGCGAGCTCTACGACCGCTTCGCCTCGCTCGTGCACGGCCTGGCCCACCGCGTCCTCGGGGACGAGCGGGCCGCCGACTCCATAACCCGCGAGGTCTTCGCCCATGTCTGGGAGCATCCGGACGCCTACGACCCCAGGCAGGGCCCGCTGCGCTCCTGGGTCGCCGCGCTGACCCACCGGCTCGCCGTGCAGCGCCTCAGGGCCACCGAGACCGCCGCGCTCACCCCGGGCGACACCGGCGCGGAGGCCACGGAGGAACTGGAGCGCAAGGTGCGGCGCGCCTCCGTCGCCGCCCGCGCGGACTACATCGTGCACTCCATGCCGACCCCGCTGCGCGCCGCCCTGGACCTCGCCTACTTCCAGCGACGTGACTACCGCCAGACCGCGGTGGACCTCGGCGTCACCGAGGACGAGGCCCGCCGCCGGCTGCGCCTCGGGCTGCTGCTGCTCTCCACCGCCCATGACGCCGGGAGACCGCCCGGGTACGGAGGTGCGGTGTGACCGGCGCCGATCCGTTCGACGCGCACGACGGCACGGGCTCCGGCGGCGGGGCCGGTGACGCGCCGCGGGAGGGCGGCGGCGAGCCGGGCGGGCCGCCGCGCGTCCCGCTGCCCCGGGCCTCCGTCGAGGACGGCGGCCGTCCGCTGCCCGAACTCGGCGACCTGCCGCCGGTACCGCTGGAGTTGCCGCACGACGTCCTGAAGTCGCTGCTGGGTGCCTGGGCGCTGGCCGCCTGCTCGACGGCGGAGGCCCTCGCCGTCGAGATCCACCTCGGCGACTGCGGGGCCTGCGCGGACGAGGCACGGCGGCTGCGCGAGGCGGTCGGCCTGCTGCACCAGCCGGAGAGCCTGGACCTCGACCCCGGTCTGCGCACCCGCGTCCTGGAGGCCTGCCTGGACCGCCGGCCGCCGCGCATCCCGATCCCCGAGTGGGCGGCACCCTACGACGCCGAGACCGCCCGCCTGGACGCCCTGCTCCAGGACATCGGCGACGCGGAGTGGCACGCGCCGGTACGGCTGCGCTGGTTCGACGGCGCGGCGCCGACGAGCCGCCGTACGACGGTCGCCGGGGTCATCGCGCACCTGCTGTCCGTCGACGGCCTGGTGGCCGTCGCACTCGGCCTGGACGACCCCCTGGGAGAGGCGCCCGCGCAGGGCCCCTCGGCCCGCACCGAGGCCTTCTGGCAGGCCTCGCACTTCCCGCCGACCCGTGCGCTGCGGATTCCCTGGCGGGAGCAGAGCCACCGGCTCGTGCAGACCGTCTCCTTCACCGGCAGCGGCGCCGGGCGCCTCGGGGTGTCGTACGGCGACTTCGCGCTGCCGTTGCACGACGCGATGCTGGACCGTGCCTTCGAGTGCTGGGTGCACGCGGAGGACATCGCGGTGGCCGTGGACTACCCCTACGGGCCGCCGGCCCCGCGGTACCTGCACCGGATGATCGACCTCGCGGCGCGGATGCTGCCCGCCGCGCTGGCGGCGCGCCGGCAGGCGGGACTGGCGGCGCCCGGGCCGACCCCGCACCTGGTCCCTGCGGGACAGCCCGGCCGCAGCCTGCGGCTGGAGATCGAGGGCACCGGGGGCGGCGAGTGGCTGATCCCGCTGGACTCGCCGGGGGCGGTGGGCTCGGAGGAGTTCGAGGTGGCGCATGTGGCGCTGGACGACGTGGAGTTCTGCCGGCTGGCCGCGGGCCACGTTCCTCCGGAGGATGCGGCGGCGGGGCAACTGGGAGACCGGGCGGCGATCAGAGATGTCCTGTTCGCGACGGCGAGCCTGAGCCGGATGTAGGGGCTGGTGCGGTCGTACGGCGGCCGCCGGTGGTTCGTGGCTGGTCGCGCAGTTCCCCGCGCCCCTAAAAGCGGGGCGCAGCCCCGTCTTTTCCAGGGGCGCGGGGAACTGCGCGAACGGCCCCCACGCACCGGCGGCCGCCGAACGACCGCACCACCCCGCCCCTCAGGCGAGAGGAACGGTCAGGCGAAGACGACCGTTCGCCGGCCGTTGAGCAGGATGCGGCGCTCCGCGTGCCACTTCACCGCCCGCGCCAGCGCCTGGCACTCCACGTCCCGCCCGATCGCGACCAGCTGGTCCGGGGTGACGCCGTGGCCCACCCGCTCGACCTCCTGCTCGATGATCGGCCCCTCGTCGAGGTCCGCCGTGACGTAGTGCGCCGTCGCCCCGATCAGCTTGACGCCCCGCGCATGCGCCTGGTGGTAGGGCTTCGCGCCCTTGAAGCTCGGCAGGAACGAGTGGTGGATGTTGATGATCCGGCCGCTGAGCTGCTTGCACAGCTCGTCCGAGAGGACCTGCATGTACCGGGCCAGGACCACCAGTTCGACGTTCTCCTCGCGGACCAGCTCGAGGAGCTGGGCCTCCGCGTCGGCCTTCGTCTCCTTCGTCACCGGAATGTGGCGGAAGGGGACGTGGTAGGACTCCACCAGCTCCGCGAATTCGGTGTGGTTCGAGACCACCGCGACGATGTCCACCGGCAACGCGCCGATCCGCGCGCGGAAGAGCAGGTCGTTCAGGCAGTGCCCGAACTTGCTGACCATGAGGACGACGCGCATCCGCTCGTCGGCCCGGTTGATCTGCCAGTCCATGTGGAAGGAGTCACCGACCGCCGCGAAGCTGGCCCGCAGCTTGTCGACCGTCACCGGCTCCTCGGCCGAGAAGTGCACGCGCATGAAGAACAGACCCGTGTCGTGGTCCCCGAACTGCTGGCTGTCCTCGATGTTGCAGCCGGTCATGAACAGGTAGCTCGACACGGCGTGCACGATGCCCTGCTTGTCCGGGCAGGAGAGGGTGAGGACGTACTGGTCGGCCAGGGCGGCCTGGGCTCGGGTGGACTGATCGGTCATGCACCACAGAATCTCATGCCCGGCCGCCCCGGGCGCTCAGCGTCCGCTTCGCGGACTCACGCCGTCCGCGTCATGATCCGCAGCACTTCAAGGCTGCGCGGCGGGATGTCCGGGTCGTCGCCGTCACTCGCCGCCAGGCGCGTGTGCGCGTCCCGGGCCGCCCGGATCGCGTCCGGCCACGCCTCGTGGTCCAGGTACGCGGAGACCGGCGCGTCCGGCCCGACCTGGTGCATGATCCGCAGCACCCGCAGGACGGCGGTGTCGACGAGCGCCGCCTCCTGCGAGTCGCGGAATATCGTCCCGACGTATTTCTCCGCGGACCAGTTGTCCAGCCAGGTGTCCTCGACCAGCCGGTAGACCGCGTCGGTCACGTCGCCGTATCCCTCCTGGCCGGCCAGCCAGACGTTCCGCTGGAACTCCGGGTCGGAGAGCATGTGCAGCGCGGAGCGCACATTGCTGCGCCAGCGCCACCACGGCATGTCATTGAGTGGCATGCCGCCCATGGTGGAGGAGCGACGGCCGCGACGGGAAGAGTTCTCCGAACCTTGCACGGTCATCGATCGTACGTTCCTCGTCACACGCCCGTCACCGGCCCCCGCAATTCACCTGCGTGTCACCTCTCATTGACCGTGGGTCACTCGGAGGTTAGTGATGTGACGGAATCGTGCGTGTCCATGACCGGCAGGCGTCCCATATTCAGCACCGTCCTCCCCACGACCCACCGGCGCGTCAGAGCCACCGCGCTGTCCGCGGTGGCCATGACGGCCTGTGCGTCACTCGCCGCCGGCTGCGGGGTCGTCCCGGGCCTGTCGGGCTCGGGGGGCGACGAGATCAAGGTGATGACCTGGGCGCCGCAGAAGACCGGCGCCACCAACAAGCCCGGCATGCCCGCCATGGCGTCGGCCATCGTCCGCTGGGTCAACTCCCAGGGCGGCGTCGGCGGCCACGATCTCAAGCTGGTCACCTGCAACGACCACAACTCCACCGTGGGCGCCGCGAACTGCGCCCAGAAGGCGGCCGACGAGAACGTCGTCGCCGTCGTCGGCTCCTACAGCCAGTTCGGCGACTCCTACTTCGCCGCGCTGGAAGGGGCCGCCATCCCCTACATAGGCGGCTACGGGGCGTCGAACGAGGAGTTCACGAGCCCCGTCTCCTACCCGGTCAACGGCGGCCAGCTCACCCTGCTGTCCGGGCTCGGGGAGGCGCTGGCCGACAAGTGCGGCCCGGTCACCCTGGTCCGCCCGGACACCATCGCCGGCGACCAGCTGCCCCAGCTGCTCGACTCGGGCCTGCAGGCCGGCAGCCACGCCAGGTCGAACGACCAGCTCGCGGCCGAGGACCTCACCGAGTACGACAAGCAGTCGCAGAAGGCGCTGGAGAGCGCCACCTCGGACTCGCTGAAGACGGGCTGTGTGGTGCCCGAGCTCGGTGACCGCACGGCCACCTTCATGGACAACTTCCAGCGGGCCCGCCAGGACTACCCGAAGGTGAAGACGGCCGCCGAGGTCGGCAGCGTCGACCAGACGGTGATCAACTCCACCGGCGGCGCGTCCGGCCCGTACGAGGGGTCGTACATCACCGGCTGGTACCCGGTGGCCTCGGACGCGCGCTGGGACCCGATGAAGAAGGTCATCAGCAAGGAGGCCTTCGGCGACAACCGGATCGACCCGGCCGACGCCGGGGTGCAGACGACCTGGATCGCCTACCAGGTCCTGATCGCCGCCCTGAAGAAGATCGGCACCGGCGACGTCAGCGCCGACAGTGTGCGCCGCACCCTCAACGACGGCCTGAAGGTCTCCACCGGCGGCCTCACCCCGTCGCTGTCCTGGCCCTACCAGGGCAAGCTGTCCGCGGCCGGCTTCTCCCGGCTGGTCAACACCGACGTGAACGTCCAGACGGTCAAGGGCGGCCTGCTCCAGTCGGCGAACAAGAACGCGCTGGACATGACCAAGATCCTGGAGAACGCGAACCTCACCTGACCAGCCGGGCCGGCAGGCTGATCCGGCCGGCCCGCTGACCGACTCCTACCGCCGGCCGGCTGTCACAGCTGGGTCGGCTGCCGCTGGGTCAGCCCGTACTTGCTCGCGATCGTGTTCCACAGCGCGGCCGCCTTCACCTTCTGGGAGCTGGCGGTGCCGCTCTCCTGGTTGCCGGCCGCGGTCTGGCCGGTGGCGCGGGCCTGGCCCTTGCGGCAGCCGTGTTTGCCCTTGGTCTGGTCGGCCCAGGCCGCGTAGTGGTTGTCGGCGTTCGCGGAGGCCTGCCAGGCCTTGGTGAGGGCGGTGGTCAGCTCGGCGTTGCCCGGCAGCTTGTCGACGGACAGCTTCGACAGCCGGGTGACCAGCGCGGCCCGCTGCGTGGCGGCATTGCGCAGGTCGGAGGCGGAGCCGTCCAGGTCCTTGCACTGCTTCACATTGGCCACGGCACTGATCACCGCGGCCCGGCTGCTGCCGCTGTCGGCGAGCAGCTTGTCCAGGGCGGCGGCCTGCGCCTTCCCCTCGTCGGCCGCGGCCGACGAGGTCCCGGAGCCGGCGGACGCGGACGCGGCGACCGTCTTGCTGTCGTCGTTCGAGTCCCCGCCGCCCCCGCTGAACAGGGCACCGGCCCCGATCCCGAGGACGGCGATCCCGATCCCGACGGCCGCGATCACCGGCACCTTCGACCGGCCACGACCGCCGCGGCCACCGCCGTCACCGTCACGGTCGTGGTCGTACGACGACGGGGGCGGGGTGTACGCCGGCTGCTGCTGGAAGCCCGGCGGGGGCTGCTGGAAGCGCGGCAGCTGGGCCGTGGACGCGGCCGGGGGCTCGCCGCCCGGCCCGCTGCGGAAGAGGTTGTCGAACTCGGCGGGCGGCTGCCGGTCGCCGCCCTGCTCGGCACCGGCCTGGTACGGCGGTATGTACTGCGTGGCCTCGGCGTCGGAGTGCGCGGCGGGCGCGGACTGCCGGCCCAGGAAGGTGGTCTGCTCGTGGGACCTCTCCGGCGGCAGCGCACCCGGGCCGATCGGCGGTATCAGCTGGGTGGCCCCCTCGGGAGCCGCCGCCACCGGCGGTATGTACTGCGTGGCCCCCTCGTCCACCGGCGCGGCGGGCACCGGCGGTATGTACTGGGTCGCGCCCTCCTCGGCGGACGGCAGGGCACCGGGGTACCCGCCGTGGCCTCCGTGCGGGACGGCGGGCGGCAGCGCGGCACCCGGGGCGCCGTAGGGGTCCTGGCCGCCGGCCTGGGGCAGCGGGGCGCCGTACGACTGCTGGGGCTGTGCGCCGTAGCCGTACGACTGCTCGTAGCCGCCGCCGTACGACGGGGTGGGCGCCCCCTCCGGCGGGAGCGGGCCCGCGCCGGAGCCGGGGGACCGGTACTGGTCGGTGTGGGACTGCGCGGCCTGGGACTGCGCGGCGTGCGACTGGGCGTTCCAGGCGGGCGGCAGCTCGGGCGCCGGCTCCTGGGTGTTCCACTCCTGGCCGGCCGCCTGCGGCCAGCCCTGCTCGGGCTGCGGCGCGCCCTGCTGGTGACCGGGCCCCCACGGCTGTCCCCAGGCCTGGCCCTCGGAGGGCGCGGTGGTCGGCGCCGGGGCGGGGGCGGGCGGCTGTGACAGGGGGGCGGGAACGCCCGTCATGCCCGGCAGCAGCGGCTCGCCACCGTCGGAGGGCAGCACGATGCCTTCGCGCGCGGGCTCGCCCTGTCCACTCTGCGTCACCGGGACTCCTACTAATGGGGGACCTTGTGAATCGTCGGCTCACGCTACCGGGTCCCCTCAGCAAGGTGCCACGCAGCCAAGGGCGCGATCTTCTTCCCTATGACAGCAGTAACAAAACCGCCCCGCGGTGCGCTGTATATGCCGCCTCTCGCACGGCAAGGTGTGGTTTCCCACACGTTCACGCATCCGCGGGGCATGAATTCATGCGGCCGCCTGCAGATCCAGACGGGCGCCGAACTCCCTGACGACCGGTTCGTCCCGGAACGGCTCCAGGCGCTGCTGGAAGTCCTCCAGGTACTCGGCGCCCCGGTTGGAGCGGACCGTCTCGAGCAGTTCCACCGCCTTCAGCCCGGTGGCACAGGCCTGCTCGATCTCGCGCTGCTGCACCTGCGCCGTGGCGAGGAGCACATAGCCGATCGCGCGGCGCCGCGCCCGCGTCGCCGGGTGCCCGGCCAGCGACTGCTCCGCGCTCCTCGCGGCCGCCTCGGCCTGGCCCAGGTCACGGTGGCAGTGCGCCAACTCGTCGGCGAGATAGGCCTCGTCGAAGTGGGCGATCCACGCCGGGTCGTCCCCGGAGTTCGGATCGGCGGCCTCCATCGCCGACACCGCACGCCCGGACGCCAGCTGCGCCGACCGCGCGTCGCCCAGCAGCGCGTGCCCACGGGCCTCGGCCGCGTAGAACATGGCCTCCGCGCGCGGAGTCACGCGCCCGCGCGCCCCTTCCTGCGCCGCCCGCGCCAACTGGGCGATCTCCCGCGGGTTTCCGAGCTGCGCCGCGAGGTGGCTCATGGAGGCGGCGAGCACATAGCCGCCGTAACCGCGGTCGCCGGCGGCCTGCGCCAGGCGCAGCGACTGGATGTAGTACCGCTGGGCGAGTCCGGGTTGCCCGGTGTCGACGGCCATGTAGCCGGCGAGTTCGGTGAGCCGGGCGACGGCCGCGAACAACTCACGCCCCACGGACTCCCGGTAGGACCCGGCGAGCAGTCCGGAGACCACGCTGTTGAGGTAGTGCACGACGACCGGGCGCACATGCCCGCTGCCGTACTGGTGGTCCAGGTCGGTGAGCGCCTGTGTCATGGCCTTCACGGCCGCGACGTCCGACGGCCCGACGCGCGGTCCGGCCTGCCGCGCCACCTGCGCGTCCGGCGCCGAGATCAGCCAGTCCCGGCTGGGCTCGACCAGCGCGGACGCGGCGACCGAGGAACCGGAGAGGAAGTCCCGGCGGCCCACGTCGCTGCGCCACAGCTCGCAGACCTGCTCGATGGCCCCCAGGACCGTCGGCGAGAACTGGAGGCCGACGCCCGACGCGAGGTTCTTGCCGTTGGCCATGCCGATCTCGTCGATCGTGACCGTACGGCCCAGCTTGCGCCCCAGCGCCTCGGCGATGATCGCGGGCGCGCGGCCTCGCGGCTGCTGTCCGCGCAACCAGCGGGCCACGGACGTCTTGTCGTACCGGAGGTCGAGACCGTGCTCCGCGCCGCACATGTTGACCCGGCGGGCGAGCCCGGCGTTCGAGCACCCCGCCTCCTGGATGAGCGCCTGCAACCGTTCGTTCGGCTGCCGCGCGACAAGCGGCCTTGCGGCCATGGCGTACCCCCTGCGAACTCCCTGTAGGGAAAAGATCCGGCCTTGACGATCACTGCCCAGCGGACATACCGAAAATGCGGGACATGCGAGGATTGCCGGGTAAAAGCAGCGGAATTGCGGGTACGACCGCCGCCAACCCCCCACATGTGACTACCCGCTCACGCCCCGGTTCCTCCTGCGCGCCCCCACACGTGCATCCATGCGCCCCAGTTGCGGAAAGGATGCTCCTCCCCCGCGCGCGCTACGCCCGTAACTCCAGGTGGGTGCGGGAGTTGTGATGAACGTGGAAGAGACGATCGTCGGCCCCGAAGCCGCTCAGATTCCGAAGCAGCGCGGGGAATCGCTGCTGGAGACCGCCGTACGCTACGCCGAGGAGCGCCACTGGGACGTCTTCCCCGGCACCTGGCTGGAAGCGGTCGAGGGGGTGCAGTGCTGTTCCTGCGGGGAGGTCGCGTGCGCGGCGCCCGGCGCGCATGCGGCGCGCCCGGACTGGGCGTCGCAGGCCACCGGTAGTGCGACGGTGGCGCGCCGGATGTGGCAGAAGCAGCCGACGGCGTCGATCCTGCTGCCGACGGGGCGGACCTTCGACGCGTTGTCCGTCCCGGAGACGGCCGGGTTCCTGGCGCTGGCGCGGATGGAGCGGATGGAGCTGACGCTCGGGCCGGTGACGCTCACGCCCGACCGCCGGATGCAGTTCTTCGTGCTGCCGGGCGGGTCGGCGAAGGTGCCGGACCTGGTACGGAAGCTGGGCTGGGCGCCGGCGTCGCTGGACCTCACGGCGCTGGGTGAGGGCGCGTACGTGCCGGCGCCGCCGACGCGGTTGGGCTCGCGGGGTGCGGTGCAGTGGGCCTGCCGGCCGACACCGGCGAACCGGTGGCTGCCGGACGCGGAGGAGCTGATCTCGGCGCTGGCCTACGCGTGCGGGCGGGACCGGTAGGGCCTACTGGGCTGCCGGGTGCGGTGCGGTGGCGTGTGCGGGTGGTGCGTGGTTGCTCGCGCTGTTCCCCGCGCCCCTGACGGGGCGCTTCACTCGCGTCAGCTGCACAGCTGCGGGCAATCGTGCCGCAGGGCGGCACGGGTGGGCGCAGCGGCACCCTGCAGGTGCCGGTAAGCGTCCCCACCCCTACCGCCGCCCCCACCCACCGTAGGGTTCTGGCATGACCGATGCGGTTCGTGTTCGTGGGCTCTGGAAGCGGTTCGGGCAGCAGGTGGCCGTCGGCGGGATCGATCTGTCGCTGCCCGCCGGGAAGTTCGTCGGGCTGGTCGGGCCCAACGGGGCCGGGAAGACCACCACCCTCTCCATGGTGACCGGGCTGCTCCGGCCGGACCAGGGAAGTGTCGAGGTGGTCGGGCACGACGTGTGGCAGGACCCGGTGGCGGTGAAGGCCCGTATCGGCGTGCTGCCCGAAGGGCTGCGGCTCTTCGAGCGGCTCTCCGGACGCGAACTGCTCGGCTACAGCGGCCGGCTGCGCGGGCTGCCCGGCGCCGAGGTCGACAAGCGGGCCACCCAGCTCCTGGACGTGCTCGATCTCGCCGGCTCCCAGCACAAGCTCGTCGTCGACTACTCGACCGGCATGCGCAAGAAGATCGGGCTCGCGGCGGCTCTCCTCCACAACCCCGAAGTCCTCTTCCTGGACGAGCCGTTCGAGGGCGTGGACCCGGTGTCCGCGCAGACCATCCGGGGTGTCCTGGAGCGCTACACGGCCTCCGGCGCGACCGTCGTCTTCTCCTCCCACGTCATGGAACTCGTCGAGTCGCTGTGCGACTGGGTGGCGGTGATGGCGGCCGGGCGGATCCGTGCGACGGGCACCCTGGCGGACGTGCGCGGGGCGCACGGCACCCTCCAGGCCGCCTTCCTGGAACTGGTCGGGGCGACCGGGCGGGACGCCGGTTCGGACCTGGACTGGCTGGGCGGCGGGGCGGCCCGATGGCGGACGTGACCGCCACCGTCGTACGGCTGAAGCTGTCGCTGTTGCGCAACGGACTGCGGCAGTCCGGTGGCCGCCGGGCCGCGTTCGTCGTGTCGGCCGTGCTCGCGCTGCTGTTCGGGGCGGTGCAGCTGCTGGGCCTGATCATGCTGCGCGGGCATGCGCACGCGGATGCCGTGGCCGTGCTGGGGGCGGCCGTGCTGGCGCTCGGGTGGGCGGTGATGCCGCTGTTCTTCCCGAGCGGCGACGAGACCCTGGACCCGACCCGCCTGGTGATGCTCCCGCTCCGGCCACGGCCGCTGGTACGGGCCTTGCTGGCCGCCTCCCTGGTCGGCATCGGCCCGCTGTTCTCGCTCATGCTGCTGGTGGGCTGTGCGGTGTCCGTGGCGCATGGGGCGGCCGGGTACGGCGTCGCGGTCGTCGCCGTAGCCCTCGCACTGCTGGTCTGTGTGGCGCTCGCGCGGGCGGTGGCCGCCGCGAACGTACGGCTGCTCAGCAGCCGCAAGGGCCGTGACCTGGCCGTACTGAGCGGTCTGGTCATCGCGATCGGGGCGCAGCTGGTCAACTTCGGGGCCCAGAGCCTCGGTTCGGCCGGGCTCGGCGAGCTCGCGCCGGTGGCCGACGTGGTGCGCTGGCTGCCGCCGGCATCGGCGATCGGCGCGGTGCACTCGGCGAGCGAGGGGTCGTACGGCACTGCCGCCGCGCAACTGGCCCTGTCCGTGGCCGCGCCGGCGTTGCTGATCGGCGCCTGGGCGCGGACCCTGACCCGGCTGATGACCGCACCGGACGGCTCGACGCTCCAGGCACCCGACTCGGCCGCCCGGAGCCGTTCCTCCGACGGCGCGGGCCTCGGGCGCCTGCTGCCCTCCCTCGGGGCCACAGGCCTGGGAGGTACCCCCAGCCGTACCGGAACGGTCATGGCGCGCAGCCTGCGCTACGTCTGGCGCGACCCCAAGACCAAGGCCGCCTGGGTGACCTCGCTGGCCATCGGCCTGATCGTGCCCGTCTTCAACGCCCTGCAGGGCACCGGGTCGATCTACTTCGCGTGCTTCGCCGCCGGGATGCTCGGCATCCAGATGTACAACCAGTTCGGGCAGGACACCTCCGCCTTCTGGATGGTCGCGATGACCATCTCGTCCCCGCGGGACGCCTACGTCGAACTGCGCGGGCGCGCGCTGGCCCTGCTGGTGATCACCCTGCCGTACGCGACGCTGGTGACCGTCCTGACCACGGCCATGCTGGGCGACTGGCCCCGGCTGCCCGAGGTGCTCGGCCTGTCCTTCGCCCTGCTCGGCGCGATGCTGGCGACCGGCGCCTGGACCTCGGCCCGCTTCCCGTACTCCATCCCCCAGGAGGGCCACAAGAACGTCGCCGCCGGTCAGGCCGGCCTGGCCTGGATCGCGATCTTCGGCGGCATGGTCTCGGCGGCCCTCCTGTGCGCCCCCGTCATCGCCCTGACGATCACGCTGAACGTGAGCGCGGGAGGCGGGGAGTGGACATGGGTGTTGCTGCCGGTGGGGGCCGCCTACGGGGCGGCGATCACCTGGGCGGGCCTACGCCTGGCGGCACCGCGCACGGCGGCGAGCCTGCCGGAGATCCTGACGGCGGTCAGCAGGGGGTGACGGTGAGCGGCGGCTGACAGCGGCGCGGTGTACCCAGGGCGCGGGGCTGTATCGATGTACGGCTACCGCCGCGCGGGCGCGAGCAACCCCCACGAGCCCGCGGCCGCCGGTATCGCTCCTCCCCCTGCCCCGTAGGCGCCGGTCACTCCCCCACCCGGTCCAAGAACGGCTCCACAGCCGCCCGCCAGGCCTCCGGCCGGTCATAGGGCAGCAGATGCCCCGCCTCGGCCACCTCGGCGTACTCCCCCTTGGAGAGGACCCGCACCATCTCCTGCGCCTCCGCCCGCCCCAGCTCCCCGTCCACCCCGCGCACCACCAGCGCGGGACACGGCACCTGGGCCAGTTCCTCCCAGTGCGCGTCGTACACCCAGGTCTCCCGGGACTTCAGCATCTGGTCGGGGTCGAAGACGGGCCGCCACCCGTCGGCGCCCTCGTGCATCACCTCGGCGTAGAACTCCCCGCGCGCCGGGTTCGGCCGCTCCACCCAGGGATCGTCCTCGCCGAACCACTTGCGTACGTCGGCGAGCGTGGCGAAGGGGACGGGCCAGGACTTGAACCAGTCGGCCCACTCCCGCTGCGAGGCCGCGCCGAGCGCGGAGGCCCGCATATCGCAGATGATCAGGCCCCGGACCAGTTCGGGGCGCTTCGCGGCGAGCTGCCAGGCGGTCAGCGCGCCCATGGCGTGGCCGATGAGCACGGCCGGGCCGAGGTCCAGCTGCTCGATGGCGGCCGCGGCGTCCTCGACGTACGCCTCACGCGTGTAGGCGGCCTGCGGGGGCTTGTCGCTCTGGCCGTGGCCGCGCTGGTCGAGGGCGACGGCGCGGTGCCGGTCGGAGAGCCAGCGGGCGGTGGAGGCCCAGTGCGAGGCGCGGCCCATCAGGCCGTGCAGTAACAGCACGCCGGGGAACGAACGGTCCGGGTCGGGACGGTCACCGTGCGGCCGCGCCGGATCCTCCGCCTTGGGCGGGTCCGCGAACTCCCAGGCGGCGAGGTGTACGCCGCCGGCTCCTGTCACGTCGATGCGTCGTGCCATGAGCCTGGCACCCCCCTAGCTCCGCGTGCCTAGTGTCGCCTCGTATCGCTTCGTGATGCTTCGGTACCGCCGCAGACTATCGAATATCTATTCGAAAATCGGGTCCCTGCGGGCAACACCCCTCGTTCGAGTGACCCCTCCCCAGGCATGATCGGCGCCACCGGGGGGATTTCTTCTGCGGGGGGCGGACCGCTCGGGGAAGACGGTCCGAGGGGATGACCCTGAGAGCTCGGGGCTCCGGGTCAGCACTGGGGAGGACAGGCCCCGGCACCGAAGGGTGCCGGGGCCAACCCCAGGTCCGTCTTCACGCCTTCGGCACATCCTCCCCGCCCCCTCAGGTCATATGCCTCTCGCGACAGCCTCGCACGCGAAACGTTCGAGCGCTGCGATTCGGAGCACTGAATCTCGGATTCGACGCGTTCGACAGACCCCGCGGCGACACCGAGAGAGGGCGTCAACTACCCCATGAACAGCGGAAGTTGAGAGAGGCTCCGGTCTACCGGTACTCAGCGCTTGGCGACGAACACATGGGAGGCGACGTCCGCCTCCAGCTCGGCCGCCTCACCGCCGCTGCCCACCAGCACCCCGCCGGCCGCCTCCGTCACGCTCACCACCGAACCGGGCTGCACACCCGCCCGCCGCAGCGTGTACATCAACTGCGCGTCGGTCTGGATGGGCTCACCGATCCGGCGTACGACCACGGTCTTGCCGTCCGTACCCGGATCCAGGTCGGCCAGCGACACCATGCCCTCGTCGAGGAACGGGTCCGCGCCGTCCTTCTCGCCCAGCTCCTCCAGGCCCGGGATCGGGTTGCCGTACGGCGACTCGGTCGGGTGGCGCAGCAGCTCCAGCACCCGCCGCTCCACCGCCTCGCTCATCACGTGCTCCCAGCGACACGCCTCGGCGTGCACCTGTTCCCACTCCAGGCCGATCACGTCGACCAGCAGGCACTCGGCGAGCCGGTGCTTGCGCATCACGCGCGTCGCCAGCCGGCGGCCCTCGTCGGTCAGCTCCAGATGGCGGTCGCTGGCGACGGACACCAGACCGTCCCGCTCCATCCGCGCCACCGTCTGGCTCACCGTCGGCCCGCTCTGGTCGAGCCGCTCCGCGATGCGGGCGCGCATGGGGACCACGCCTTCCTCTTCGAGCTCGAGGATGGTGCGGAGATACATCTCCGTGGTGTCGATCAGTCCGGACATACGTGCCCCTCGATTACCTCTGCCGGAAGCCCGGCCGCGTGCGTGCGCTGGCCCTGTCACCAATTCTGCCGGATCCCACTGACAAGCGGGGGACGCGGGGAAAACAGGAGCCCGGCAACTCGGCCCGCCGCTGCCGCCCCCGGCCGTATTGACACCGAGATGGTCCAGACCGGAGGGTGATCCGCGACACAGACTTCCGTGCCACGGACCTCCGCGCCACGGACCACGGCGTCGACCGCGCAAAGGGGCACCGCATGAGCGACGGCACACCTGCCGACCTGTTCTTCGACGCCGCGATCGGACTCCTGCAACGCGTCCGCGACGAGGAGGCCGAGGCGATCACCGCCGCCGGCACCCTCCTCGCCGACACCGTCGCCGCCGGCGGCCGGCTGTTCGCCTTCGGCGCCGGGCACTCCTCCCTCGCCGCCCAGGACGTCGTCTACCGCGCGGGCGGCCTCGCCCTCATGAACCTCCTGGCCGCCCCCGGCCTCGTCGGCGTCGACGTGATGCCCGCGACCCTCGGCTCCCGCCTGGAACGGGTCGACGGACTCGCCACCGCCGTCCTCGACACCTCGCCCCTGCGCGCCGGCGACGCCCTCGTGATCATCTCCCTGTCCGGCCGCAACGCCCTGCCCGTCGAGATGGCCGTCACCGCCCGCACCCGCGGCGCCAAGGTCATCGGCGTGACCTCGGTGGCCTACGCCGCCGAGACCGCCTCCCGGCACTCCTCCGGCACGTACCTCAAGGACCACTGCGACGTCGTACTCGACTCGAAGATCGCCATCGGGGACGCCGAACTCACCCTCGACACCATCCCCGCCCCCTTCGCCCCCGCCTCCACGGTCGTCACCAGCGCCCTGCTCCAGGCGGTCCTCGCCACCACCGCGGCCACCCTCGCCGCCCGCGGCATCGAACCCCCGCTGCTGCGCTCCGGCAACGTCGACGGCGGCCACGAATGGAACGCCCGCGTGTTCGAGGAGTACCGCGACCGGATCTTCTACCAGCACTGAGGCCCGGCGCCGCGCGGCCGCTACCGCTGCCGCTACTGCTGCCGTTCCTTCGCCAGCTGGGCCAGATCCAGCGCCGCGGCGATCCGCACCGCCACGTCCTCCGCGTACGTCGCGTCCACCCGCTCGAAGCGGCTGCGCCCCGACGTGCGCAGGAACGTCAGCACGCCCAGCGTCCGCCCCCGGCAGCGCAGCACCGCGCACAACGCGTGCACCGCGTCCCCCGGCCACTGCCGCTCCAGCGCCCACGCCCGCGCACGATCCGCCGTCACACTCCCGGCGTCCGCCCGCACACTCCCGGCGCGCGCCACGCACTGCAGGGCCGGATGCCCCTCCTCGTAGCGCACCGGCAGCCCCGCCGCGCCCGTCAGCAGACTCGGCCCCGGCGACCCGGACGGCGTGGCCGCGATCCGCACCAGCCGCACCGGACCCACGTCCCCGTCCGCCCGGGCACCGCCCACCACCCGGTCGACCACCGCGTGATCGGCGAACCCCGCCAGCGCGAAGTCCAGATGGACGGTGGCGGCCTCCACCGGGTCCTCGCACTCGGAGGCTGCGCGGCCCGCACGATGCAGCTGGTTCGCACGGAAGCGCAGCACGGCCGCCTCCTGCTCGGCCTGCTTGGCCTCCGTGACGTCCTGGAACAGCCAGCCGACCCCGAGCGGCACCGGCTCCTCCGCGAGCGGCGACGCCAGCCGCACGAACCCGGACCGCCAGCAGCGCCGCTCCTCGCCCTCCGCCGTCCGCACGCTCACCCACATCTCGGCCGGCGCGGGCGGCGCGCCCTCGGCCAGCACATACGTGAGCGCGCCCTCCAGATCCTCCACGCCCTGCGCCAGCAGCTCCCCGAGCGGGCGCCCCAGCGCCGACGTGCGCCCCGTCCCGAGCGCCCGCGCCGCATGCGCGTTGACGACGGCGGGCCGCAGATCCGCGTCCACGAGGACGACACCCCAGGCCGCGTCCTCGAACAGCGCCTCGCTCAGCGCGATCGACCGCTCCAGGTCGATCTGCGTATGCACCTCGCTGAACGCGCAGTACACGCCCGCCGGCTTCCCGTCCGGCCCGCGCACGGCCGCCGACTGCGTCCGCACCAGCACCCGTCCGCCGTCCTTGGTGAGCAGCGCGAACTCGTGCACCTGGCGCCCCGGGGCGTGCATGGCCGACAACAGCCGCCCCTCGACCTCGTCGGCGTCCGCCTCACGCACCGCCCAGCCGGCGAACCCGTGCCGGCCCACCGCCTCGGCCGCCGTCCACCCGAGGATCCGCTCGGCCTCACGGTTCCAGTGCGTGACGAAGCCGTCCGCGTCGAACGCGCACAGGGCCGCGTCCATGCCGTCGAGGAGCGCGGCGAGCAGATCGGACCCGCCCGAGTCCTCCGGACCGTCCCGCTCCGGTTCCGGCTCGGGCTCGTCGGGCCCCAGCTCGTCGGTGGTCCCACTACGCCGGGAAGCACTCACCTGGACCCCCATCAGGCTGCGTCCGCACGCACGGCGCGCCGGTTCCTCGCTGCCCTTCATTCAACTCGAACGTGACGCAGCCCACACCGTGTTCCCGCAAGATTGAAGGAATCGTTGCAAGCCGACGCTCACAACCCGAGCCGAAGATCCACCCACTCATCGTCCTCTCCGTCGAGCACATACCGCTCCACCTCGACAAACCCGCATCGCCCGGCGAACCGCAGCCCGTCCTCGTTGACCGCGAGCACACACGTCTCGACGGCCTCGGCGCCCTGCACACGCGCGTGCGCGAGCCCACGCTCGTACAACGCCTTGCCGAACCCCCGCCGCCGAAACCCCGGCAGCACCCGCGCGATCACGGTCACCGCCCCGTCGACCGCGGGCCGCACGGTCGAACACCCCACGAGAACGTCCCCGAGATACGCGTTCTCCAGCCGGTATCCCCGCGCCAGCCGCTCCCGCGCCTCGGCAGCCGACATCGCGGCCGGCGGTACGACGACGTTGTGCACGTACCGCCACTCCTCCAGCGCCTCGTCCCCGCCCACGCCGACGACCCTCAGCACACCGCTCACGCGTCCCCCGCCTCTCCTGCCGCCCGCCGCGCGTACACCTCGATCTCGATCTTCATCCGCGGATCCGCCAGCCCGCACACCATCATCGTCGCGGCCGGGCGCACATCCCCGAACACCCGCCGCAACGCCGGCCAGCACGGCTCGAAGTCCTCCCGCACGGGCAGCAGGTACCGCACCCGCACCACGTCCTTGAACCCGCAGCGGGCCTCGGCCAGCGCCGCCCCGATGTTCCGCAGACACTGTTCGGCCTGCTCCACGACGTCCTCGGAGATGGTCATCTCGGCATAGTCGAACCCCGTGGTCCCGGACACATGCACCCAGTCCCCGTCCACCACGGCCCGCGCATACCCGATCTGCTCCTCGAACACCGACCCACCGAGAATCACCTGCCGCTTTGTCATGTACGAAACGCTAGACGACCGCCGTTGGAAACCGCGGCCGTAAACATCCCGAAAAAGCAGTTGAACCGGCTCCCGCGGCTTCTTAATGTGTGGGGTACACGAGAAGGGAGGTGGTTCGGCAGATGTATGACAACCGGACGCGTGAGGTGACTGCGGGCTAGCGCCCGTCACCACACCGAGTGCGGTGCCGGACCGGCACGTGACAGACGCGTGCAGCCGGCCCAATCCCAGCAGTCACCCGACCCGCGAACTCGCCGGTACGTCCGGCCGGCTTCTCCGTCGTCAGACGGAGGGACCTCGAGTTCGCGGGTCGTCTGCGTCCGCGTGGGATTTCGCGGGGCTCAGAGGAGACTCAGGGGCTGAGGCGCTCCACGTGCCAGGTGCCGTCGGGGGCGGTGACGTAGCGGAGGCGGTCGTGGAGGCGGTTGTGGCGGCCCTGCCAGAACTCGACCGTGCGGGGCTCGATGCGGAAGCCGCCCCAGTGCGGGGGGACCGGGACCTGTTCGCCCTCGGGGTAGCGGGCGCTCAGGTCGGCGTAGGCGGCGTCGAGTTCGGTGCGGGAGTGGATGACCGAGGACTGGGCGCTGGCCCAGGCGCCGAGCTGGGAGCCGTGCGGGCGGGTGCGGAAGTAGGCGGCGGTCTCGTCGCGGCCGGTGCGGCGGGCGGTGCCGGTGACGATGATCTGACGGGCGATCGCGTGCCAGGGGAAGAGCAGCGAGATCTGCGGGTTCGCGGCGAGGTCCTGGGCCTTGCGGGAGTCGTAGTTCGTGTAGAAGACGATGCCCTGGGTGTCGTACTGCTTCATCAGGACCGTACGTGAGCTGGGATGGCCCTCGGCGTCGGCGGTGGAGACGATCATCGCGTTGGGTTCGTAGATCATGCCGTCGGCGGCCGCCCGCGCGGCTTGTTCGAACCAGCGGGTGAACTGGTCCATGGGGTGTGCGGCGAGGTCGTTCTCGTCGAGGCCCTCGGCCTGGTAGTGCTTGCGCATCAGCGCGGGGTTGAGGATGGGGTCGGCGGCGGCGGCGTCGGGGTCGGTCACGCGGTCATCTTGCCGCACGCACACAGGGGTGGGGGCCACATGTGACGCAGAGCCAATGTGGCACTGAGTGCCGCTGGGCTCCCCAATGCTGGCACTCGGGGTTATGGTGCAGATGCCTCCGCCGTACACCTCACTGAGGAGCCGCCCCATGTCCGACTTCGTACCTGGGCTCGAAGGAGTCGTCGCGTTCGAGACGGAGATCGCCGAACCGGACAAGGAGGGGGGCGCCCTGCGGTACCGGGGCGTCGACATCGAGGATCTGGTCGGGCACGTCTCGTTCGGGAACGTCTGGGGGCTGCTGGTCGACGGTGCCTTCAATCCCGGTCTGCCGGCCGCCGAGCCGTTCCCGATCCCGGTCCATTCGGGTGACATCCGGGTGGACGTCCAGTCGGCGCTCGCCATGCTCGCCCCGGTCTGGGGTCTCAAACCGCTCCTCGACATCGACGCGGAGCAGGCTCGGGACGACCTGGCGCGGGCCGCGGTCATGGCGCTGTCGTACGTCGCCCAGTCCGCGCGCGGGCAGGGGCTGGCGATGGTGCCGCAGCGGGAGATCGACAAGGCGAACTCGGTCGCGGAGCGGTTCATGATCCGGTGGCGTGGGGAGCCGGATCCCAAGCATGTGGCGGCTGTGGACGCGTACTGGACGTCGGCCGCCGAGCACGGGATGAACGCGTCGACCTTCACCGCGCGGGTCATCGCGTCCACGGGTGCGGATGTCGCCGCCGCGCTGTCGGGTGCGGTGGGTGCGATGTCGGGGCCGTTGCACGGGGGCGCGCCGTCCCGGGTGCTGGGGATGATCGAGGAGATCGAGCGGACCGGGGACGCCGAGGCCTACGTCAAGGGTGCGCTGGACCGGGGTGAGCGGCTGATGGGGTTCGGGCACCGGGTGTACCGAGCGGAGGATCCGCGGGCGCGGGTGCTGCGGCGGACGGCGCGGGAGCTGGGGGCGCCGCGGTTCGAGATCGCGGAGGCGTTGGAGAAGGCGGCGCTGGAGGAGCTCCACAACCGTCGGCCGGATCGTGTGCTCGCCACCAATGTGGAGTTCTGGGCGGCGATCATGCTGGACTTCGCGGAGGTGCCGGCGCACATGTTCACGTCGATGTTCACGTGTGCGCGCACCGCTGGGTGGTCGGCGCACATTCTTGAGCAGAAGCGGACGGGGCGGTTGGTGCGGCCGTCGGCGGAGTATGTGGGGCCGGGGGTGCGGAAGCCTCAGGACATCGAGGGGTACGGGGACATCGCCCACTAGTCCGGGGCGTCGGCCAGTCCGGGGCGTCGGCCTGGCGTCGTCGGCCCCCAGGAGCGGCATGGTCCGGTTTCGCGCCGGCGGCCCGGTGGTCGGGCTCGGCGGGTGATGCGCGGCCGGTGGCGCCGGACATCACCCGCCGGGTGAGCGGTCAGTGCTTGTTGACGGCCGAGGCCCAGTCGAAGTCCACGCCCATGTCGTGGTACATCTTCGAGTACCCGACGAAGCAGTTGAACGCCGTGACCTTGCCGTTCTTCAGGTACCAGAAGTCGGCGGTCGGCGCGTCGACCTGATGGCCGTTGCCCTTGACGACGCCGCCCGTCGGCGCCTGGAGCTGTCCGTCGAACGTGCCCTGGATCGACAGCTCGATGCTGATCACGTCGCCGTTCACGGTGATGCGCTTGAGGTCACGGTGAACGTTGGAGAAGAGGCCCTTCATGTAGGGCAGCACGTTGCCGAGCGCGTCCCCCCGGTAGGCCTGGCCGGCGACCATGTCGTTGAAGACGCCGTCCTTGGTGAAGCTGTTGACGAACGTCGGGACGTCGATGTGGCTGCCTTCCGCCACGTAGTAGTCGCGCAGGACGACCGCGAGGTTGGCCTTCTCGTGCTTGGTCAGGTGGCGGTCGGTGAGCGGCAGCTTCGCCAGCTGGCGCGCGGTCAGGGTCGGGGCGGCCGCGCCGCTGTGGACCGCTGCCCCGTTGTGGGCGGGGCTCGCGGCCTGTGACGGCACGGCGGCGATGGAAAGACCACCCAGGACAGCTACCGCGGTCGCGGCGGTGATCGACTTCCGGCTGAGCAGCTTCATGTCGTGTTCCTCCAGGTTGGTACTCGGGATTCGAGATCCGTCGCAACGGCGTCTGCCGCGTCCTTAGTAATTCAAACGCTCGCTTGACCTTATGAACGGCAGCGCGGGCTGTCAAGCCGTTGTTTGAATTCTGTGGTCACACTGTTGACGATGTACTCAAACGTATGATTGAGTACATTGCATGACACAGGTGGCGAAGACGGACCTGCGCCGGGAGGCCGGGCAGCGCACGCGGGACGGCCTGCAGACGGCCGCCCTGGAGTTGCTCTCGCAACGAGGCCAGGAGGGCGTGACCCTCCGCGAGATCACCGATCGCGCCGGAGCCAACGTCGCCGCGGTGCGTTACCACTACGGTTCGCTGAAGTCGCTGTGCGACTCCGCGATAGAGCACGCGCTGGAACGGTATCTGGACGAGAAGATCCTGGAACTGGACTCCCTCGCCTCCACCGCGACGCTCCATGAGGTGGCGACGGCGTTCGTCCGGCCGATGGTGCGCGCGCTGGCGGCCGGCGGACAGGACCTGGCCGTGATGCGGACCGTGGCGCGGGTCGGCATCGATCCGCCTCAGGGGTGGGAGCGGCTGAACGGCAAGTTCGACCGGAGCCGCCGGGGGGCCGCCCGGGTGCTGGCACCGAACCTTCCCGGGGTGGACGAGCAGGAACTGATCTTCCGCACGCGCTGCGCGGCCGGCCTGCTGAACTGGCTCGCGCTGGCCCCCATCGGCACCGAGCTGGCCGCCATGTCCGCCGAGCGGATCGAACGGCAGCTGGTCCCCGTGGTGGCCGGGGCGTTCCGCGGGGGCGCCGCCGTCGACGGCTGACCGGGCCGGAGGCCGGTGGAGTCGCGGCCCAGGAGGCGCTCAGCCCAGGGTCTCGTCCAGCAGGGCCGCCCACTGGGCGACCACCCGCTCCCTCCTCGCCGCGTCGTCCGTCAGGAGGTTGGCCAGGCCCAGGCCCCTTGCCATGTCGAGGAGGCCCTGGACGGTTTCCCGAGTGCCGGGGCGGGATTCGTCGGCGGCCAGGAGGTCCACGGCGATGCGGTGGGTCTCGCGGCCCACTCGGGCTTCGAGTTCGGTGACGCGGAGGCGGAGCTGGTCCTCGTTGGACGCGGCGACCCAGAGGTGGAGGGCGGCGCGGAAGAGGGGGCCGGTGTACAGGTCGACGAGGGCGCTGACCACGGCGCGGCGGTCGTCGGCCGTGCCCTGCGGGAACAGGGCGCGCAGGGCTGTGGAGCGTTCTTCGGCGACGTATTCGACGGCGGCGGTGAAGAGGTCCTCGCGGGTGGGGAAGTGGTGCTGGGCGGCGCCCCGGGAGACGCCGGCGCGTTCGGCGACGACGGCGACGGTGGAGCCTGCCCAGCCGTGTTCGGCGAGGCAGGCCACGGCGGCTTCCAGGAGCCGTTGCCGGGTGGCCCGGCTGCGGTCCTGTTTGGGCGCGCGGTCCTGTTGAGGTCCGCGCGCGTGTTCCGCCGTGTTCGCGCCGGCCGTACTCACACCACCCACGCCGCATCCCGTCGTTCGAGGAAGGCCGTCATCCCCTCGCGGGCCTGGTCGGAGGAGAACAGCCGGGCCGAGAGCGCGGTCAGGTCGGCCGCGTCTCGGTCGAATGTTTCCAGCACCCTAGCTGTGAGCAGCTGTTTCGTCTCGGCCAGGGCCTGGGGGGCGGACCGGCGGAGGCCGTCCAGGATGGGTTCGAGGGCGGTGTCGACGTCGTCGGCGGTGGTGGTGAGGAGGCCGAGGCGTACGGCTTCGGGGGCGTCGAAGCGTTCACCGGTGAGGTAGTAGCGGGCCAGGGCGCGGGGGTCGGTGCGCGGGAGGAGGGTCAGGGAGATGACGGCGGGGGCGACGCCGATGCGTACCTCGGTGAAGGCGAAGGTGGCGTCGGTGCCGGCGGCCGCGATGTCGCAGGCGGCGAGGAGGCCGAGGCCGCCGGCGCGGACGTGGCCGGTGACGCGGGCTACGACGGGTTTGGGCAGTTCGACGATCTGACGCAGGAGGCCGACGAGGGCGTCGGGGTGGGGCGGGTCGCGCAGGTCGGCGCCGGCGCAGAAGGTCGTACCGGTGTGGGTGAGGACGACCGCGCGGATGCCGGGGTCCTTGGCGCAGTCGGTGAGGGCCTCGGCGAGTTCGGCGACGAGGGCGGCGGACAGGGCGTTGCGGGTGGGGGCGGAGTCGAGGCTGAGGGTGGCGACGGCACGCGCGCGTGTCTGTCCGATCAACGTCATGGCCGCTCCCCCGGTTCCCCGTGCGCTGTGGTCCGCCCGAGTGCGCGCAGTTCGCGGCGGAGTATTTTCCCGGAGGCCGCGCGGGGCACGCCGGCGATGAAGGTGACCTTGCGGACGCGTTTGTAGGGTGCGACGCGTTCGGCGACGTAGAGCATGGTCTCGTTCTCGGTGAGGTCGGCTGCGGTGGGCTGGCGGACGACGAAGGCGTGCGGGATCTCGTTGCCGTCCTCGTTGTAGGCGCCGACCACGGCGGCGTCGGCGATGCCGGGGTGGGTGAGCAGGAGTGCCTCCAGTTCGGCGGGGGCCACCTGGAAGCCCTTGTACTTGATGAGTTCCTTGACCCGGTCGACGACGAACAGCCAGCCGTCCGCGTCGGCGTGGCCGACGTCCCCGGTGTGCAGCCAGCCGTCGGGGTCGATCATCGCGGCGGTGGCGTCGGGCCGGCCGAGGTAGCCCTTCATGACCTGGGGGCCGCGGATGAGGATCTCGCCGGGTTCGTCGGTGTCGAGGTCCTTGTGCGGGTCGTCGAGGGAGACGATGCGCATCTCGGTGCCGGCGATGAGTTTGCCGACGGTGCCGGGCGGTGCGTGGTGCACGGCGTCGAGCGGGACGACGTGGGTGCCGGGCGAGAGTTCCGTCATGCCGTAGGCCTGTGCGAGGGGCGGCAGGCCGAGGCGCTCGGAGCAGGCTGCGGCGAGGCGGGCGTCCAGGGGCGCGGCGGCGCTCATGACGTACTTCAGGGAGGACAGGTCGTACTGCTCGACCAGCGGGTGCTTGGCGAGGGCGAGGACGATCGGCGGGGCGACGTACAGGCCCGTGATGCGGTGGTTCTGGATGGCCGCGAGGAAGGTCTCCAGGTCGAAGCGGGGCAGTACGACGACGGTGGCGCCCATCCGCAGGGGCGCGTTCATGAGCGCGGTGAGGCCGTAGATGTGGAAGAGGGGGAGTACGGCCAGGATGCGGTCGCCGGGGCCGGTGGGGACGGCGGGTTCCAGTTGGGCGAGGTTGGTGGCGATCTGCCGGTGGGTGAGCATCACGCCCTTGGGGATGCCGGTGGTGCCGGAGGAGTACGGCAGTGCGGCGACGTCCTCGGCGGGGTCGATGTCGACCTGTGGCTCGGGGGCGTCACCGGCCAGCATGTCGATCAGCGAGCGGTGTCCGGGCGCACTGTCGCAGACGAATATCTCCGCTATGCCGCCGGCGAGTTCGGCCGCCCGGCGGGCGGCCTCCAGCAGGGGTGAGACGGTGACGATCCAGCGCGCCGCGGAGTCCTTGAGCTGTTTGGCGAACTCCTCGGGCGTGGCGAGGGGGTGCACGGTGGTGACGGAGGCACCCGCGCGCGTGGCCGCGTAGAACGCCGTCGGGAAGGCGACCGTGTTCGGGCTGTGCAGGGCGAGTACATCGCCTTTGCGGACGCCGGAGTCGGCGAGTGCGGCGGCGATCCGGCGGTGGAACCGGTCCAGTTGTTCGTAGGTGAGGGTGGTGCCGTCGGTGCCGTCGATCAGGGCGGGCGTGTCGCCGAACGCGGCGGCCCGGCCCAGCACCGCCTCGTGGATGGGGAGTTCTACGGGCGGGACGTCTGCGTACTCGCTGCGGAACACGGTTCCTCCAAGGCGGCCTAGTACGACTTGGGCAGGCCCAGGGTCTGGTGGGAGACGTAGTTGAGAATCATCTCCCTGCTCACCGGAGCAATACGAGCCACGCGCGCCGCTGTTATCAACGAAGCGAGCCCGAATTCCCGGGTGAGTCCGTTGCCGCCGAGGGTGTGCACGGCCTGGTCGACGGCGCGCACGCACGCCTCGCCCGCCGCGTACTTGGCCATGTTGGCCGCCTCGCCCGCGCCGATGTCGTCTCCGGCGTCGTAGAGGTGTGCCGCCTTCTGCATCATCAGGCGGGCGAGTTCGAGGTCGATGTGCGCCTGGGCGAGGGGGTGTGCGATGGCCTGATGGGCGCCGATGGGGGTTTTCCAGACGGTGCGGTCGCGCGCGTACTCGATCGCCTTGGACAGTGCGTAGCGCCCCATGCCGATCGCGAAGGCGGCCGTCATGATCCGCTCGGGGTTGAGTCCGGCGAAGAGTTGCAGGAGGCCGGCGTCCTCGTCGCCGACGAGGGCGTCGGCGGGCAGCCGCACGTCGTCGAGGACCAGCTCGAACTGCTTCTCGGCTGCCTTGAGTTCCATGTCGATGGGGTGCTTGTGGAAGCCCTCGGCGTCGGTCGGGACGATGAACAGGCAGGGCTTGAGACGTCCGGTGCGGGCGTCCTCGGTGCGGCCGACGATCAGGACGGCGTCGGCCATGTCGACGCCGGAGATGAAGACCTTGCGGCCGGTGAGCAGCCAGTCGCCGGTGTCGGGGTCGCGGCGGGCGGTGGTGGTGATGCGGTGGGAGTTGGAGCCGGCGTCGGGTTCGGTGATGCCGAAGGCCATCAGGCGTGAGCCGTCGGAGAGTGCGGGCAGCCAGGCCCGCTTCTGTTCCTCGGTGCCGAAGCGGGCGATCACTGTGCCGCAGATCGCCGGTGAGACCACCAGCATGAGGAGCGGGGAGCCCGCGGCGCCCAGTTCCTCCAGGACGATGGAGAGTTCGGCGATGCCGCCGCCTCCGCCGCCGTACTCCTGCGGGAGGTTGACGCCGAGGTAGCCGAGTTTTCCGGCCTCCTGCCAGAGTTCGGTGGGGGCGCGGCCCTCCGCGATGGTTCGGGTGATGTACTCGCGGCCGTACTTCCTGCCGAGGGTGGCCACCGCTTCGCGGAGTGCCTTGTGCTCGTCGGATTCGATTCGGGGGGTCACGGCGGCTCCTTCGGGTGCGGGATCGTTGTGGTTTCTCGCGCTCACGCGGCGGTAGCCGCATATCGGTGCTGCCCCGCGCCCCTAGAGGGGCGCTTGCACTACCGCCAGTAGAGAGCCGGGCTCTACCTGTTGGCCGACCACGACCCGCAGCTCGCTCAGCGTGCCGGTGACCGGGGCTGTGATCTGGTGCTGCATCTTCATGGCTTCGAGCCACATCAGTGGCTGTCCGGACTCCACCGGGTCCCCCTCGGCCAGCCCCTCGGCGATCCGGACGACCGTCCCCGGCATCGGCGCCAGCAGCGAACCGGGCGCCAGCTGGGCCTTCGGGTCGGGGAAGCGGGGGAGCGCGGTGAGGGCGGTGTTGTTGACGTGGACCTGGTCGCCGTACGTCGACACCTCGAACCGTCGGCGTACGCCGTCGATGTCGAGTACGACCAGGTGCGCGCCCGCGTGCACGACCCGTACGCCCGCTGCCGTGAGGCCCTCGCGCGTGTGCCGGTAGTGGACCTCGTGCTCCTCGCCCGCCATCAGGTAGCGCTTGGTCTGCGGCTGGGAGGAGACGTTGCGCCAGCCGCCGAAGCGGGAGCGGCCGTGCGCGTCGGCCAGGGCGGCCGCGAGGGGTGCGTGCGGGTCGGCGGCGGGCGCCGTGAGGGTGGTGAGGTGGCGGTCGTAGAAGCCGGTGTCCATGCGGGCCGCGGTGAACTCCTCGTGGCGCAGGGAGCGGACGAGGAGGTCGCGGTTGGTGGTGGGGCCGTGCAGGGTGGTGTGGTCGAGCGCGTGCGCCAGCTTGCGCAGCGCTTCCGCGCGCGTGGGGGCGTGCGCGACCGCTTTGGCGAGCATCGCGTCGTAGTGCACGCCGATCTCGTCGCCGTCGGTGTAGCCGGTGTCCAGGCGGACGCTGCCGGGGACGGCGAGGCGGTGCAGGGTGCCGGTCTGCGGGGCCCAGTCGCGGGCGGGGTCCTCGGCGTAGAGGCGGGCCTCGATCGCGTGGCCGTGCGCCTGTGGGGCTTCGAGCGGGAGGGCGTGGCCCTCGGCGACGCGGATCTGTTCGGCGACCAGGTCGAGGCCGAAGACGGCCTCGGTGACGGGGTGTTCCACCTGGAGGCGGGTGTTCATCTCCAGGAAGTGGGCCTTGCCGTCGGCGACGAGGAACTCGACGGTGCCCGCGCCGGTGTAGGAGACGGCGCGCGCGGCGCGCACGGCCAGCGCGTACAGCTCCTTCGTGAGCCCATCGGGGAGCCCGGGCGCCGGCGCCTCCTCGATCACCTTCTGGTGTCTGCGCTGGAGTGAGCAGTCGCGGGTGCCCAGCGGCCACACCGTGCCGTGCGCGTCGGCGAGGATCTGCACCTCCACATGGCGGCCGCGCTCGATGTAGGGCTCGACGAAGACCTCGCCGTCGCCGAAGGCGCTCGCGGCCTCGGCGCGTGCGCCCTCCAGCGCCGCGCTCAGCTCCTCGACGCGGCGCACGATACGCATCCCGCGCCCCCCGCCGCCCGCGGCCGCCTTCACCAGCACCGGCAGGTCGGACTCGGTGACCTCGCCGAGCGGCGCGATCCCCATCAGCTCCTTGGCGCGCGTCTTGGACGCCATCGCCTCGATCGCCTCCGGGGGCGGTCCGATCCAGACCAGGCCGGCGGCGAGGACGGCGCGGGCGAAGTCGGCGTTCTCGGAGAGGAAGCCGTACCCGGGGTGCACGGCGTCCGCGCCGGCGCTCACGGCGGCCTTCACCACCAGGTCGCCGCGCAGGTAGGTGTCCGCAGGCGTGGCGCCCGGCAGCCGCATCGCGGTGTCGGCCACGCGCGCGTGGAGCGCGTTCTCGTCGGCGTCCGAGTGCACGGCGACGGTCTTGATGCCGAGTTCGGCGCAGGTGCGGAAGATCCGGCAGGCGATCTCGCCGCGGTTGGCGACCAGCAGGGTCGAAATCATGTGATCCCTCACATCCGGAAGACGCCGAAGCCGCCCCGCGCGCCCTCGTAGGGGGCGGTGTGGATGGCGGACAGGCACAGGCCGAGGACGGTGCGGGTGTCACGCGGGTCGATGACGCCGTCGTCGTACAGCCGACCGGACAGGAACATGGGCAGCGACTCGGACTCGATCTGCTGCTCGACCATGGCGCGCAGGGCCGCGTCGCCGTCCTCGTCGTACGGCTGTCCCTTCGCGGCGGCCGACTGGCGGGCGACGATCGAGAGCACGCCGGCGAGCTGCTGCGGGCCCATGACGGCCGACTTGGCGCTGGGCCAGGCGAACAGGAAACGGGGGTCGTAGGCGCGGCCGCACATGCCGTAGTGGCCGGCGCCGTAGGAGGCGCCCATGAGGACGGAGAGGTGCGGGACGCGGCTGTTGCTGACCGCGTTGATCATCATCGCGCCGTGTTTGATGATCCCGCCCTGCTCGTACTCCTTACCGACCATGTAGCCGGTGGTGTTGTGCAGGAACAGGAGCGGGATGTCACGCTGGTTGGCGAGCTGGATGAACTGGGCGGCCTTCTGCGACTCCGCGGAGAACAGGACGCCCTGGGCGTTCGCCAGCACCCCCACGGGATAGCCGTGCAGGGTGGCCCAGCCCGTCGTGAGACTGGTGCCGTACAGCGGCTTGAACTCGTCGAAGTCGGAGGCGTCGACGAGCCGGGCGATCACCTCGCGCGGGTCGAAGGGGATCTTGAGGTCGCCGGGGACGATGCCCAGGAGTTCGTCGGCGGAGTACTTGGGGGGCTCCGCAGGGCCCGGATCCCGGTGCGCCTTGCGGTGGTTGAGGCGGGCGACCACGCGGCGTGCCTGCCGCAGCGCGTCCGGTTCGTCCACGGCGAAGTAGTCGGCGAGACCCGACACGCGCGCGTGCATCTCCGCGCCGCCGAGCGACTCGTCGTCGCTCTCCTCGCCGGTGGCCATCTTCACGAGCGGCGGTCCGCCGAGGAAGACCTTGGCGCGCTCCTTGACCATGATCACGTGGTCGGACATACCGGGGATGTAGGCGCCGCCGGCGGTGGAGTTGCCGAAGACGACGGCGACCGTCGGGATGCCGGCGGCGGACAGCCGGGTCAGGTCGCGGAAGATGGCCCCGCCCGGGATGAAGATCTCCTTCTGCGAGGGCAGGTCGGCGCCGCCGGACTCGACCAGGCTGATGCAGGGCAGCCGGTTGGCGAGGGCGATGTCGTTGGCGCGCAGGGCCTTCTTCAGCGACCAGGGGTTGCTGGCGCCGCCGCGCACGGTCGGGTCGTTGGCGGTGATCAGGCACTCCACGCCTTCGACGACGCCGATCCCGGTGACGAGCGAGGCGCCGACGGCGTAGTCGCTGCCCCAGGCGGCCAGCGGCGACAGTTCCAGGAAGGGGGTGTCGGGGTCGAGGAGGAGTTCGATGCGCTCGCGGGCGAGGAGTTTGCCGCGCCCCCGGTGCCGCGCGACGTACTTCTCGCCGCCGCCCGCGAGGGCCTTGGCGTGCTCGGCCTCCAGGTCGGTGAGCTTGGCGAGCATGGTGTCGCGGTTCGCCCGGTAGTCGGGGTCGCGGGTGTCGAGTGTGGTCTCGATGACCGTCACAGCAGGGCCTCCGGGATGTCCAGGTGGCGGGAGCGAAGCCATTCGCCGAGGGCCTTGGCCTGGGGGTCGAAACGGTGTTGGGCGGCCACACCCTGGCCGAGGATGCCTTCGACGGTGAAGTTGACGGCGCGGAGGTTGGGCAGGAGGTGCCGGGTCACGGTCAACTCGCGGCTCTCGGGTACGAGGTGCCGGAAGGCGTCGACGGTCAGGGTGTGCGCGAGCCAGCGCCAGGCCTCGTCCGAGCGCGCCCAGACGCCGACGTTGGCGTTCCCGCCCTTGTCACCGCTGCGGGCCCCGGCCACCAGCCCGAGGGGCGCCCGCCGGGTGGGTCCGGCCGGAAGCGGCTCGGGCAGCGGCGGTTCGGGCGGATCCTGGAGTACGAGGGTGTCCTGGGCCGGCGGCACAGGGATCCGTCGCCCGTCGTGGAGGACGGCCCTATGGGGCACCTCGCCCTGGGGGACGTACACATCCTCGAAGACCCCATAGGGCGCGCCCTTGCCAGGTGGCGCGAGCACATGGAAGCCGGGGTAGCTGGCGAGGGCCAGTTCCACGGCGGCTCCGCTCAGTGCCCGCCCGACGGCCTCCTGGTCCCGGTCCCGTACGACGAGCCGCAGCAGCGCGCTGGCCGTCTCCTCGGTGTCCGCGTCGGCCCGGTCGGTGCGCACCAGCTCCCACCGCGCCTCCCGCGGCGGCGACTTGGCGAGGGCGTCGGCCATCTGCTCCCGTACCAGAGCCGCCTTGGCCTCGATGTCGAGGCCGGTGAGGACGAAGACGACCTCGTTGCGGAAGCCGCCCAGCCGGTTGCGGCCGACCTTGAGGGTCGGGGGCGGCGCCTCGCCCCGGACGCCCTCGATCCGCACCCGGTCCTGGCCGTCCTGGCTCAGCCCTACGGTGTCGAGGCGGGCGGTGACGTCGGGGCCCGCGTACCGGGCGCCGCCGGTCTCGTACAGGAGCTGGGCGGTCACCGTGCCGACGTCGACGAAGCCGCCGGTGCCCGGGTGCTTGGTGATGACGCAGCTGCCGTCGGCGTGGAGTTCGGCGAGCGGGAAGCCGGGCCGCCGTACGTCCCGGCCGGGTCCCGCTTCGGCGAAGAAGGCGTAGTTGCCGCCGGTGGCCTGGGTTCCGCACTCCAGGACGTGTCCGGCGACGACGGCGCCCGCGAGCCGGTCGTACTCCTCCGGTCCCCAGCCGAAGTGGGCGGCGGCGGGTCCGGTGACGAGGGCGGCGTCGGTGACCCGGCCGGTGACCACGATGTCGGCGCCGGCCCGCAGGCACTCGGTGATCCCGAAGCCGCCGAGGTAGGCGTGGGCGGCGAGGCTGCCGGGGTGGGCGGCGGTGAGGTCGTCGCCCTCCACATGTGCGACGCGCACAGGGATGCCGAGACGGTCCGCCAACTGCCGTACCGCGTCGGCGAGTCCGGCCGGGTTGAGGCCGCCGGCGTTGGTGACGATCCGTACGCCGCGTTCGTGGGCGAGGCCCAGGCAGTCCTCCAGCTGGCGGAGGAAGGTGCGGGCGTATCCGGCGCCGGGGTCCTTCAGCCGGTCGCGGCCCAGGATGAGCATGGTCAGCTCGGCGAGGTAGTCGCCGGTGAGGACGTCGAGCTCGCCGCCGCCGAGCATCTCGCGCAGGGCGTCGAAGCGGTCGCCGTAGAAGCCGGAGGCGTTGCCTATGCGCAGGGTCACTCGGTGCCGCCCTTCGGGGTGCGGCCGGTGCCGGGCGGGCCCGCGAAGGCCTGGGCGATGTCGAGCCAGCGGTCGGCGTCGGCGCCGACGGCGGTCACGGCGAGGTCGGTCCGGTGGGCGCGCTGGGTGACCAGGAGGCAGAAGTCGAGTGCGGGGCCGGTGACGCGCTGCGGGGCGTCCTCGGGGCCGTAGGCCCACAGTTGGCCGTCCGGGCCGGTGATCTCCACCCGGAACTCCTCGGCGGGCGGGGTGAGGCCGTGTACCAGGTATGCGAAGTTCCTTGCCCGTACCCCGATGCGGACCACATGTCCGAGGCGGGCGGTGGGGGTGCGGACCACACCCAGGGCGTCGGCGATGTCCTGGCCGTGGGCCCAGGTCTCCATGAGCCGGCCGGTGGCCATGGAGGCGGCGGACATGGGCGGACCGAACCAGGGGAAGCGGGTGCCGGGTGCGGCCTCCCGCAGGGCCCGGTCCAGCGCGGTCCGGCCTTCGCGCCAGCGGGACAGCAGTTCGGCGGGCGGGAGTCGGGCGCCGTCCTCGGCACCCTCGTCGACGAAGGTGTCGGGTGCGCCTAGGGCCTTCTCGGCCTCCGCGCGGAAACCGTCCTCGTCCGTCACGGCGAGCAGCGCCGCGCGGTCGGTCCAGTGCAGATGGGCGATCTGGTGGGCGACGGTCCAGCGGGGCGCGGGGGTGGCGAGAGTCCACCGCTCGGTTCCCGACTCGGCTACCAGCCGGTCGAGTTCCGTGCTCTCCTCACGCAGGTCGTCGATGACAGGCGTCGGCTCGGACATGGGGAGGAGCATGGCAGCGAGCCAAGAAACAATCAAGCACGCTTGCATGAAATGACGGCAGCGTGCCGCCCGCCCACACCGGGGTGCCGGTCACCGGGGACCGGCAGCCCGGCGCACCGGCGGGAGGCCGGGTACGAAGCCGCGCCGGTCGCGGTGGCCGCTCAGACCGCGCAGAAGATCCGGTGGTCGTCCGACGGCTGTCAGGACGCGCTGCCGTTCCCGTCCGGCTGAGCGCCGCCCACCGGTCGCCGGCCGCGTCCCACCTGGGTACGGACCGCGCCGATGCTGGCCGCGATGACGAGGGCGATGGCGGCGGACTGGGTGGCGGTCAGCGCCTGGTCGAGGATGAGGAAGCCGGCGGTGGCGGCGATGGCCGGTTCCAGGCTCATGAGGACGGCGAAGGTGTGGGCGGGAAGCCGGCGCAGGGCGAGCAGTTCGAGGGTGTAGGGCAGGACGGAGGAGAGCACCGCGACCGACGAGCCGAGGGCGATGGTGGTCGGGTCGAGGAGTCTGCCGCCGGCCTCCGCGATGCCCAGCGGCAGGAAGAGCAGCGCCGCGACCGCCATGGCCAGGGCGAGGCCGTCCGCCTGCGGGAAGCGGCGGCCGGTACGGGCACTGAAGACTATGTAGGCGGCCCACATGGCGCCGGCCCCCAGGGCGAAGGCGATTCCTGTGGGGTCGAGCTCACCGAAGCCTCCGCCGCCGAGGAGGAAGACACCGGCCAGGGCGAGTCCGGCCCACACCGCGTTGACGGCACGCCGGGAGGCCAGTACCGACAGGGCGAGCGGGCCCAGCACTTCGAGGGTGACGGCGGGACCCAGGGGGATGCGGTCGACGGCCTCGTAGAAGAGGCCGTTCATCGCACCCATGGCGATACCGAAGACGATCACCGTGCCCCAGTCGGTGCGGGAGTGGCCGCGCAGCCGGGGCCGGCAGACCACGAGCAGGACGACGGCGGCCGCGAGGAGCCGCAGCGTCACCACGCCGAGCGCACCGGCCCTGGGCATCAGGGTGACCGCGAGGGCGCCGCCGAACTGCACGGAGATCCCGCCGGCCAGCACCAGGCCGACGGGGCCGAGCGAGCCGAACCGGCGGGTGGCGCCTGCGGCGGCGGGCTCGGACACGGCGGCAGGCGTGGGCGTGGGCGTCGGCTGTGAGGTGCTGGGGGTGGTCACGGGCGGTCCAGGGAGCTCGTTGTTCATTGCGGTGCACTGCTCAGTCCAGGGTAATGGACTTGAACAGGCGCGTGAAGCCCTTATGGAACTGTCCTGACCACCGCCCTGCCGTGCCCCGCCTTGCCGCAGGTCACGGCCCACGGGGTCCGGCGACGGACCGCCCGGCCCCTTTCCCGCCGGACCCCGGAGGCTGCCGAGGGCTACTTCACGTCGACGTAGTCACCGGTCGCCGTCGAGGCGCCGGTGGTGGCGTTGGTCGCGAAGGAGAAGCGGTAGTACCCGTCGACCGTGGCCTTGGTCGTGGTCTTGAGCGCACCGCCGGTGCCCGCCGTGATGCTCTTCACGTTGGTGTAGGTGCTGCTGGTCTTCTTGCGGAACTGCAGCACCACCTTCTGTCCCGCGTAACCGCCGTACGTGCCGTTGTCCCAGTTGGCGCGCGTCAGCTTGCCGGTGACGGTGACGGTCTTGCCCTTCTTCACCGGCTCCGGCGCGGCGTTGACGGTCAGCTTGGAAGCCTTCTTGATCTTGCCGGTGGTGACGTTGTCGTCGAAGCTCGCGTTCGCGGAGAGGTCGTAGCCGCCGAGGGCGAGCTTCCAGGTGCCGGCGACGCCGTTGTCCTTCAAGTCGGTGGCCGCGTGGATGTTGAAGACGGCCTTGCAGCTGTAGACGCCGGTCTGGGTGGTCGACTCGGTGCAGACGGGGTCGTCGTCGGTGCCCAGGGCGCCGGTGATGGTGTCCACGCTGGAGGGGTCGGTGCCCTGCCAGAGGAAGGCCTCGGTGAGCGCGACACCGCTCGAACTGGTGGCGGTGTAGGTGGCGGTGACGGACTTCTGGGTGGTGGTGCCGAGGACGATGTCCTTGCCGCCGTTGACGACACCCTTCGAGAAGGAGATGTCACCCAGCGCGTCCATCGGGCGGACGGTCTTCGCGGTGCTCGCCGACCTGGCGGACTTCGCGGCGCTCACGGAGTTCGCGGAGAAGGAGCTGAGCTGCGCCCGCGCATCCGGACCCGTGGCCGCCTGGGC
Source organism: Streptomyces sp. NPDC007157 (assembly GCF_040634235.1). NCBI lineage: Bacteria > Bacillati > Actinomycetota > Actinomycetes > Kitasatosporales > Streptomycetaceae > Streptomyces > Streptomyces sp. NPDC007157. The sequence continues at coordinate 165,351 of NZ_JBEYFE010000010.1, forward strand.
GGCCACCGGAACGACGAGCGCGGACAGCACGGCCGCGCCGGAGATGACGGTGGCCGCGACGCGTATACGCATGTGAATCCCCCTGGGATCGCGAGAGGCCCGCCGGGATGACTCCCGGCCGGGCCCGTTGGCGTATGCAGCGTACGGATCAAGTGGAGAAACCTTGAAGATTTTTTGTGCAATAGGCTTGTAACAGAATCGAACTGACGGTCGCTCACGCCCGTCGAATGCGGTCACGCCCGAGGGCTCAGATGCCCGGCCAGGGGGGCGCCTCGTCACGGAACAGAGGGCGGCCGTCGGGGAGTGTGGTGGGCATGCTCGCGCCATAGTCGGCGTCCATAGGCATACCCGTCGCCATGGGCACCCCGGTCGCCATAGGCACCCCGGTCGCCATGGGTGCCGGCGTTTCCATGTGGGCGTCGTACATGGGCTGGGGCCACAGCCCGGCGGCCGCTGCCGCGTACCCGTCGTGGTCGTACATGTTCGCGTACGGCTGCTGGTAGCCGTACCCGCCGCCCTGCGCGCCGGCGTAGGAGGCCTGGGGTACGACCATCGGCTCGGGCGTCGGTGCGCCCTGGTCGGTGAAGAGCGGGAGCCGCAGTTCGCCGGTGTCCAGCACCGCGTTGTTCTGGGAGCGGTGCAGCCGGGAGTAGGCGCCACCGCGGGCGAGGAGTTCGTCGTGGCGGCCGGTCTCGACGATGCGTCCGCGGTCGACGACGAGGATGCGGTCGGCGTCGGGGGCGAGGTTCAGGTCGTGGGTGATCATGATGGTCGTACGGCCCGTCATCAGGCGCCGCAGCGGCTTGACGACGCGACGCGCGGCCATCGCGTCCAGACCGGTGGTCGGCTCGTCGAGGACCAGGACAGGGGCGTCGCGCAGGATCGCGCGGGCGATGGCCAGGCGCTGGAGCTGACCGCCGGAGAGCCGGGCCGAGTTGGGGTCGACCCTGGTGTCGTAGCCGTCGGGGAGCCGGACGATGAAGTCGTGGGCGTCGGCGGCCCTGGCGGCCTCCTCGATGGCCTGCTCGCTGGCGCCGGGGCGACCGCAGGCGATGTTGGCGCGGACGGTGTCGTGCAGCACGAGGGTCTCCTGCGGAAGCAGGGTGACGTACTCGCGCAGCCTGGCGAGGGGGAAGTCGCGGATCGGGACGCCGTCGAGGAGGATCGCGCCGCTGTCGGGGTCGTAGAAGCGGAGCAGCATCTTGGAGACGGTGGACTTGCCGGCGCCGCTGGGCCCGGTGATGATCACGAGTTCGCCGGGGCTGACCGTGAAGGAGAGGCCCTCCAGGGCGGTCTTGTCGGCGCCGGGATAACGGAAGCCGACGTCACGGAGCTCAACGGTGCCGTCGGGGCGCCCGGTGTCGGTGCCGGCGCCTCGGCGGGGGTCGGTGACCGACGGCCGCACGTCGAGGATCTCGATCAGCCGTTCCGCCCCGGCCGTGGCGGCGGTGACGGTGAGGCCGAGCTGGGCGAGGCCGCGCACGGGCGGGTAGAGGTAGCCGAGGAAGGCGGAGAAGGCGAGGAGCTGGCCGAGGGTCATCCGGCCGGTGGAGATCTCCCAGGCGCCGATGCCGATCACCGCGAGGACGCAGATCGTCTCGATGACCTGGACGAGCTGCTCGTAGGCCTCGTTCAGGCGGGTGGCGCGGACGGAGGCGCGGAACCAGGCGCTCGCCTCCTCGTTCAGGCGGCGGCGCTCGGCGTCACGGCGGTCGTACGCCTGGGTCAGCACGATGTTGCCGAGGGACTCCTCGACCACGGAGGTGATCGCGCCGTCGGCGACCCGGCCCTCCCTGGACACGTCCTTGATGGAGCCGGAGAAGCGGCGGGCGGCCAGCCAGAACAGGGGGGCGAGGACGAAGGTGGCGGCGGCCAGGTCCCAGCGCAGCCAGAACGCGGCGGCCGCGTAGAACAGGGCGCTGAACAGGGCCGACGCGGCGCCGACCAGCCCGGACACCACCATGGTCTCGATGGCCTCGACGTCGCTGGTCAGGCGGGAGAGCAGGTCGCCCTGGCGGTGGCGCTGGAAGAAGTGCGGGGGCAGCTGCTGGACGTGGTCGAAGACGTGCTCGCGCAGCCGCATGACGAAGCGTTCGGTGACCCAGGCGGCGATGGAGTTGCCCGCGTAGGCGACGATCGCGCCGACGATCGCGATGCCCAGCCACTGTCCGGCCGGGCTCCAGAAGGCGCTGAGCGAACCCTTCTGCAGGGCGCGGTCGGTGAGGTCGCTGAAGAGCAGGATGGCCTCGGTCTCGGCGAGCGCGGCGATCACCGTGCACACCCAGACGATCACCAGCCAGCCGCGCAGGCCCCGGGTCAGCGGCCAGAAGCGGCGGAAGGCGGTGCGGGCCGGGATGGCGGGCGCGTACTCGCCGTCCTCGCCGTCCTCGTCCTCTTCGTACTCGGTGTACTCGGCGTACTCGTCCGCGCCGTACTCGTCCGCGCCCCCGTATTTCGACGAGGCGTCGACTTCGTACTCGTATTCCGTGCCTTCACTCTCCTTTGCGCGCATTTCTCACTGCCTCCGCTCTCCGACGCTGGAATTACGGGAATTCAGGAGTGAAAAAGGACCGACGGCGAACCGTCGGTCCTCTTTACGGCTGACTCAGTTGTCCTGGCCGGGGATCGGCTTCGGAAGCGGCTTGTGGGCCTTCTTCTTCGGCTTCGGCGGGGGCGGCGGGGGGAGCTGCTTCTTGTGCTTGGGGGGCAGCGGGGCGAGCTTCTTGAGGCTCATTCCGACTCCTTGAGAGTTCGAAGTGCAAGTGGTGCAGGATGGCGCGAGAATTCTCTTGGGCAACGTACGGGGATTTCGGATCGTCATCCTCGGCAATCCCCGCCGCCCGACACCGATGAACTTACACGGCCCGGATCTCAAGGAACAGCAAAGTCGGCTTGCGAACGGCAAACAGGCGCTGTGAATACCTGGGTAACAGCTGTATAACGGCCCCGAACCTGAGATTTCTCTTATGAACCTGAGAGCCGGCTTGTGAAGCCGGCCGGGCCGTACCGCGAAGGAGGCGTCAGCGGCGGGCCATGTACACGTCGAACGCCTTGTGGAGCAGCTTGTTGAGCGGGAAGTCCCACTCCCCCAGGTACTCGACGGCCTCCCCGCCGGCGCCGACCTTGAAACGGAGCAGGCCCAGCAGGTGGTTGGACTCCTCCAGGGTGTCGGTGATGCCCCGGAAGTCGTACACGGCGGCACCGAGTTCGTGGGCGTCGCACATCATCCGCCACTGGACGGCGTTGTTGGGCTGGACCTCACGTCTGCGGCTGGTGGAGGCGCCGTAGGAGTACCAGACATGCCCGCCGACGGTGAGCATGGTCGCGGCGGCGAGGACCTCGCCCTCGTGGTGGGCGAGGTAGAGGCGCATACGGTCGGGGTGTTCGGTGGTGAGGGCGGTCCACATGCGCTGGAAGTAGGGGAGGGGGCGCGGGATGAAGCGGTCGCGCTCGGCGGTCTCGGCGTACAGCGTGTAGAAGTCGGGCAGGTCCTCGTAGCCGCCGCGGACGACCTTGACCCCGGCCTTCTCGGCCTTCTTCACGTTGCGCCGCCACTGCTGGTTGAGCCCGCGCTGGATGTCGCCCAACGACCGCCCGGCGAACGGAACCTGGAACACGTAGCGGGGCTGCCCGGCCGCGAACCCGTCCTCGCCGCCGGCCTCCGCCTGCCGCCATCCCATCCGGTGCAGCCGTTCGCCGAGTTCCAGGGCACGGGGTTCCTCCGAGGTCGCCTCGGCGTCCCGCAGCCGCCGGGCGGCGGGATCGGCGATCGCGTCCTTCACCGCCTCCGCGCTCCACCGTCGTACGACGACGGGCGGCCCCATCTTCACCGCGAACGCCCCGCGCCCCTTCAGGTACGCCAGCAGCGGATCGAGCCAGCGCTCCAGCGCCGGGTCGTGCCAGTCGATGACCGGACCCTCCGGCAGATAGGCGAGGTACCGCTTCACCCTGGGCAACGCCCGCAACAGCACCAGCCCGGCCCCCACCATCCGCCCCTCCCCGTCGAACCAGCCCAGGCTCTCCGCCCGCCAGTCCGGCTTCACGTCTCCCCAGGACGGCACCTGCATATGGCTCGGGGAGGGGCTACGGGAGTCGACGAAGGCGAGGTGTTCGGCACGGGAGACGGGCTGGAGACGGAGGACTGCGGAGGCTGACGTCATGGGCGAAGGCTCCTCGGATTCTTCCTGGACGGACGGGCATCGGACCGGCTCCGACGCTCACCGGCCGCGACAGGGGGTGCGGGGAAACTGATGGCGACGGCATCAAGCAGAACAGACGCGGATCTGGTCGGAATCGTTTCCGCGCAGGTCGGTGAGGGCGTGTCGGGACTCGCGGCGGGTGTCGTGGCGGACGCGGTCGCCGTCCTCACGACGGACGGCCCGGGCCTCTCCGGCAGCTCGGCCGGGTCCAGGCGGTCTGCCGCACGGTGGTGGCTGCCGTCAGGGCCACGCCCTGCGCTCCAGGGCAGCCACAAGAACCTCGTCGCACCTCAACGCCCGCCGCAGGGCGTCGAGTCGGTCATCCGGTGGCGGCCCGCCGATCATCCGGCCTCCCGTCGCCCGGACCGAACGCCGTCAGTGCCTCCGTGTCGGTCACCCGGGAGTTGAGGTAGCGGTCCGCCCACTCCGCGATGTCCGGGTACGCGCACTCGGCGCGGAGCCGGGCCACCGCCGCCGGGATGTCGTACGCCGTCACCCGCAGGTCGGCGCCGGGGCCCAGCAGACACCAGTGGGCGCCCGGACGGCCGTAGGGCATGCCCACGCTGCCGGGGTTGACGACCAGGCGGCCGTGGGCGAGGCGGGTGTACGGCATGTGGGTGTGGCCGCAGACGACCGTTCCGACGGCGGGGTCGATACCGGTGAACACCTCGGCCCAGCGGGCCGCCGAGGAGTCGACCAGGACGATCTCCTCGTCGTCGCGGGGCGTCGCGTGGCAGAACAGGACCCGGCCCAGGCCTCGAACCGTGAGGGTGGCCGTCCTGGGGAGCGCGGCCAGGAAGCCGACCTGTTCGGCGGTGAGCGCCTTGGCCGCGAACGGGCCGATCGGGTCCGGGATCTCGGTGCGTTCGCCCCTGCGGTACTCCACCAGCTCCCGGTCCGCGTTCCCCGACAGCCACAGCACCCGGTCGCCCAGCTCGCGCAACGCCTCGATCACCTGGCCCGGTTGCGGACCCGCCGTGATGTCACCGGTGAGCACGATGCGGTCGGCCGAGGACACGTCCGGTTCCGCGAGGACCGCCTCCAGCGCCGGCAACACCCCATGGATGTCGGAGAGGACCGCCACCCGGGTCAACTCGCCGCCGGACTCGGAAACGGCCTCGGGCACGGCCTCGGACACGGACACGGCCTCGATCACTTCCCGTCCCCCTTCCCGCCCTTCTCGTTCCGCTTCCCGCCTCGCTCGCCGTCCTCCCCGTCCCCCTCCGGTTCCAGTCCCTCGGCGAGTACCTCCGCCAGATGCCTGCCCCGCACCCCCGCCAGTTGTTCCAGCTGTGTCCGGCAGGAGAAGCCGTCCGCCAGGATCACCGTGTCCGCCGGCGCCTCGGTCACCGCCGGCAGCAGCTGCTCCTCCGCGCACGCCCTCGACACCTCGAAGTGCCCTTTCTCGAAGCCGAAGTTGCCCGCCAGACCGCAGCAGCCGCCGACCAGGTCGCCGGTGAGGGCAGCGGCCTCGCGCAGGCGGCGGTCGGCGGTGTCGCCCAGCACCGCGTGCTGGTGACAGTGGGTCTGGCCGGTGACCCGGCGGTTCAGGTGGGGCGGGGTCCACTCCGGGGCCAGGCGTTCCAGGGCCTCAGCGAAGGTGACCACCGCCCCCGCCACACGGGCCGCGCGGGGGTCGTCCGGGAGGAGTTCCGGCAGGTCCGCGCGGAGGGCGGCCGCACAGCTGGGTTCCAGGACCACGAACAGGGCCGAGTCCTCCACGTCCTCCGTTTCCGGCGGCACGAAGGGGCCCAGGAGGTCGAGCGTGCGACGCAGCACCGCCCGTGCCTCGTCCAGCTGGCCCGTAGAGATGTACGTCAACCCGCAGCACGCGCGGGCGGCCCGGCGCGGCCGGCGTGCGGACAGGCCGACGCTCGCCACCTCGCCGTCCTGCGACCGGCGCACCCGCCACGGTCGCGTCGGGAGCTCCGCCACGCCCACTCCCGCCGCCTCCAGCACCCGTACGGCCGCCCGGCCCACCGACGGTGACAGGTGCTCCGTGAACGTGTCCGGCCAGAGGAAGACCATCCGCGCCGGGAAGTCCGGCCGGCGTCCCGCCCGCGCGTCCGTCAGCCAGCCCCGCAGGCGCCTGCGCTGCCGTCGCCGCAGCCACCGGCTGAACGGCTCCCTCGCCAGGCGCGGGATCCGCCGCTCCGGTGCGATACCGCCGACGCGTTTGGCCAGCGCCGCCAGCGGGCGTACGGCGGCGAGCGCGTTGACCAGCCCCGCCGTACGCGTGCGGGCCACCAGGCGCAGCCAGCGCGGCAGCCGGCCCATGCTGTGGTGGGACGCGGGCCGCCGCCGCCCCGCGTAGTGGTGGTGCAGGAACTCCGCCTTGTACGTCGCCATGTCCACCCCCACCGGGCAGTCCGACCGGCAGCCCTTGCAGGACAGGCACAGGTCCAGCGCGTCCCGGACCTCCGTCGACTGCCAGCCGTCCGTCACCAGTTCGCCGGCCAGCATCTCGTGCAGCAGCCGGGCCCGGCCGCGCGTCGAGTGCTCCTCCTCGCCGGTGGCCCGGAAGGACGGGCACATCACGGATGCGCCGGACACCTCGGTCGTACGGCACTTCGCCACGCCCACGCAGCGGCGGACGGCCGCCGAGAAGTCGCCGTGGTCGGAGGGGTAGGCGAAGGCCACCGGCAGCGGCTCACGGGGGAGGACGGCGAAGCGGAGGTTGGTGTCGAGGGGGGCGGGCCGGACCAGCATGCCGGGGTTGAGGAGGTCGTCGGGGTCCCAGATCCCCTTCGCGCGCTCGAACAGCGACACCAGCTCCGCGCCGTACATCCTGGGCAGCAGTTCCGCCCTCGCCTGGCCGTCCCCGTGCTCCCCGGAGAGCGAGCCGCCGTGGGCGACGACGAGGTCGGCCAGCTCCTCGGAGAAGCGGCGGAAGCGGGCCACGCCGGCCGCGCTGAGCAGGTCGAAGTCGATGCGGACATGGATACAGCCGTCACCGAAGTGGCCGTACGGGGTGCCCCGCAGCCCGTGGGCGGACAGCAGGCCTCTGAAGTCCCGCAGGTAGGCGCCCAGTCGGGCGGGCGGCACCGCGCAGTCCTCCCAGCCGGGCCAGGCCTCGCTGCCGTCCGGCATCCGGGTCGCCGTACCGGAGGCGTCCTCACGGACGCGCCACAGTGCGCGCTGATCGGCCGGGTCGGTGACGACCAGCGCGTCGAGGACGTCCGCCGCGCGGACGACCGCCTCGGCACGCGCGCGTGCCTGTGCGGCCGACTCCCCGCCCGTCTCCACGAACAGCCAGGCGCCGCCGCGCGGCAGTCCGGCCGGGGACCGCACCAGGTCGGCGGCCATGCCCTCCACCGTCAGCGGGGCGGCGGCGAGCAGCCCGGCCGCCGCCTCCGCGGCCGCGCTCTCGTCGGCGTACCCGAGCACCGCGAGGGCACGCGCGCCGGGCGACTCGACGAGGCGGACGGTCGCCTCCGTGAGGATCCCCAGCGTGCCCTCGCTGCCGCAGAAGGCGCGGGCCACGTCGGCGCCCTTCTCGGGGAGCAGGGCGTCCAGCGCGTACCCGGAGATGCGGCGGGGGAGGTCGGGGTAGCCGGTGCGCAGCAGCGCCAGTTCCCCTTCCACCAGGGCCCGCAGGCCCTCCGGAGCCCCGGCCCAGCCCTGGCCGAGCCGCAGCCGGCCGCCCCGCGCGGTGATCACGTCCAGTTCCCGGACGCTGTCCGCCGTGGTGCCCCAGGCCACGCTGTGCGAGCCGCACGAGTTGTTGCCGATCATCCCGCCGAGCGTGCAGCGGCTGTGCGTGGAGGGATCCGGGCCGAACCGCAGGCCGTGCGGGGCGGCTGCCTCCTGGAGGCGGTCCAGGACCAGACCCGGCTGGACGACGGCCGTACGGGTGACCGGGTCCAGGCCGACCAGACGGTTCATGTGCCGGGTGAAGTCCAGCACCACGCCCGTGCCCGTGGCCTGTCCCGCGATCGAGGTGCCGCCGCCCCGGGCGACCACCGGCACCCCGTGGGCGCGGCACACCTCCAGTACGGCCGCCACGTCGTCCGCGTCCCGGGGGGCCACCACCCCGACCGGGACCCGCCGGTAGTTGGACGCGTCCATGGTGGCCAGCGCCCGCGACGTGACGTCGAACCCCACGTCGCCCCGGACGGCCCCGCGCAGCTCAGCCTCCAGATCGACCATGCCTCCCAGTCTGCCCGCCGGCACCGGCGGTGACGCGGGACGACGGCCGGGGAACCGACTCGGACGACACGCACCCGACGGCGCCGGGACAGGAACCGGCTCGTCACCCGCTCGTCTCACGCCCCCGCACCCGCCCGTCTCACCCGACGGACTACATTTCGACCACGTTTCCTCCAGCCACTACGCTCGCCCCGTGGCTGACATCCAGATCCCCGCTGACATCAAGCCCGCCGACGGACGCTTCGGCGCGGGCCCCTCCAAGGTGCGGACGGAGGCGCTGGACGCGCTCGCCGCCACCGGTACCTCTCTCATGGGCACCTCCCACCGCCAGGCCCCGGTGAAGAACCTGGTCGGCCGGGTCCGCGAGGGCATCAGCGCCCTGTTCTCCCTTCCGGACGGCTACGAGGTCGTCCTCGGCAACGGCGGCTCCACCGCCTTCTGGGACGTCGCCACCCACGGTCTGATCGACGGCAAGTCGCAGCACCTGAACTTCGGTGAGTTCTCGTCCAAGTTCGCCAAGGCCGCCAAGCTCGCCCCCTGGCTGGCCGAACCCACGGTCATCGCCTCCGACCCGGGCACCCACCCGCAGCCGCGGGCCGAGGCCGGCGTGGACGTCTACGCCTTCACCCACAACGAGACCTCGACCGGTGTCGCCATGCCGATCGAGCGGGTCGCCGGGGCCGACGAGGGCGCGCTCGTGCTCGTCGACGCCACCTCCGGCGCGGGCGGCCTCCCCGTCGACGTCAGCGAGACCGACGTCTACTACTTCGCCCCGCAGAAGTCCTTCGCCGCCGACGGCGGGCTGTGGATCGGCGTCTTCTCCCCGGCGGCGATCGAGCGCGCCGAGCGCGTCCACGGGTCCGGCCGCCATGTGCCGGAGTTCTTCAGCCTTCCCACGGCGATCGACAACTCCCGCAAGAACCAGACGTACAACACCCCGGCCCTGGCCACCCTCTTCCTGCTCGACCAGCAGCTGGAGTGGCTGAACGGCCAGGGCGGCCTGGCCTTCTCCACCGGCCGTACGAAGGACTCCTCGACCCGCCTCTACACCTGGGCCGAGGAGAGCAAGTACGCCACCCCGTTCGTCGCCGACCCGGCCCAGCGCTCCCAGGTCATCGGCACGATCGACTTCGCCGACGAGATCGACGCGGCCGCCGTCGCCAAGGTGCTGCGCGCCAACGGCATCGTCGACACCGAGCCCTACCGCAAGCTCGGCCGCAACCAGCTCCGCGTCGCGATGTTCCCGGCGATCGACCCGGCCGACGTCGAGGCGCTGACGAAGTGCGTCGACTACGTGATCGAGAAGCTGTAACGCGTACGGCGGCAAAGGGCGCCCGGTGCCCGGACAGGCACCGGGCGCTCTCGCGCGTCCGGCCGTACGGACACCGGGCGCCCTACTCATCCGGCCGTACAGCTCACGCTCGGGACGGCCCCGCCGCCCGGCGCGCCCCCGAAGCCGAAGCTCGCCGAACCGCCCGCCGGGATCGTCCCGTTGTGCGCGGCGTTCACGGCGGTGACCTTCCCGCCGCTCTGGGTGTACGACGCGTTCCACATGTTCGTCACCTGCTGCGTGCCGCTCCACGTCCAGGTCACCGTCCACGAACCGATCGTGTTCGTACCGGTGTTGGTGACGGTGACAGCGGCGTTGAAGCCACTCCCCCAGTCACTGCTGACGGCGTAGGAGGCCGCGCAGGAGGCGCCCGTGTTCCCGCCACCGCCCCCGCCGCCCCCGCCCCCGGTGCCCGGGAACAGCGGCGCCTTGACGCTCGCCAGATAGCCGTCCTTGACCGTGTCCACGGTCTGCCAGTCGTCCTTCAGGATCCCGCCGGTGTCACCGGAGTCGGGATTCCAGGACCAGAAGGTCCACTGGAAGGAGTCGGCGCCGTACGTCGCGGTCGGTCGCAGGTAACTCACCAGCGCGGCCAGCCACTTCTGGTCCACGGCCGAGGCGAGCGTGGTGCCGAACTCGCCGACCCACACCGGCGCGATGTTCTGCTTGAAGAGGTAGCCCCAGTACTTGTCCCAGATCCCGGGCATGTTGGCGGGGAACGTGGGATCGCTGAACCAGCTCTGCTGGGCCACGCTGGTGGCGTAGTCGTGGGCGGAGTACACCACCCGGCCGGCGACGCTCAGCTGCACCGGGTACTGCCCGGCCCCCATCAGGTTGCCGCCCCACCAGCCGGAGACGCCGTTGTACGTCTGCACGCCCTCGACGAAGACCAGCAGGTCGGGGTTGACGGACAGCACGGCGTTCCCGGCGCGCTGGGCGGCGAGCCGCCAGTCGATCGTGGCGTCCCCGCAGCCCCAGCAGGCGGGATCGTGGGGCTCGTTGTGGAGGTCGATGCCGACGACGGTCGGATCGGCCGCGTAACGCGCCGCGAGGGCCTTCAGGTCGGCGATCCACGTCGACTCGGGGACCGACGGGGTGTACCAGAGCGCCGACTGGCCGCCGGCGTCCGGGCGGTGCCGGTCCAGGATGACCTTGAGGCCGTCCTGGCCGGCGTAGGCCACGATCCTGTCCATGACCTGGAGCGAGTTGAGCCCCTGGAGGTCGGCGTTCTTGCCGTTGCTGAAGTCGATGCTGTTCGGGACGGTCGCGCTCTTGAAGATGTCGTCGCTGTAGGGCAGCCGGATGGTGTTGTAGCCCAGCGACCTCATCTGGTCGATCATGCTCTTGTAGTCGCGTGACCAGAGGCCGTGCGCCACGTAGTTGGCGGTCTCGAACCCGAACCAGTTGATCCCGGCGATCCGGACCGGCTGCCCGGCCGCGTCCAGGATCTGCCGGCCGCTGGTGTGCCAGTAGCCGGCCCCGGGGGTGGTCGCCGCGTGCGCTGGGTGCACACCGGCGAGGGGCAGGAGGAGGGCGGCGGCGGCAGCACAGAGCGCTCTTCGCAGGGTGCGTAGGCGGAACATGTGCCTGTTCCTCTCGGAGTTCCACTGGGGAGGCGCGGCCCCGGAACATGGGAGCGCTCCCATAAACCGCGCACCTCTCAGGAAACTGACACACCGTCATCACGTCAAGGCATACGACGCCCCTCCTCGGTCCACCTCAGGGCGCGGGGGTGCCGACCGTGGCGGTGATGGCGCCGATCACGCCGGTGCTGCTCACGGTGACCGAGACCGTGACGGGCCGGATCGGGTTCGGCGGGACGATCGGGTTGGGCGGGACGACCGGAGAGATCAGCACGAAGGAGGGGCGGACCTTGAGGGTCGTGGTGGCCCCCGCCGAGAAGGGCAGGTTGTCCCGGCCCGCGCCGACCAGGTCGTACGTCTCGCCGCTCGGGTCGCCGGTGCCGCTGGTGTCGTCCAGGCTGCTGATGATCTGGGCGGTGCCGCCGCCGGCCGCGCCGGGCAGGGTGATGACGGTGACGTCGAGGGTGCCCGTGAGGCGGACCTTCTCGCTCGGGCCGGCGAAGGTGCCGCTGATCGGCAGGCTGACCGAGCGGAACTGTGGGAGGGCGGCGGCCGCGGCCCGTACCGTTCGGGCCGTCCGGGCGGACTCGGCCGCGGTGGCGGCGGTCGCGGGAACGGACAGGCCCAGGGCGGCCGTGAGCAGGCAGACGTTCCCGGCCAGGCGCGGGGCGTTGCGGCGCATGGGTGCTCCAATTCCGTGAGGCGGGACCCGGTCGCGTGTTGCCGTCCCTGCCCCGCGGGACGCCTTCCAGCCTGCACGGACCGGCGCGAGGCCGCCCCGCCGGTGACCCGGAAGGGTGACGTCCGGCCGGGAGTCAGTGCCGGCGGGTGGGAGTACGCCGCAGCCGGCGCAGCCCGAAGAGGGCGAGCACGGCGACGCCGACGGCGATGGCGCCGACCTTGACCTTGCCGCTCGCGGTACTGCCGCCGTCCCCGGCGGCGGCCGAACTCCCGCCGCCGGACGGCGACGTGCCGGCCGCCGCCCCGCCCGGCACGTCCTCGGCCTGCACCGGACTGTCGGAGCCCTCGCTGCCGTACATCAGCTTCGTCCCGTCGGCGGAGTAGCTGACCGACTCGCCCTGCTTCTGGAGCGGCACGTCGAGCCGCCCCTCGCGCTTGATCTTCCCGCCGTTCCAGTCGTAGTAGATGCCGCCGAAGTAACCGCGTACGGCGAGCTGCTTGCCATCGGGCGAGAAGGCGGCGTCGGTGGCCCAGAGGTCGACGGCGGCGACGGGCTTGAAGATGTTGGTGCCGGAGGAGGACAGGGTCGCCGGGCCCTCGTAGAGATGCCCGCCGTCCTCCTTCTTGTCGATGATGTACACGCGCCCCGTCTTGGGGTGGACGATCAGCGACTCGGCGTTCCGGGCGCCGTTCGCGTACTTGACGACGTACTGCGTGGCCTTGATCGTCTGGTTCTCCAGGACCTTCGGCTCGGGCAGCCGGTAGATCCACACGTACGGCCAGCTGCCGTCGAGGTTGTCGCCGATGTCCCCGACGTAGATCTGGTTGTCGGGGCCGATGGAGATGGCCTCGACGTCACGGGGCCTGCCGATGCCACTGAGCGTGACCGTCGCCACCGTCTTCCCGGTCGCGCTGTCGACGGCGTAGATGTAGGGGCCGTCGTCGCTGTCGTTGTGGGTCCAGTAGATGCCGGGGTGCAGATGGGAGGCGGCGAGACCGCTGGACTCGGTGATGCGCGGGTCCTCGATCGTGAACCCCTTGTCACCGGCGCCGTCGGCGGCGGAGGCGGGTGCGGCGGCGAGGGCCCCGGTGAGCAGGACCCCGGCGAGGAGGGCGAACGATCGTCGGCGCATGGGCCCAAGCCTGCCATCCCGCACTGTGTTTCACGGCCCGGGGCCCGTGGGTGACGTGGTGGTCCTCACACCCCACCGCTCCCGCCGATCGTCCATCATGAGCGGATGCTCAGGTTCATGCCCGTCGGGGACTCGATGACCATCGGCAGTACGGGCGAACACACATGGCGGTACCGCATGTGGCAGCACCTGTGCGCGACCTACGGCGGCCCGTTCACGCTGGTCGGCCCGCGCGAGACGCTGTACGACAAGCTCGCGGACGCGCCCACCTCGTACGCCTACGCCGACCCGGACTTCCCCCGCGCCCACCTGGCCGGCTGGGGCGAGGGCTGGCTGCACATGGCGCCGCTGATCGGGGAGGCGGTGCGGTCCTGCCGCGCCGACGTCCTGCTGGTCTCCCTCGGCCTGATCGACCTGGGCTTCTACACCAACGCGGAGCAGACGGCGGCGAACGCACGGTCCTTCGTGGCGGCCGCGCGGGAGGCCGACCCGCGCATCCGCATGGTGGTGCTGCCGGTGATCCCGAACATCCGGGCCGGGTCGGACCCGCAGTTCGCGGAACAGGTGAACCTCTTCAACGAGTTGCTCGCGAAGACGGTCGCCGACCTGGACGAGCCCCGCTCCCCGCTGCTGCTGGCCTCGCCCCCGCCGTCGTACGACATCGACACGGACACCTACGACGGCACCCACCCCAACGCGAACGGCGAACACCGCATCGCCGAGGCGTTCGCGGAGGCGATGTGGCAGGGCTGGGACCTGGGCGAGGAGTACGCGGCCGGAACGGACTGACCGGATTCCGCCGTCGCCCGGTCACCGTGCGTATCGTTGAACCGCGCGGCCGCACTCGTGCGGAGGGTGGCCGGGGAGGAGCGCCAGGATGACCGTCCTCGAAGACAGGATCGCGATGGCCGAGAGCGACGACGAGATCACGCTCGACGAGCTGTTCGAGCGGATCGAGAAGATGCCCGCCCCCGAGGGTTACAAGGTCGAGATCGTCGAGGGGACCGTCTTCATGGCACCGCAGCGGGACACCCACTGGGAGATCATCGCGGACATCTACGAGCAGTTGCGGACCAAGTACCCCCGGAAGCGGGTCAAGTCCGACGTCCGTGTCGACTACCCGGGGCATCTGAACGGGTTCGCGTCCGACGTGACGGTGATGGCCGAGGACGCGGTGAAGAACGGGAAGGGGCTCTGGCGTTACCAGGACGTCGAGTTCGTCGCCGAGGTCATCTCCCGGGGCACCGCGGCCAACGACTACGGCCTGAAGAAGACCGCCTACGCCCAGGCCGAGGTCCCCGTCTACCTGATCGCCGACCCCTACCAGCGCCGCTGCCACATCTACACCAACCCCAAGGGCGAGGACTACGCGACCGAGACCAAGGTCGACTTCGGCGACGAGGCGGACCTCACGGCCACCGTCGTCGGCCTCACCCTCAAGACCGACGAGTTCCCGACCGACTAGCCCTCCACGCACCGGAGTTGAGCCGTTCCCGCAAGTACGTTCGGCTAGGGTCGTGGGTGGATCGGCTCCCGTGGGCCGTGCCTGCCGTCAACGCGTGCGAAGGTGATTGCGGATGCTGAACTACGGCCTCGACCTCTCCGCCCTGGAGGGCGACCTCGCGGTGCCCGACCTGGTGGCCGAAGGGGATGAGCTCGACGCCCTGGTGTCGGCACACCCTGACTGGACGAGGCCCACACCGGCCGCGGGGTGGACGATCGCCCACCAGATCGCGCATCTCGCTTCAGCCGACGCCAACGTTGTCATCGCCGTACGGACTCCGGAGGCGTTCGACGCCGTGCTGAAGCAGGCCGAGGCCGCGGGCGCCCGGTACGCCGATCTCGACGCCGCCGCGGGAGCGGCCGAACCGCGGTCGGCGCTGCTGGCCCGCTGGCGCGCGGGCCGGACCGAGGCGGCGGCGGCGCTCCGTGACGTACCCCGGGATCAGGGGTTTCCCTGGTACGGCTCGCAGCTGACCGCGGCGCTCATGACACCGCTTCGACTGATGGAAACCTGGGCCCACGGGCAGGACGTCTTCGACGCACTCGGTGTGAAACGTCGTCCGACCGACCGGCTCAGGCAGGTGGCCGCCCTGGGAGTGACCGGACGGGAGCTGTCCTTCCACGCGGCCGGGCTGCCCGGTCCGGCCGAGCCGTTCCGCATCGAGCTGACCGGTCCCGGTGGCCGGACCTGGGCATGGGGCCCGGAGAACGCGGCACAACGGGTTCAGGGCACCGCCCTCGACTTCTGCCTCCGGGTCACCCGGCGCAGGTCCCTGGCCGAGACCGGCCTCAGGGCGGTCGGCGAGGACGCGCGCACCTGGCTCGACATCGCGCGGGTCTTCCTCTGAAGAAGACCGGGCCGACCGGACGGAAAGTGCTTGCCTAGAGCGCACTCCAAGCCGTTGGCTGGGTGACCATGGAGTACACGCAGCTCGGACGTACCGGACTCAAGGTCAGCCGACTCGTCCTCGGCACCATGAACTTCGGCCCGCAGACCGACGAGGCCGGCAGCCACGCGATCATGGACGCGGCGCTGGACGCCGGCATCAACTTCTTCGACACCGCCAATGTGTACGGGTGGGGTGAGAACAAGGGGCGGACCGAGGAGATCATCGGCAGCTGGTTCGCCAAGAGCCCCGCGCACCGCGACAAGGTCGTGCTGGCCACCAAGGTGTACGGCAACATGGCCGCCGACGGTGACGCCTGGCCCAACCACGACAAGCTGTCCGCCGTCAACATCCGGCGGGCCGTCGACGCCAGCCTGAAGCGGCTGGGGACCGACCACATCGACGTCTACCAGTTCCACCACATCGACCGCCGGACCCCCTTCGAGGAGATCTGGCAGGCGATCGACACCCTCATCGCACAGGGCAAGATCCTGTACGTCGGGTCCTCCAACTTCCCCGGCTACAAGATCGCCCAGGCCAACGAGATCGCCGCCCGCCGCGGCGGCACCATCGGTCTCGTGAGCGAGCAGTGCCTCTACAACCTCGCCGAGCGGCGCGCGGAGATGGAGGTCATCCCGGCCGCGCAGGACTACGGCCTCGGGGTCATCCCCTGGTCGCCGCTGCAGGGCGGGCTGCTCGGCGGTGTGATCAAGAAGGAGGTGTCGGGTGGGCGCCGGGCCAGTGGCCGGGCCGCCGACTCTCTCGCCAACACCGCCATCCGGGCCCAGATCCAGGCCTACGAGGACCTGCTCGACAAGCACGGGGTGGATCCGGGCGAGGCCGCGCTGGCCTGGCTGCTCACGCGTCCGGGGGTGACGGGCCCGATCGTCGGCCCGCGCACCGGCGAACAGCTGGAGTCGGCGCTGAGGGCCGTCGAGCTGGAGCTGAGCGAGGAACTGCTGGCGGGGCTGGACGAGATCTTCCCGGGTCCTGGTCCTTCTCCGGAGGCCTTCGCCTGGTAGCCGACGGCAGCGGCCCCGCAGGGGCGCGGGGCTGTATCGATATGCGGCTCCGCCGCGTGGGCGCGACCCGCTCTTGCGCGGCGGAGCCGAACTCCGGCCGCCCGCTGCTCCTCGCCCCCTTCCCCTCACCTCATCGCCGACGCCACCGCGACCACCACGAACAACAGCACAAGCGCACCGGCCATGATCCGGTTCCTGGTCTTCGGGTCCACGGCAACGAGCCTAACCGCCCGCCCCGAGCCCCCAGCGGGCGACCACCTCGTACCGCGGCTGCTCCCCCGGCACTCCCGACGTCGGCAGGGTGCTGCGCACCAGCGCCAGCTCCCCCACCGTCCAGGTCCGGCTCTCGAACTCGGTGAGCAGCGCGACGTACGGCCGTACCTTCACCGCGTCCCGGCTTCGCGCCACCGTGAGGTGGGCCTTGTAGCGGCGGTGCTCCCCCATCGGTACGCCCGCCTTCCGCGCCGCCGCCTCCGCGCGGTCGGCGAGCAGCCGGAGGGTCTCCAGATCCCCCCGGGCGCCCGCCCACAGGACCCGGCCACGGCCGAACTGGCCGCCGCCCGCGACGGACAGCGGGAAGGACGGCGTGCGGTGGGCCGCCCGGGCCAGCCGGTCCGACAGGTCCGGTACGACGCCGTCCTCGACCTCGCCGTAGAACGCCATGGTGAAGTGCCAGTCGACGGCTCCGGCGCGGAGCCGGCCGGGGCGGCCGGTCCAGCGCAGCGCGTCCGCGCCCGGCAGCCGCTTCAACCGGTCGACCTCGACGGCGAGTTCGGCGGCCACCTCGGCCGGGGGCAGCACGGCGGCGAAGAGTCTCATGCGGACCACCCTGCCATCATGAGGAGATGCAGATCACCATCAGAGAAGGCGGACCCGACGACGTTCCCGCGATACTCGGGATGCTCGACAGCTGTGTGGAGTGGCTGGTGGGACAGGGACGGACCGAGCAGTGGGGCACCACGCCGCTGTCGGAGAACCAGAAGACGGTGGAGTCGGTCGTCCAGTACATGGACAAGGGCGTGACCTACATCGCCGAGGCCGACGGGGTGCCGGCCGCCACGCTCACGGTCACCGACGCGCCCGGCGCCTATCTGGCGCATCTCCCGCCGCCCGGTGAGCCCGAGCGGTACATCCACTGGCTGGCCTCCGACCGCCGGTTCAAGGGCCACGGCGTGGGCAGCGCGCTGCTGGCGCATGCCGCCGAGGAGACCCGGCGGGCCGGGGTCTCACTGCTGCGGGTGGACTGCTACGCGGGCGCCGACGGCAAGCTGGTCCGCTACTACGAGAGCAACGGCTTCACCCGCACCGACACCTACACCGCGATGCGGGACTGGCCGGGACAGGTACTGGCCCGGAGGCTGTGACGCCTCCGGGCCGGTGCCCCGGCCGTGTCTCACGCGGCCGCGGCGAGCTCCTCCTGGTCCTCCCGCTCCTCGCGCGGGACGAACCGCACCCGCGGGTGGCCGCCGTGCCAGCCGACCGACAGCCGCAGGTTGCCGACGCGGGCCAGGACCAGGCCGATGGTCATCGCCGCCGCGGCGGCGATGGCGCCGCCCACCGCCAGGCCGGCGCGGACGCCGTACGCGTCCGTGATCCAGCCGGCGATGGGTGCGCCGATGGGGGAGCCGCCCATGAACACCATCATGTACAGGGCCATCACCCGGCCGCGCATGGCCGGGTCGGTACCCATCTGGACGGTGGTGTTCGCGGTGACGTTGACCGTCATGCCGAACATCCCGATCGGGACCATGAGCAGCGAGAACAGCCAGAGGGACGGTGCGGTCGCCGCCACCAGCTCCAGTCCGCCGAAGGCCACCGCCGCCGCCAGCATCACCCGTAGCTTGGCCGTGCCGCGTCTGGCCGCGAGCAGGGCGCCGGCCAGGGAGCCGACCGCCATCAGGGTGTTGAAGAGGCTGTAGGAGCCGGCGCCCGCGTGGAAGACGTCGTCCGCGAAGGCGGAGAGGTACACCGGGAAGTTGAAGCCGAAGGTGCCGATGAAACCGACCAGGATGATCGTCCACATCAGGTCGGGGCGGCCGGCCACGTACTGCAGGCCCTCCCGCAGCTGGCCCTTGCCTCTCGGCGCCCGCCGCACGACGTGCAGGTCACGCGCGCGCATCAGCAGCAGGCCGACGATGGGGGCGACGAAGGACAGGCCGTTGAAGAGGAAGGCGTAGCCGGTACCGACACCGGTGATCATCAGGCCGGCGACCGCCGGGCCGACCAGGCGGGCCGACTGGAAGTTCGCGGAGTTGAGACTGACCGCGTTCTGCAGCTGGTCCGGGCCGACCATCTCGGAGACGAAGGACTGGCGGGCCGGGTTGTCGACGACCGTGGCGAGACCGACGACGAAGGCGGCGAGGTACACGTGCCAGACCTGGACATGGCCGGAGAGTGTCAGCAGCGCGAGCGCGATGCCGGTGAGGGCCATGGACGTCTGGGTGACGAAGAGCGCACGCCGCTTGTTCAGCCGGTCGACGAGGACTCCGCCGTAGAGGCCGAAGAGCAGCATCGGCAGGAACTGCAGGGCGGTGGTGACACCGACGGCCGTCGCGGAGCCGGTGAGGCTGAGGACCAGCCAGTCCTGGGCGATGCGCTGCATCCAGGTGCCGATGTTGGAGACGACCTGGCCCGCGAAGAACAGGCGGTAGTTCCTGACCTTCAGCGAGCCGAACATCGAGGACCTGCGGGGGGTGGGGGTAGTCGGGGCGGTCGGTGCGGGGGCGGAAGGTGCTCCGGGTCCCGTACTCAAAGTGCGTTCGCCTCCTCGTGAAGGGGTTTTACAGATGTGCGAGCTTCTCCAGCACGGGGGCGGCGGCACGGAGCTTCGCCCACTCGTCCTCGTCGAGGCCGTCGACCAGGCCGGCCAGGAACGCGTTGCGCTTGCGGCGGCTCTCCTCGAGCATCGCCTCGGCCTGCTCGGTCTTGGTGACGACCTTCTGGCGCCGGTCCTCGGGATGCGGCTCCAGACGGACCAGTCCCTTGGCTTCGAGCAGCGCCACGATGCGGGTCATCGAGGGCGGCTGCACATGCTCCTTGCGGGCCAGCTCACCGGGGGTGGCCTGGCCGCAGTTGGAGAGGGTGCCCAGCACCGACATCTCGGTGGGGCTCAGTGACTCGTCGACCCGCTGGTGCTTCAGCCGTCGCGAGAGTCGCATCACGGCGGAGCGGAGGGAGTTCACGGCGGCCACGTCGTCGCCATGGGTAAGGTCCGGCATGTCCTTAGAGTAACTCATTACCCTTCCTAAGGACCACCCGGGACACGCCGTACGCCCGTGACCTCGGCCACTGAATCCGGGAGTCCGGGGTGTCCCCCAGGAAACATCACGTCACCCTTACGAGTGAGCCGAATCCGGAAAGTGACGCATCGGGCGCCCGGATGTGGCGCCCTCGTATGCATGGGGACCAGTGTGCTCAGCCTGCGGATAGACAAAGAGCTGCTCGACCGGCTCCGGCACCATGCGGCGAAAAGGGGAATGAGCGTCCAGGACTACGTGGTCCGGACGCTCATTCGCGACGACTTCGACGAGCGGTTCTCGGCCGCCGTCGAGGAGACCGAGAGGTTCTACGGCGACCAGGTCAAGGTCACGTGAGACCCGGGACGGGGATGGGGATCAGGGCGGGGATCAGGTGAGACCCAGGGCCGGCATCAAGTAGTAGAAGGCGAACACGGCCGCGACCACGTACATCGCGACCGGGATCTCCTTGGCCCGGCCGGCGGTCAGCCGCAGCACCACGAAGGTGATGAAGCCCATGCCGATGCCGTTCGTGATCGAGTAGGTGAACGGCATCATCACCATGGTCACGAAGGCCGGGATCGCGATGGTGTAGTCGGCCCAGTCGATCTCCTTGATCGAGCCGGCCAGGATCAGGAAGCCCACCGCGAGCAGCGCCGGGGTGGCCGCCTGCGAGGGGACCATCGTGGCGACCGGGGTCAGGAACAGCGCCACGGCGAACAGCGCGCCGGTGACGACGTTGGCGAAGCCGGTGCGCGCACCCTCGCCGACGCCCGCCGTCGACTCCACGAAGCAGGTGGTGGCCGAGGAGGAGCTGGCACCGCCGGCGGCGACCGCCACACCGTCGATGAAGAGGACCTTGTTGATGCCCGGCATATAGCCCTGGGCATCGGTCAGCTTGGCCTCGTCGCTGACGCCCATGATCGTGCCCATGGCGTCGAAGAAGCAGGACAGCAGGACGGTGAAGACGAAGAGGACGCCGGTCAGCACGCCGACCTTGTCGAAGCCGCCGAACAGGCTGACCTTGCCCAGCAGGCCGAAGTCCGGGGTGGCGACGGGGTTGCCGGGCCACTTCGGGACGGTCAGGCCCCAGGTCGTCACATGGGCGACGGAGTTGATGATCAGCGCGAGCACGGTCATCGCGACGATGGAGATCAGGATCGCGCCGGAGACCTTGCGGACGATCAGCCCGAGGGTCAGCAGCACGCCGAGCACGAAGACCAGGACCGGCCAGCCGTTGAGGTGACCGTCGGCGCCGAGCTGGAGCGGGACGGTGGTCTGGGCGACGTCCGGGATCCGGGTGACGAAGCCGGAGTCCACCAGACCGATCAGCATGATGAACAGGCCGATACCGATCGAGATCGCCTTGCGCAGGCTGTAGGGCACCGCGTTCATCACGCGCTCGCGCAGACCGCTGGCGACCAGCAGCATCACGACGAAGCCGGCCAGCACCACCATGCCCATGGCGTCCGGCCAGGACATCCGGGGCGCCAGCTGGAGAGCGACGACGGAGTTCACGCCGAGGCCGGCGGCGAGCGCGATCGGGACGTTGCCGATGACGCCCATGAGCAGCGTGGTGAAGGCCGCGGTGACGACGGTGGCCGTGACCAGCTGACCGTTGTCGAGCTGGTGGCCGTACATGTCCTTCGCGCTGCCGAGGATGATCGGGTTCAGCACGATGATGTACGCCATCGCGAAGAACGTGGCGAAGCCGCCGCGCACCTCGCGGGCGAGGGTGCTGCCCCGCTCGGAGATCTTGAAGTACCGGTCGAGCGCGCCGTACGCGGGGGTCGCACCCGGCTGTTCGGGGGCGGGGGCCTGAGTGGAAGCCGGGGTCGACATTGGATGTTCCTACGATCAGAAGTAGTCAGACACAAACGGTTTCAGTATGAACGTATGAGAAGTAGATCGCTATCTCCGCGCGTAGACCCCTGGGATGCGTAAGCTGAGCACCATGGCGAAGTGGACCCCCCAGCACGAGGCACCGGAACCCCTGGAGGGGCCAGTGGTGCCGACGATCATCGGCGGCACGATCGTCTGGTTCGTCCTCTTCCTGGCCCAGCTGCCGTTCTACGGCTGGTACGCCGACCACGGCCACACCTGGTGGGTGTGGACCTGCCTGGCCGGCGGCGGCCTCGGGCTGATCGGCATCTGGTACGTGCGGAAGCGGGACGCGGCCATCAAGCGGGCCGCGCGCTCCCTGTAGGGGAGACCCCGGGACCGCTCTACAACCAGGGCACGACTTCGCTCCTCCCCTGGTCGGATCTTCCGGGCACTCGGCAGGTGAACGTGCAAATCCGCACGTACCGTCGAACGTATGACGCACATCGACGCGGGCGCGGAACTCGACCCTGTGCATCCGGTTCCGCTGCCGGCCCCGGCCCGGACGAGCGGGCTGACCGCCGCCCAGGTCGCGGATCGGATCGCGCGCGGCCAGGTGAACGACATTCCGGTGCGCAGCAGCCGCTCGTTCGGCGAGATCGTGCGCGCGAACGTCTTCACCCGGTTCAACGCGATCATCGGTGTGCTGTGGGTGATCATGCTGGTGGTGGCGCCGATCCAGGACAGCCTGTTCGGCTTCGTGATCCTGGCCAACACCGGCATCGGCATCGTGCAGGAGTGGCGGGCGAAGAAGACCCTGGACTCGCTCGCGGTGATCGGCGAGGCGCGGCCGACCGTGCGCCGCGACGGGGCCGCGGTGGAAGTGGGCACGAGCGAGATCGTGCTCGACGACCTCATAGAGATCGGCCCCGGCGACAAGATCGTGGTGGACGGCGTCTGTGCCGAGGCCGACGGCCTGGAGATCGACGAGTCGCTGCTCACCGGTGAGGCCGACCCGGTCGTCAAACGCCGCGGCGACCAGGTGATGTCGGGGAGTTTCGTGGTGGCCGGCGGTGGCGCCTTCGCGGCCACGAAGGTCGGCCGGGAGGCCTATGCGGCCCAGCTCGCCGAGGAGGCCTCCCGCTTCACGCTGGTCCACTCCGAGCTGCGCTCCGGTATCTCGACCATCCTCAAGTACGTGACCTGGATGATGGTCCCGGCCGCCGTCGGCCTGGTCGCCACCCAGCTCGTCGTCAAGAACAACGGCATCAAGGACGCCGTCGCCCGCACGGTCGGCGGTATCGTCCCGATGGTCCCCGAGGGACTCGTCCTGCTCACTTCCGTCGCCTTCGCGATCGGTGTGATCCGGCTGGGCCGCCAGCAGTGCCTGGTCCAGGAACTCCCCGCGATCGAGGGCCTCGCCCGCGTCGACACGGTCTGCCTGGACAAGACCGGCACGCTCACCGAGGGCGGCATGGACGTCACCGAGCTGCGGGCGCTGGACGGGGCCGACCAGACGTACGTGCGCAAGGTGCTGGGCTCGCTCGGCGAGTCGGACCCGCGCCCCAACGCCTCGCTCCAGGCGATCATCGACGCCTACCCGGACAGCGAGGACTGGCGGTGCGTGGAGTCGCTGCCCTTCTCCTCCGCCCGCAAGTACAGCGGGGCCACCTTCAGCGAGGGCGACGGGGAGCTGAGCACCTGGCTGCTGGGGGCGCCGGACGTGCTGCTCGACGACGGCGACCCGGCGTTGGCCGAAACCGTACGCCTCAATGAGGAGGGGCTGCGGGTGCTGCTGCTCGCCCGCTCCACCCGGGACCTCGACCACGCGAAGGTGGCCGAGGGCGCCCGCCCCACCGCCCTGGTGGTTCTGGAGCAGCGGCTGCGCCCCGACGCCGCCGACACGCTCCGCTACTTCGCCGACCAGGAGGTCCGGGCGAAGGTGATCTCCGGCGACAACGCGGTGTCGGTCGGTGCGGTGGCCGCGAAGCTCGGCCTGAGCGGTACGACGGTGGACGCGCGCCGGCTTCCCGCGGAGCCCGGCGAGATGGCCGAGGCCCTGGACGGGGGCACCGTCTTCGGCCGGGTCACCCCACAGCAGAAGCGGGACATGGTGGGGGCGTTGCAGTCACGCGGGCACACGGTCGCGATGACCGGGGACGGCGTGAACGACGTACTCGCCCTCAAGGACGCGGACATCGGTGTCTCGATGGGCTCGGGCTCCGAGGCCACCCGGGCGGTCGCGCAGATCGTCCTGCTCAACAACAGCTTCGCCACGCTGCCTTCGGTGGTCGCCGAGGGACGCCGGGTGATCGGCAACATCACCCGAGTCGCCACCCTGTTCCTGGTCAAGACGGTCTACTCGGTCCTGCTCGCCGTCCTCGTGGTCTGCTGGCAGGTCGAGTACCCCTTCCTGCCCCGGCACCTGACCCTGCTGTCCACCCTCACCATCGGCATCCCGGCCTTCTTCCTGGCCCTCGCCCCCAACAAGGAACGGGCCAGACCGCACTTCGTGCGCCGCGTGATGCGCTACTCGATCCCGGGCGGGGTGCTGGCCGGCGTCGCGACCTTCGTGACGTATCTGCTCGCCCGCCACTACTACACGGGCCCGGGCTCCCTGGACGCGGAGACCAGCGCGGCCACGCTCACGCTCTTCCTGATCTCGATGTGGGTCCTCGCGATCATCGCCCGCCCGTACACCTGGTGGCGGGTGGTGCTGGTGGCCTCGATGGGCGTGGCCTTCGTGTTCGTGCTCGTCGTGCCCGCACTGCAGAGTTTCTTCGCGCTGAAGCTGGTGGGGGTGGTGATGCCGTGGACCGCGGTCGGCGTGGCCGCGGTGGCGTCGGCGGTGCTGGAGGTCCTGTGGCGGTGGGTGGAGCGGCGGTTCCCGGTGTGAGCGTCGCGTCGGACGGCGGGCCACATGATCTTGTCGACGATGACCTCGGGACCAGGTGAAGAACGGCCGCCCCACCGGCGGGACTCCGGTGGGGCGGCCGTCGGGTTGGGAGGGGACTACTGCACGTCGACGTAGTCGCCCGTGGCGCTGACCGCCGGGGTCGTGGAGGTGCCCGCGAAGGAGTAGCGGTAGTAGCCGTCGACCGTCGCGGTGGTCGTGGTCTTCAGGGCGCCCGTGGAGGAGGACTTGATGGTCTTCAGCGTGGTGTAGGTGCTGGAGCCCTTCTTGCGGAACTGGAGCTTGACCGACTGGCTGCCGTAGCCGGAGTACTTGGCCGCGTCCCAGTTGGCGCGGGTCAGGGAGCCGGTGACCGTGACCGTCTTGCCCTTCTTCACCGGCTCGGGGGTGGCGTTGACCGTCAGCTTGGACGCGCGCTGGACCAGGGTGGTGGCGAGGCCGCTCTGGTCCTTGTAGCCGACCTTGCTCAGGTCGGGGTTGGACAGGCTCTGGCCATTGAAGGCGACGGCCTCGGCGGCGACGCTCCAGCTGCCGGCCCAGACGCTCTTCAGGTCGCCGTCGGCCGGGTAGATGTCGACGGAACCCGTGCAGGTGGCGGTGGTCGTGGAGGTGGCGGTGCAGGTCGCAGAGTCGGCGTCGCCGAACAGCTGGGGGGCCGTGTCGCTGTAGGAGCCCTTGTAGAGGAAGGCGTCCGTGTAGAAGTCCTTCGCGGTGATGTCCACGTCGGCGCCGTGCGTCAGCTTGTACGTGTACTTGACGCTGACCTTGGCGGTGGTGCCGACCTTGACCGCCTTGGCGATCGACAGGTTCGAGAAGCTGGCGTTCAGCGTGTACGGGGTGCCCGAGTCGCCGGCGGCCTGTGCGGCCGGGACTGCGAGGGCGGAGAGGGCCAGGGCGCCGGAGACGGCGGCCACAGTGGCACGAATGCGCATGAATTCCCCAAGTGGAGAACAGTGGGCGCGAGGCCCAAGTGATCTAGGGAGTCTGTTGACTCAGTGATCAGATCCACGAGGGGCCGGAGTGGTTGTACGGGCGAGACGCAATCCGGTCGGATTTTGATTCCTTTGCGACCGGATTACGTCTCCATGGGACTACTCCCTGTCCTGCTCCTTCACGTCCGCGTAGTCACCCCTCGCGTCGACCGCCTGGGTTGTGGGGGTGGATTCCTTCCGGCGGGCGCTCAGACCGTCGGCCACATGGTCCTGCCCGCCGCCAGTCCGCCCTTGCCGTCGCCCGCGTACCACTTCAGGTCGCCGTTGGCCCACAGCGCGGCCAGGTCCGCCTTGCCGTCGCCGTCGAAGTCGCCGCCGACCACGGCGCGCATGGTGCTCCAGCTCTTGTCGGACCACATCGAACGGGCCTTGTCGAAGGTGCCGTCGGCCTTGGCCGGGTAGAGGTGCAGCGCCCCGTCGGAGGCGACGGCGGCGATGTCGTCCCGCCCGTCACCGGTGAAGTCGGCGGTGGCGATGTGCTTCTTCTTCCAGGTCTTGTCGGGCCACATCGACTTCTTCTGGTTCACGAGGTTGCCGTCGGCGTCCCGCTTGTAGCTGTAGAGGGAGCCGTCGGACCACTGGAAGAGCAGGGTGTCGCGGCCCGCCTTCCCGGTCCGCAGGGCGGCCACGGGCAGGCCGTTCTTCCAGCCGGCGTCGGTCCACAGCTGGGCGCGGCTGTAGAGGTCCGGGACCCACGAGCGCTTGCTGAACAGGGTGAGGTCGCCCTCGGTGTCGGCCGAGATCAGCTCGGGCCCGGGGGTCGTGTCGAAGTCCCCGGCGACGAGTTCCTTCTGGTTGCTGCGTCCGACGACCTTCAGGAAGGAGCCGTACGCCAGCGTGCCGTCGGCACGGCCCTGGAAGACCTGGGCCGAGCCGTTGGTCAGCAGCGTGGCGATGTCCGTACGGCCGTCGCCGTTGAAGTCGGCCGCGGTCATGACGTCGGTGACGTACTTCTGGCGGTTCGTCAGCAGCACCTTCTGTACCCAGTCGGCGATGTCGTCGACCCGGGTGGCGACGGCCCCGGTGCGGGTCTCCCGCGAGTTGAGGCAGCCGCCGTCCCAGGCGGCGCTGACCACGCCGACGACCCTGCCGCCGGCGTTGAGCACCGGACCGCCGGCGTCTCCCTTGCACAGGGCGCCGCCGGACGCGACGGGCGAGATCGCCAGGGTGGTGGGGTTGACGAGGTCCACGCCGAAGGATCCGGTGTGGGCCCGCGCGGGAACCCACTCCAGCTTGGTGCGGCCGTAGCCGATCGCCGTGAGCTGGTCGCCCTGGGCCGGGGTGGCGCCACTGACGTCGGCGGAGGCGATGTCGGGGAACGGTCCGTCCAGCGGGTCGGTGCCGGTGGTCGGGTCCTCGAGACGCGCCATGACCAGGTCGCGGCCCGGGTAGGGCACGATCTCGCGCACCCGCTGCTTCAGCTCGGCCGTCGGCGTGGGCGCGTTGCCGTCGGCGGTCACGAGGGTGGGCAGGGGCGGCGCGCCCCGGGTGAGCGCGGTCGCCTGCCGGGGATCCGGGGCGAAGCAGCTGGCGGCGGTGAGGACCCACTGCTGGTCGACCAGGGTGCCGGAACAGCCGCGTTCGTTGTCGGTGCCGCCGGCGATGTGGAGCTTGACCGTGTACTGGTCGGCGCCGTCCGCGACCTGGTCACCGACGACGGACTGGGCCGGGGCCGCGGTCAGCAGACCGGTCGTCAGACCGGCGGCCGCGAGACCGGCGGCCCACACCATGCGCGCGCTGCGCGGACGGGCGTCTTTCACGTTTCCCTCGAATCGGAAGGCGGGCTTCCCCAGGGTGCGCGAGGCGCAGGGGGAAGCGGAGAAGCAGGCGGAAGGGCAGGGGGTGGGAGCCGAGCGGCCTCGGCACACGCGGCACCCGCGGCACACACGGGGCACCCGAGGCACCCGAGGCACCCACGGTTGGCGGCACACACGGCGCTCAGCGCGCGGCGGAACCCGCGGAGCTCGGCCTATCGATCGGGCTCAGCCGGTCACGCGCAGTTCGACGAGGACCGACGGTGCGCCGCCGGTGCCCTCGCCGACGGACTGGAAGCCGCCCTTGGGGACGCTGATCGAGGTGGTCTGGCCGTTGCTCGTCAGGTCGGCGCGGACCGGGTGGTCGGCGCCCGCCTCCACCATGAAGACCTGCGGGAGTTCCAGCGTGAGGCGGCCGGTCTTCGCGGTGGCCTGGAAACAGTAGGTGCCGGCCCGGCCCACGGAGTCGTCCTTGCGGGTCAGCACCCGGATCTGCTGGGCGCCCTGGTCGCAGTCCGCCAGCAGAATGTGCCCGTCACCCTTCTTCAGCAGGATTCCCTTTTCGGCGAGCACGTGGTCGGCGCCGGGATAACCGTAGTCCTCGACCGCCGCGGGCGGGGTCGAATCCGACGGGGATTGCGGTGGATCGTCGGCCGATGCCACGGAAATTCCGGCCAGCGTGGCACACGCGACCGCTATTCCGGAAACGACGAGATTTCGGGCACGGAAAGGCACCGAAGATTCCCTTCCGGCGTGGATCCTCGCATCGAGAGACCCCCGCCAGGATGCGATGAGAAAATACAGACATGCGTGGGCAGCGGCCGTTCACGGCCGTCAGATGCCCAGATCAGCCGGTTGCGCGCAGGCGCAACCGGTCCCCCCTTCATCCCCGTGTGAAACACGTCCGCGGCATCGCAGGCTGGTCGGGCCCGATTACCTCGAACGTAAAGTCGAGGCACAGAGTAAGCAAAGGTTCGCGGTTTCGTCAACCTCGACCCGGCACCCGGCCCCACACCGACCGCACACCCGCCCCGGAAGATCCCCGTTGTCCGGTACAAGTGGGCTGATGCATTCGTCGAACCGCCGACATCTTATTCACGTACCCCTCGGGAAAACGATGGCTATGCTTACCCGTCGACCATTCGGCGACTCACTTTTCGGGGGTCGTCGCCGATTACCGAGACAGGTACTCAGTGAATCGAAGAACTGACCAGTTCGATACCGCTGGAAACGCCACACGTCTGGTACGCAGAACGGCACTGGGTCTGCTGCCCCTGGCGATCGCCGCCGGACTGCTCGGCCCCGCCCCGGCCCAGGCCGCCGGTTCTCCCGCCGGCGACTCCGACCCGACGAGCGGGGCGTACACCGACCGCGGCAGGGTCCTGGAGCTGTGGCAGGCGGGCGGGCCCGGACTGCGGGCCGCCGCGGAGGTCGCCCTCACCGGTGCGGACACCGACGTACGGCACTTCCTCGACGACGTCGCGCCCGAGGCCGCCTACCAGGACGACCGCGTCCAGACCGCGCAGGTCGCGAGCATCGGCGGACGGGGGCTGCAGGAGGCCGCCCGCAAGGCGCTGGCCGGGTCGCAGGACGACCTGACCGCCTTCCTGAAGGACGGCTGGAAGGCACCGCTGGAGCAGGACCAGCGCGTCCGCGTCGCGCAGATCGTCGACGCGGGCGGGCCCGGCGTGCAGGACGCCGGCCGGGCCGCGCTCAACGGCACCACCGACGACATGATCGCCTTCCTCGACGAGGGCCAGTACACGGAGCGCGAGCAGGACGAGCGGGTCCAGCTCGTACAGATCGTGAGCACCGGCGGACCCAACGTCCGGGCCGCGGGCCGGGTCGCGCTGGACGGCACCGCGGCCGACATCCGCGAGTTCCTCCAGGTCGGCCAGTACGTCGCCCGCTCACGGGACCAGGAGCGCGCCACGGTCGCCCAGCTCGCCGCCCAGGCGAAGGAGGCCGGACGCCAGGCGAAGGCGGAGACGGAGGCGGCCAAGGACGCCTCGGCACGGGCCGTCGCGGCCTCGGCGCTGGCCAAGGAGGCCGCGCAGAAGGCGGCGAAGGAGACGGAGGCGGCCCGCAAGGACTCGGTGCGTGCCGCGTCCGCCGCCTCTCGCGCGGCCACGGCCGCGGGACAGGCCGCCAAGGCGGCCCAGCAGGCCATCGACGCGGCCCGGGCCGCCAACAACTCGGCCCGCACGGCGGCCAACGCGGCCACCCAGGCCGCGGCCGCCGCGACCGGTGCCGCCCAGGCCGCGAGCCGGGCCCGCGGGGCGGCGGCCGACGCCGCCACGGACGCCACCAAGGCGAGCACCGCCCGCAAGGCCGCCGACGACGCGCGTACCGCGGCCAAGGGCGCCCGGCTCGCGGCGGACGCCGCCAACCAGGCCGGGGTCGCCGCGACCGCGGCCGGGGACGCGGCGAAGGCGGCGGCGAGCGCGGGCGGCAACGCCGACGCGGCCGCCAGTGCCGCGAGCGACGCCAGCGCCTACGCGGACCAGGCCGGTGTGCACTCCGCGGAGGCCGCCGCGGCGGCTTCGGCGGCGCGCGCCCAGGCCGCGGAGGCCACCCGCGCCGCGAACGCCGCGGAGAGCCTGGCCCGCAAGGCGGCGACCGCCGCCAACGAGGCACGGGACGCGGCCAACTCCGCCGCCACGCACGCCGAGAACGCGGCCAAGGCGGCCGACGCGGCCGCCGACCACGCCACGGACGCCGCCAACGCGGCGGCCCAGGCGACCGCCCACGCCAAGTCCGCCAAGGAGGCGGCGGACGTCGCGAGCGCGGCCGTGGCCAAGGCCAAGTCGGTGTTCACGCTGGCCCGTCAGATCGAGGCCGAGGAGCTGACCGCCCGTACGAACGAGGCCGTCGCGCGGGCCCGGGAGCTCAAGGCACAGGAGGAGCAGCGGCAGGCGGCACAGAACCGCGCGACGCAGGCCTCCGCGGCCCTCGAAGCCGATGCCCGGCAGCTGAGCACGGCTGCCTCCGCACCCGACGCCGACCTCCAGAAGATCGCCGACGACGGCCGTGACCTGGCGTTGCGCACCCTGAAGTCCCGTGGGCCCTGGAGCCGTTCGGCGGCGGGGGACGCGCTCTCCGGTGACGCCGCCGAGGTGGTGTCGTACGTCCGTACCGCCCGGGTCGAGGCGGCCCAGGCGGACGAACGGGCCAGGGTGGAGACGCTGGCCCTGGATTCGCCGTCGTCCGACGTGCGCGGCGGAGCCGAGCAGGCCCTGGCCGGCGACACGGCCCGGATCAGCACCTTCCTGAAGGACGGCCAGTACCAGGCGATGGCCGACGACCTGCGCGTCTACATCGCGCGGGTCGTCTCCACCGGAGGTCCCGGCGTCCAGGAGGCGGGCCGCGCGGCGCTGAACTCCGGTTCCGTGGACCGCTACCGCACCTTCGTCACCGACGGCCAGTACCAGGCCCGTACCGAGGACGAGCGGGTCCGCGCGGCACAGCTCGTCGACAGCGGCGGCCCCGAGGTCAAGGCGGCGGCCAGGATCGCGCTGGAGGGCCCTGCGCCGCTGCTGCACGCGTTCATCCAGCACGGCCAGTACCAGGCGCAGCGCAACGACCAGCTCGCGGCCGGCCATGTCGCCCTGGTCCAGCAGCTGATCTCCGAGGCCGCCTCGGTGGCCGCCACCGCCCAGAAGAACGCCGCCGAGGCCGGCAAGGTCGCCGCCACGGCACGCAAGGCCGCGGCCGAGGCCAAGGAGTACGCCAAGCAGGCGGACGCCTCGGCGAAGGCCGCCAAGGGGTACGCCGACGACGCCCTCGAGTCCGCCAAGGACGCGGAGACGTCGGCGGCGAACGCGGCGGCCTCGGCCAGGACCGCACGGGCCGCGGAGAACGACGCCCACGCGGCGGCGGCCCGGGCCGTCGAGTCGGCCACCCAGGCGCAGGCGTCGGCGAACTGGGCCCAGGGCTCGGCCGACGAGGCGTGGAGCGCGGCCCAGGACGCCCGCGCGTCGGCGACGGCCGCGGGCAAGGACTCGGTGGCCGCCGGCAAGGCGTTCGAGGACGCCTTCCGGACCGCGGTCACCAAGCAGAAGCAGGAGGAGGCCGAGTACCGCAGGACGGAGGAGGCCTGGCGCAAGGCCCAGAGCCAGGACGCGCCGGACGATGACTCCGGCAGCGACTGGGTCCCGGACTGGCTGGAGGACACGGCGGACAACGTCCTCACCTACGGCGAGGCGATCCTCACCGACGAGGACGTCTGGGCGGGTCTGGCCGAGACCGGCGCGGGCGTCGTGATGATGGGCGTCGGCGCCTCCGGCGACATCGGCGGCGGTGCGCTGTGCATCACCGGCATCGGCTGTCTCGCGGGGGCTCCGGCCATCGCCGCGAGTACGACGCTGGTCGTCTCGGGCGGCTTCACCGCCGCCGACGGCGTGGGCCGGTTCAACGACGGCCTGGGCCAGGCGCTGCGTGAGGCGCAGAGCAAGAGCAACGTCAACAAGGTCGCCCAGCCGGGCCCGAAGCCGGCGCCCAGCAGCCTGCCGGGCTTCCCCAAGGCCGCCCGTGCCAAGCCGAAGACGCCCGTGCAGGGCGGCGGGGGCCTGCGCAAGCGGTGGAAGGACCCGGGCACCGGGGAGATCTACGAGTGGGACTCCCAGCACGGGGCGGTCGAGAAGTACAACAAGCGGGGCAAGCACCTCGGGGAGTTCGACCCCGATACTGGTGCCCAGACCAAGCCCGCGGACGGAACCCGGAAGGTGACCCCATGAAGTACCTCGTCGCCCGCTACGCCAAGGACGAGGACACCCCCGAGTCGGTCACCGACGTCTCGTCCGTGGGCGCGGACGCGTTCGCGGGGCTGCTGGCGATGCCCGCGGACCGGCTCACCGACGTGTATCCGCTCGGCCCGGAGCACGCGGACGGTTTCCACCGGCTGACCGGCATGGCACTCGACCTGGACCGCTTCGAGTACTTCCTGGAAGTGGAAGCCTGACCGATCAAGCCGGTCCGACCGGTCCGACCGGCTTGATCGGTCTGGCCGGCCGGACCGGTCCGGCATGGCCCGGGGCCCCTGGTGGGGTCCCGGGCCATCGCCTTTCCACCCTCAGTCGAACCAGCGGTCCCGGGCCAGTTCCTCCGTGCGGGACGAGTCCTCCAGCAGCGCGGCCACCTCGAAGCGGCGCGGCCACTGCCCGGCCGCCCAGGCGAGACCCGCGGCGACACCCTCCAGGGTGGCCGCGTGCAGGACGCCGTCCCCGGTGAGCCGCCAGTCGATCCCGACGCCGTCGACCACCAGCTCCTCGTGTTCGACGTAGGTCCCCGGGGTGCGCGGGCCGAGCAGCACGTGGACCGACTCGGGGACGTCGTGTTCGGTCCCCTCCGAGTCGACCGACCCCGTCACCGACTCGCTCAGCCGTCGCACCTGGAACAGTTCGGCCAGCTCGGCGGCGCGGGCGGGCCGTACCGGGAGCAGCGGGACGCCGGTCGTGAACGGCAGCAGGTCCGGCGAGTCGACGACCACCGCGTCCCCGGCGTCCACCACCTCCACCCGGCCGTCGACCACCGCCCGCAGCTCGTCGGGGAGGGTCACCCGCTCGGGGTCCAGGTCCGCCAACGCGCCGTACAGGGCGTGCAGTTGCGACCCGGTGACCGAGCGGTCCGGGTCGGCGAGGCGGTCCAGGAGTTCGGCGGCGCCGCCCGGCTCGTCGAGGAGGGCGGCGACCGAGGTCCGTACCCCCAGTGCCCGGAGCACCTGCTCGTCCTCGAAGCCGGTCGCGTCGGCCTCCTCGTAGAGGCCGCGCAGCAGCGGGTCGCCACCGGAGGCCAGCAGACCGGCGGGCCGGCGGCCGTCGAGCACCGGGTGGCCGCGCAGCCACCAGGCCGCGTACGGCCGTACGACCTCGTGGGTACCGTCCGGCAGCAGGATGCGGACCGGCTGGGTGAGGGCGTCGCGCAGCGGCGGCCGGGCGAGCAGCGCGAGAGCCTCGGGCCAGTGGTCCTCGTCGACGAGGTCGAGGTCGCGGACGGCGACCAGCTCGGTGGCGACCGGGGGTACGGGGGTGTCCGGGAAGCGGTCCAGGATGTCCTCGCACCAGACGTCGACGGCGTCGAGGAGACCGGCGTCATCAGGTTCCGCGAAGTCGCCTTCACGGGGCTCCAGTTCGTCCGGGTCCAGGACGACGTCGGTGGCGCGGACGAGGGCGAAGTTCGCCAGCACCCCGCAGGCGGCCAGCGGCTGTTCGCCCCACTTCTCGGCCAGGTCGGCGTCCACGGCGGCGAGTTCGCCCTCCCTGATCACCCGGGCGAACGGGCTGCCGGGAAGGACGAGTTCACCGGCGGGGGCCAGTTCACCGTCCTCGTCGGGCAGGGCGAGGGCGCCCAGCCAGGGCTCGTCGCCGGGTTCCAGGCCGGCGTCCCGGACCAGGGCGAGGACCGTGTCCACCAGCTCCTCCGCGTCCGGGGTGTCCTCCTCCCAGTTCACGCCTCCCTCGTCGTCCAGGGAGGCGGCCACGGCGGCCCGTACCTGCGGGGTGGTGAGGACCGCGCGCGGGGTCGCGGGCAGCGCGCCGAGCTTCTCCAGGAGGGGGTGGGCGGCGTCCTGGTGGGCGACCTTGAGGCCGAGCCGGGCCAGGACCTCGGGGTGGATGACCGCGTCCGGGGTGGGGAGCAGGATCTGGCGGGGGCCGATGCTGGTGCGCCCGTCGGCCAGCGGCACCGGGAGCCCGGACAGCCGCTCCGGGTCGACACCCGCGAGGCTGTCGTAGAGCCGCCACCACCAGTCCGGGTCCTTCTCCAGGCCGGCCAGGCGGTCGACGGCGTCGGCGAGCGGGAGGCGGCTGACGGACAACGTGCGCAGTTCCACCCGGCGTTCGAGACCGGCGGGCAGCAGCGTGGGGAGCACCTCGGCGAGGACCCGGACCGTGTCCGCGCCCGCCCCCTCCACGATCTCGGCGTCCCGCGGCCGCAGCGCCTCGGGGAGCTCGCTGTCGTCGCCGGCCTCGACGGCGGGCGGCAGGAACGCGGTGCGCGGCAGCCGCTCCAGGATCGCCTGGCGCAGCGCGCCGTCCAGCTCGCCCTTGCCGAGCGGGCCGGGCACCAGATGGATGATCCCCTCCCCCACCGGCCGCCAGCCGGCGAGGAGTTCGGCGTACGCGTCGGCCGCGCGCTGCACCAGGAAGTCGGTGAGCGGGCCGGGGGCGGCGTGCCGGCGGGTGGTGTCGAGCGGGAAGGACGCGATGAGCAGGGCGGGGACGCCGAGCGGCTCGTCGCTGGGGGTGGGGGCGTGCAGCACGGCGGCGGTGCGCGGGCGGTCGGGGGCGCCCGCGCCGTCCGTGGGCACGGCCCAGGTCAGCGACCAGTGCGGGCGCAGCCGCTCCTCCACCGGCCGGCCGGCCAGCAGCTCCGGGGTGAGCGGGCCGTGCGCGGAGACGGTACGCCAGCGGGTCGTGCCCTCCTGGGAGTCGTCCACGACGGTGAGCGCGCCGTCGGTGCCGCGGCGCAGGGTGCGTACGGTGTCGCCGCTCTCGATCACGACCTCTTCCAGCCCGGGCAGGGCGAGCAGGAGCGCGTCGTCGACGGCGGCGAGGAGGCGCTCGGCGAGGTCGGTGGCGGCGGTGTCCCTGAGCGGCAGGATCACGACCGTGTCGTACGGGTCCGGGGCGGTGCCCTCGGCGGCGAACGGGAGCCGAAGCAGCGGCACATGGCCGTCCCGGCGACGGATCTCGTCGCCGAGCCCGCCGCTCTGCCGGGCGGTCTCCTCGGCCAGCTCCCGCGCCTCGGCGAGCGACCACCGCACGCCACCGTGCCGACCGACCACCGCGGGCTCGTCCGTCACCGCCAGTACGGCGGCGAAGCCGACCCCGAACCGCCCGACGGCACTCTCGGTCTCCTCCCGCTTCGCGGAGGCGCGCAGGGTGGAGAGGGACTCGGCGCCGGCCGCGTCCAGCGGGGCGCCGGTGTTGGCGGCGAACAGGACGCCGTCTCGGAGGGTGAGCCGGAACCGGCCGGGGACCCCGGCGCGGGCGGCCGCGTCGGCGGCGTTCTGGGCGAGCTCCACGACGAGCCGGTCCCGGTAGCCGCCGAGGACCAGGTCCTCCTCGGCGTTGGCGTCCTCACGGAACCGGGCGGGGCTGGTGGCCCAGGCGTCGAGGACACCGCGGCGCAGGCGGGCGGTGCCGAAGGGGTCGGCGCCCTCGGCGGCGGGCCGCACGAACTTGCTCACGTTCACTCTCCTCATCGGCGTGAGGACGAAGGTACCGCGCGCCGAGAGCCCACCCGTCCGCCCACCCGCGCCGCTCGGCCAAGAAGCGGAAGCCCGTGCCCCGGCCCGGTACCGCCGGTGGCCGGCCGCACCGTGGCGCCGGGCGTGATCACCCGCCACACCGTGGTCGAACGCCTCGCCCCGCCGTACCGTGCCACGGCCGCGATGACGCTCCCGCAGACCGCCGGACCGCCGGGCACCGCGGCCGGCCGGGCCGGGTCGGTCCCGCCGGCCGAAGCCGACGGCGCACGGGACGCCCTGCCGGCGGCCGTGGTGGCGGACCGCGCGTTCCTGACGGCGCTCGGGAACCGGGCGGCCGGTGCCGGGGGCTGACCGGCCGTCACTCCGGCAGGGAGCGGAACTACGAGTGACCCAGCTCCGCCGACGTCTCGTCCTCCGTCGCCGGTACCGAGCCGGAGTCGGAGGCGGGGCGGAGCGGGAAGGGGTCGACGCGGGTCTCGTCGATCACCGGGGGTGCCACCACCGGCGGCTTCGGCATGACCGCGGCCTCCGAGTGGCCGCCGCAGCCATAGGCGAAGGAGACGACCCGGCCGTCGGCCGGGGAGAACTCGTTGGCGCAGACGCCGAAGGCCTGGCCCAGGGAGCCGCCGATGGGGGTGAGGAAGCCGCAGCTGACGCAGGTCGCGGGGGCCGCCTGGGCCATCGGGGTCTTG
The DNA here is from genome assembly GCF_040634235.1 of Streptomyces sp. NPDC007157. Classification (NCBI taxonomy): domain Bacteria; kingdom Bacillati; phylum Actinomycetota; class Actinomycetes; order Kitasatosporales; family Streptomycetaceae; genus Streptomyces; species Streptomyces sp. NPDC007157. Next base: position 201,456 of record NZ_JBEYFE010000010.1, read on the forward strand.
GCGCCGAACGACTCCTCCCAGCGGTCGGCGGCGATGTGCAGGCCGTAGCGGGACAGCACGCGGGCGCGGCGCATGCCCAGTTCCTCGGCGACCGACGCGATCGTGCCCCGGGAGGGGACCGTGGGCAGGTGCGCGGGCGTGCCCGCGGTGACCTCGGCGTCCTCCGCCTCCGCCAGCTCCTCCATCTCCGCCGAGACCGGGGAGTTCGGCTCCGGTCCGTCCTCGCCGGTGTAGCCGGGCTCCAGGCGGAGGTCCTCGGCCTCGGTGGGGAGCAGGTCGCCGGGGCCCATGTCGCCGGGGCGCAGCCGCTCGCTCCAGGGCACCCACTCGGGGGCGAGGAGGGCGTCGGAGCCGGGGAGGAGGACGACCTCGTCCAGCGTGACGAGCTTGGCGCGGGAGGCGCGGGCCACCGTCACCGCCCAGCGCCAGCCGCGGTACCCGAGTTCCTTGCACTCGAAGTAGTGCGTGACGACACGGTCGCCCTCCGCCACCGCGCCGGCGTGCTCGCCGACCACTCCGGGTGCGGCGGCTTCCTCGGCGGCGGTCCGGGCGAGGTCGACCGCCTCGGCGCACAGACGGTCCGGGGTGCGGCTTCGCGTTGTCGCTGCGCTCACAGGTATCGCTTCTCTCCTACGCCGTCTCACGAGTGCGGCTGCCTCCGGCGGTGGGGCGGACGGAGCGGACCTGTGGGCCGCATCGACGTCCGCGTCCGATCGCGCTCGGGCGCACCTCTGCCATCCATTGTGCTTTATGGCTGAGATACGCACGCTACCCCGTCGCCGGTAGTGGGGGACAGTCCGCCGCGATGCCTGCGCGGCGACGGGGGGCCGACAGCGGGGGATGCCACGTGGGGTTGTGGGGCCGGTGCGGGCGAGTGGGGGCCGGTCGCGGCCACGCGGCGGAGCCGCACATCGGGACAGCCCCGCGCCCCTCACGGGCTCGACCGGCCGCGCCGCCGTCTCCGACTCGCTTGGTCACAAAGTGCACTAGGAACTGTCGTCTCAGGGCACTATGAACGACGTGGCAACCGCGAAATCCCCCCAACACACCGTCGGGGTCGGTAGCGGCGCGGGCCGCGTGCGCGGTGCCGTCCGCTCCGTCGGGCGTGCCCTGCACCTCCCGGTGACCGGTACCGCCCGGGGTATCCGCAAGGCCACGCACGCGCACGGCGCCGGTGAGTCCGGTCTGGGCAAGCTGATCGAGCTGCACGCGGTCAACGGCGCGGGCGATGTCATGATCACCGTGGCCCTCGCCTCCACCGTGTTCTTCTCCGTGCCCACCGACGAGGCCCGGGGGCGGGTCGCGCTCTATCTCGCCATCACCATGGCCCCCTTCACCGTTCTCGCCCCGGTCATCGGCCCCCTCCTCGACCGCCTTCCGCACGGCCGCCGGGCCGCGATGGCCGGCGCGATGCTCGCCCGGGCGCTGCTCGCGCTGATCATCTCGGGGGCGGTGGCCGGCGGCGGGCTGGAGCTGTATCCGGCCGCGCTCGGGGTGCTGGTCGCGTCGAAGGCGTACGGCGTGGTGCGCAGCGCCGTCGTGCCCCGGCTGCTGCCGCCCCGGTTCTCCCTCGTGAAGGCCAACTCACGGGTCACCCTCGCCGGGCTGCTGGCCACCGGCGTGGCCGCCCCGATCGGGGCCGGGCTGCACGCCGTCGGCGACCCCTGGCCGCTCTACGGCGCCTTCGTGATCTTCGTTGCCGGGACGTTTCTCTCCTTCACCCTCCCCGCGAAGGTCGACTCGGCCAAGGGCGAGGACGTCGCGCTGCTCGCGGCCGACGAGGAGCATCTGCACGGCCCGCTCCGGAAGGAGGCGAAGCGGCCGGGGCTGCGGACGGTGGGACCCGCCGTCACGCACGCGCTCGGCGCGAACGCGGCCCTGCGCTGCCTCTCCGGCTTCCTGATCTTCTTCCTGGCGTTCCTGCTCCGCGAGCACCCGCTGACCGGCGAGAGCGCGGCGGTGTCGCTGGGGATAGTGGGCGTCGCGGCGGGCGCGGGCAACGCGCTCGGTACGGCGGTGGGGGCCTGGCTGCGCTCCCGGGCGCCGGAGATCATCATCGTGACGGTGGTCGCCGTGGTGCTGGGGACGGCGGTCGTCGCGGCCCTGTTCTTCGGCGCCTTCCTGGTCGCCGTCCTCGCCGCGGTGGCCGGATTCGCCCAGGCGCTGGCCAAGCTGTGCCTGGACGCGCTGATCCAGCGGGACGTGCCGGAGGCGGTGCGCACCTCGGCGTTCGCCCGCTCGGAGACGCTGCTCCAGATGGCCTGGGTGTTCGGCGGGGCGGTGGGCATCGTGATGCCGCTGAACGGCACCCTGGGCCTGGTGGTGGCCGCCGTGATCGTGGCGGCCGGCTGGCTGGCCACCCTGCGCGGCCTGATCGACTCCGCCCGGCACGGCACCCGTGGCCGGACGAGGGTGGCCTGAGGAACGCGGCTGGCGTAACGAACCGGGCACGCCGTACCCCACATGGGGAGCGGGCCGGGAGGTCCGGATAGCCTTCGGCCATGACCACGCTGCAATCCCGCTCGCGACGCCGCCGCGTCGTCGCCGCCGCCGGCGCCGTTTCCGCCGGACTGCTCGTTCTGTCGGCCTGTGACAAGCCGACGCCGATCGCCACGATCACCGTCGGTACGTCCTCGGTCAACTCCGAGGCCGCCTGCTACAACGACGGCAAGGCCCTGAACACGGCCTCCCTCGCGAACTGCCTCAAGGACACCGGGATCAAGTCCATCAAGGTGGACCCGGACGACACGGTCCGCTTCGGCGTCGACCCGAAGATCGCGGACAACGGCTGGACGATCCTGATGAACGGTCAGGCGCTCACCGAGTCCAGCACGAAGACCTACCGCACGATCCCGGGCAGCGTGTTCTTCAACGCCCAGTACGGCGCCTCCGGCGACTCGACCCTCGTCTCCATCAAGGAGGGCGACAAGTCGGTGCTGGGCCTGTGGTCCTTCAAGCTCAAGAAGGACGCCTGACCACGTCCGCCGTACGCATCCTCGTGACCACCGCGGTCCCGGCCGAACGGGACGCGGTGGCAGGGGCGTTCACGGCGGGGACGACCGAGGTACGGCTGCCCGGCCCGGTTCTGCTGCACCGCACGCGCGAGACACGCGCGGAGTACGACCTGCTCGCCGCCGGAGTCGGACCGGCCCTGGCCGCCGCGGGCACCGCGACCGCCCTCACCGCCGCCGCCCTGGACGGCCGGCCCTACGCCCTGGTCGTCTCCGCCGGGATCGCCGGCGGTTTCCGGCCGGCGGCCCCCGTGGGTTCCCTGGTCGTCGCCGACGAGATCGTCGCGGCGGACCTGGGCGCCGAGACGGCCGACGGGTTCGTGCCGGTCACCGAACTGGGATTCGGGACCGTCAGCCACCGTCCGCCGAATTCACTCGTACGAGCCACCGCCGAGGCGACCGGAGCCCGCCCCGGAGCGGTACTCACCGTGTCCACCGTGACCGGCTCCGCCGCCCGTGCGGCCGAACTGCTCGCCCGGCATCCGCACGCCCTCGCCGAGGCCATGGAGGGCTTCGGCGTGGCCGAGGCGGCCGCCGCGCACGGCGTGCCGGTACTGGAGATCCGCGCGGTCTCCAACCCCGTCGGCCCCCGCGACCGAGCCGCCTGGCGCATCCCGGCCGCCCTGGCCGCCCTGACCGGGGCCTTCGGGAAGCTCGCGCCCGCCTTGGAGAGTTGGAACCCACATGACCACCGCTGACTCGTTGCGCATCGCGTACTCGCCCTGCCCGAACGACACCTTCGTCTTCGACGCCCTCGCCCACAGCCGCGTCGCGGGCGCGCCCGCGCTCGACGTGACCTTCGCGGACATCGACATCACCAACGGCATGGCCGAGCGCGGCGAGTCCGACGCGCTGAAGGTGTCGTACGCCGTGCTGCCGTACGTCCTCGACGAGTACGCGCTGCTGCCCTGCGGGGGCGCGCTGGGGCGGGGCTGCGGGCCGCTGGTGCTGACCAGGGAGGCCGGGACGGACCTCACGGGGCGTACGGTCGCCGTACCGAGCGAGAGGTCGACCGCGTACCTGCTGTTCCGCCTCTGGGCGGCGGACACGCTCCCCGGTGGTGTCGGCGAGATCGTGGTCATGCCCTTCCACGAGATCATGCCGGCCGTACGGGACGGGAAGGTCGACGCGGGGCTGGTGATCCACGAGGCGCGCTTCACCTACCAGAACTACGGGCTGCACAAGCTCGCCGACATGGGCGAGCACTGGGAGAACACGACGGGCCTGCCGATCCCGCTCGGCGCGATCATCGCCAAGCGGTCCCTGGGCGCGGAGACACTCACCCGCCTCGCCGAGTCGATCCGTACGTCCGTCCACGCGGCCTGGGACGACCCCGAGGCCTCCCGGCCCTACGTCATGGCGCACGCCCAGGAGATGGACCCGGCCGTCGCCGACCAGCACATCGGGCTCTACGTCAACGAGTTCACCTCGGAACTCGGCGAGGACGGCTACGCGGCGGTACGCGGCCTGCTCACCCGGGCGGCGGCCGAGGGACTCGTGCCGCCCCTCGGCCCGCACGCACTCGATTTCCCGTAAAAACACTTACGGGACTTGCACGCTTGCGTGACTTGTCAGTCTCTTACGCGCTTACACGTCAAGCTGGTCCGCGACCGCGCGCAGCAGCCCGGCGATCTTCGCGCCGGCCGCCTTGTCGGGGTAACGGCCGCGCTCCAGCATCGGCGTGATGTTTTCGAGCAGGGTCGTCAGGTCCTGCACGATCGAGGCCAGTTCGTCCGGCTTCTTGCGCTGGGCGGCGGCGACCGACGGGGTGGGGTCGAGCAGGACCACCGACAGTGCCTGGTCACCGCGTTGACCGGCGACGACGCCGAACTCCACGCGCTGCCCGGGCTTGAGTGCGTCGACCCCGTCGGGGAGAACCGAGGAATGGACGAAGACGTCACCGCCGTCGTCGCGGGAGAGAAAGCCGAAGCCCTTCTCACTGTTGAACCACTTGACCTTGCCGGTAGGCACGTCTGTCCTCGTCCTCGTATCTCGTCGGAAACTGCTCGGGAAACTTCTGAATGCAACAGCTCTGGAACGGGCCTTGATAGCACTCGGGCGGGTCGACCATGACCCGCCGGTACCAAGGCTAATGGTCTTCGGGCGCGTGACAAGACGTCGCCCGGTTGTTCCTTCGGGCAGGGAACTACCCTGGTCGAGTGCGTGACAAAACCCAAGCGAATTCCGCCGGACCCGGTGACCGACTGATCCGCGCCGGTGCCGTGCTCTTCTTCATCGGTACGGTGGCCACTCTCGTCACCGTGATACCGCTGTTCCTCGGCGCGAAGCCTTTTCCGACCTACATGTACGTGCTGAGCATGCTCATGGGCGTCGGCTTCCTGGTCGCGGCCGCCGGAGTGCTCCAGTCGATCGCGGCGGGGCGCCGTCAGGCCCGGGAGGCGTCCTCGCGGTAGGCCGACAGCCAGGCCGGGAGTTCGGTGAGGTCCCCGAGAACCACGTCGGCGCCCGCCGCGAGCAGTTCGTCCGCGTCGCACGGCCCGGTGGCCACGGCGACGGACAGCGCTCCGGCGGTACGTGCCCCGCGCACGTCGCCGACGTGGTCGCCGACGTACACGCCCGCGCCGTGCTCGCGCAGCGCGACGGCCTTCTGCTCGGCCCAGAGGTCGCCGACCACCGCGTCCGGGACTATGCCGAGGTGGCTGAGATGCAGCTTCGCGTTGGGCTCGTACTTCGCGGTGACCACGACGGCCTTGCCTCCCGCGCCCCGCACCGCCGCGACCGCCTCCCGCGCGCCCGGCATGGCGGGCGTCGCGCCGATCGCGATCTCCGGATACATGGCCCGGTACAGATCGCTCATCTCCGCGACCCGCTCCGCGGGAAACCAGTTGATCAACTCCTCGGCGAGCGGCGGCCCCAGCCGGGTGATCGCCAGATCGGCATCGATGAAGGTCCCCGTCCGCTCGGCCAGGGCCGTGTAACAGGCGTGGATCCCGGGCCGGGAGTCGATGAGGGTCATGTCGAGATCGAAGCCGACGGTGAGGGCGCGAGAAGTCATATGGGCCATTGTGCCCGGGTGGGCCGGCCGTCTGGAGGCCGCGGGCCGGTGGGGGCTTGTCGCGCAGTTCCCCGCGCCCCTTCAGGCGGGACCGGTGGACCCACTCTCTTGGGGCGCGGGGAACTCTCTCTTGGGGGCGCGGGAAACCGCGCGAACGACCCCCACCGGCCCGCAGCCGACCGACAACCGGACCCGGCGCCCCCTACCGCGCTCTCTGCGACCGCCAGACCAGGTACAGCGCCGATGCCACCGCCGCGCCCCGGACCACCCACGGCCAGGTCTCGCCCACCGCGTCGCTCATGTGGCCCTGGGCTATCGGGTCGCCCCAGCGGCCCGCGCTGCGGCCCCACAGCCAGACCACCCCGGCCGTCACGGACAGTCCCGGTACCCACATCACGGCCAGCTTGGTCTCCGCCGGGGTGAGCCGTCGGGAGCCATAGGCGATGAGCCAGCCGAGGAGCAGCGCGAACCAGTTGCCGAGCACCGCGCCCACGACCAGCGCGGCGGCGGCGAGCAGCAGCAGGGGGTTGCTCCAGCCGACCGCGGGCCGGGGGACGAGTCGGAGGCGCCGGCGGGCGGTCGGCACGGCTTCGGCCGCCTCGGCCTTCGGGGCCGGCCCGGCGACCTCCACCGGTCCCCCGGCGGCCGCCTCCTCCGGCTCCGCCTCCTCGCGCAGGCGCGGCTTCCTGAGCAGCTCCGGGATCTCCACGCCGCCCACGAACCCCGGCACGCTGTCGCCGTCCCCGAACGGGCTGCTGTCCACCCGCCACCAGTCGGGCGGCATCTGTCCGTCCGCCGGCTCGGCGGGCCGCGGCCGCGGTACGACGCGACGCAACTCCTCGGCCCCGGCGGGCGCCCCGGCCTCCCGCTGGGCGGGAACCGCTGCCGCCGACGGCGCGGTCTGCGTCGTACCCCCCGCCGCCTCCACGACCTCGTCGGGCGAGCCCAGCCGGTCGAGGATGCGCCGCACGGCGGCGGGACTGTCGACGGTCGCTTTCGCCCGGTGCCGGTCGATCTCGTTGCGCAGCCCCGACACCAGCCGCATACGGTCGGCGGACGACAACTGGCGCTGGTGCGCGATGTCCCCGACCCGGCTCAGATACTCGTAGACGACCTGATCACTCTCGATACCCACGAAGTCCCCTCCGGGGCCGCCGCGTTGGATAACCCGTCGGAACGACGGTAGCGCAGGTCACGGCTTATGTCGGCGGGCACACCAGCGGGTGACGCGTCTCCGGGCGGGGGCAGTTGCCGCACTCGCGGCGGCGGGCGGTTCGCCGGCGCCGGTCCTCGTGCCGCCGGACACCACCACGAAGTGGCTCGGGCCCGGGTCGACCCGCACGGCCCGTCGCCCGCCGGCACCCGGGACGCGTCAGTGGCCCGGCCGGTGTCGACGGCGCAGGAACACGGGGTGCCGTGCGGGACGTCTGCGAAACGTCCCGTTCGCCCGGTGCTCGCCCCATACGCGGAAGAGGCCGTGGACAGGTGATCCCGGTCCCCGCCCCGCACCCGCTACCGTGGGTCGGATGAGCAACCCGGCCACCCCGCCGCGCTCCCTCGCGGAGGCGCTTCGCGCCAGGGACGACGCCTCCCTGGCCGTCCTGCTGCGCGCCCGCCCCGACCTCATCACCCCCGTCCCCACCGATCTCACCCAGCTGGCCACCCGGGCCGGCACCCGCGCCTCGGTGTTGCGCGCCCTGGAACGCCTGGACCGCTTCGCCCTGCAGACCGCGGAGGCGCTCGCGGTGGCCGGCGACCCGGCGTCGTACCAGGAACTGCTGGGCCTGATGGCCGGTGACGGCGGGGACCCGTCGGTCGCCGCCGCCCTGCCGCGCGCCGTCACCGTGCTCCGCGACCAGGCGCTGGTGTGGGGCGACGACGACCGGCTGCGGCTGGTGCGGACCGCGCGCGAGGTGCTCGCCCCGTCCCCGCAGTACCCCTCGCCGACCGGGCTGGGCCCGACCGTGCGGGAGGCCACCTCGGGCATGTCACCGGGCCGGATCCAGGAGATCGTCACCGCCGCCGGGCTGCCCTCCACACACGACTCGGTGTCCGCGGCGGACGCGCTCGGCAAGCTGTTCGGCCACCGCAAGAAGATGGCGAAGCTGCTCGCCGCCGCGCCCGCCGAGTCCCGCGAGGTCCTCTCCCGGCTGGTCTGGGGGCCGCCGTACGGTCAGGTCACCCCGGAACCGGCCGCCCATCTGCGCTGGCTCCTGGACCGCGGCCTGCTGCTGCCGACCGCGCCGGGCACGGTCGTCCTCCCCCGCGAGGTCGCCCTGCACCTGCGCGAGGGCCGGGCGCACCGCGAGCCGGAGCCGGTGCCGCCCGCGGTCGAGCCGACGGCGACGCACCGTCCACAGGTTGTGGACACCACGGCGGCCGGACAGGCCTACACCGCGCTCGCCACCGTCGAGGAACTGCTGAAGGACTGGGACGAGGGCGGCCCGACCGTACTGCGGGCCGGCGGGCTCAGCGTCCGGGACCTGAAGCGGACGGCCGTGGCCCTGGACCTGCCCGAGCCGATCGCCGCCTTCTGGGTCGAGCTGGCGTACGCGGCCGGGCTGCTCGCCTCCGACGGCGACGCCGACGAACGCTACGCGGCCACCCCCGCCTACGACGAGTGGGTGGACCGCCCCCCTGCCGAACGCTGGTCCCAGCTCGCCCAGGCCTGGCTCACCGCGACCCGCGCCTCCGGTCTGGTCGGCGGCCGGGACGCCAAGGACCGCGCGCTGTCGGCGCTCGGCCCCGGCCTCGACCGCTCGGCGGCGCCCGAGGTACGGCACCGGGTACTGACCCTGCTGGCCGGGCTCCCGGAGGGCACCGCCCCGACCGCCGCCTCGGTACTGGCCCGGCTGCGCTGGGAACGCCCGCTGCGCGGCCCCCAGCAGCAGGGCGACGACCTGCGCGGCCGCCTGGCCCGCTGGACCCTGTCGGAGGCCGAGCTGCTGGGCGTGACGGGTCGCGGGGCGCTGTCGGCGCAGGGCAGGGCGCTCCTCGGGGCGCCCCCGGTGGAACCCCTGGCGGAGCCTCTGGGGGAGAAGGAGCAGGAGGCCGCCGGGCCCGGCGACAAGCTTCCCGTGCACCACCACCGTCCCGCCGCCGTCCTCGAACCCCTCTCCCCGCCCGAGCAGGCCGTCGCCGCCGCGGCCGCCGCCCGTCTGCTCGCCCCGCTGCTGCCCGAGCCCCTCGACCACGTGCTGCTCCAGGCCGACCTGACGGCGGTCGCCCCCGGCCCGCTGCGGCGCCCGCTCGCCGACGCGCTGGGCGTACTCGCCGACGTCGAGTCCAAGGGCGGCGCCACCGTCTACCGCTTCACGCCCGCCTCGGTCCGCCGCGCCCTGGACGCCGGCCGCACCGCCACCGACCTGCACGCCTTCCTCACCACCCACTCCCGCACCCCGGTCCCGCAGCCGCTCGCCTACCTGATCGACGACGTGGCCCGCAAGCACGGCCATCTGCGGGTGGGGGCGGCCTCGGCGTACGTCCGCTGCGACGACGACACCGTCCTGAACGAGATCATGGCCGACAAGCGGGCCGCCGCCCTGCGCCTGCGCCGCCTGGCCCCGACCGTGCTCGCCACCCAGGCCGACCCGGCCACCCTCCTGGAGGGCCTGCGCGCGATGGGCTACGCGCCCGCGGCCGAGTCCGCCGAGGGCGATGTCCTGATCACCCGCGCCCACGCCCACCGCACCCCGCCGCGCACCGCCCCCGAGCCGGTCCCGGACGGCCCGCCCCCGCCGGACGGCACCCTCCTGGCCGCCGCGATCCGCGCGATCCGCGCCGGTGACCTGGCCGCCACCACCCCGCGCAAGGCGACCGGCACCGCCGTCCAGGGCGGCGAACTCCCGCGCACCACCGCCGCCGAGACCCTCGCCACCATGCAGGCCGCCGTCCTCACCGGCGGCACCCTGTGGATCGGCTACGTCAACGCCGAGGGCACCGCCAGCCAGCGCGTCATCGCCCCCATCCGCGTGGAGGGCGGCTTCGTCACGGCGTACGACCACACGGCCGACGAGGTACGCACCTACCCCCTGCACCGGGTGACGGGGGTGGCGGAACTCGCGGAGGAGTAGCGGGCGCGGGCGGCCGAGCCGGTCGGCGAGGTCGGCCGCGGTTCGACGGCGCCGCGCAAGGGGGCCGAAGGGGCGCGTTCGGCGGCGCCGCGAAGGGCCCGAAGGGGCGCGGGCCCGCGTCGGTATGAGGCTGCGCCGCGGGGCGCGACCGGCCACGACGGTGCCGCGGCCGAACGCGGGCCCGTCGCGGCGCTCACCGCGGAATCCTCAGCAGTACCGCACCGGTGCGTCCGCCGGCAGGGCGAAGTGGCTGCGCGCCACGGCCCGCAGCCCGGTGGACTCCATCTCCTTGTCGAGGCGGGATTCGGCGTAGCGGCTGAAGTGGTTCTCCGTCCACTCGCCGTAGCCCTCGCCGTCCGGCGGCTCCTCCTCGGCGACGACGCGGTACCCGCCGCGCGCCGCGTCCCGCTCCAGCCGGACCACCTGCGGTATCTGTGCGCCGCCGCACTCCACCAGGGCGCCGGCGCGCTCGCCGTACTCCAGGCACAGAGTGTCGACCCCGGCCCGCACCTGGTCCCCGCTCTCCGTCAGGTCCAGGGCCTCCGCCCGGCAGAACCAGCGCGACCGGAGTTCGGGCTCGCTCTCCCCCGCCCCGGTTCCCGCGGCCTGCGCCACGAGCCGGGCCTCTATCGCGGGACGCACCTCGGTCCACAGGCCGGCGTCCACTCCGGCGGACCCGTGCGCCCACACCGCCGTCACCACCAGCACCGCCACCGCCCCGGCGCCCGGCCCCCAGATACGTACGGACGTCACCCCACCCCTCCTCACCGAACCACACGCGTTGCGCGGCTCCCCCCTGGGACATGACACCCGAAACGGGCCCGAGGTTGCATCGGGCGGTCCCTCGCTCCCGGAAGGCACGTTCTGTCGAGCGGCGCAGGTGATCGCTCGCCCATGAGGCACACTGGAACTTTGGCCCATGACGATGGCCGCCATGGCGATGGCCGCATGAGCCGAAAGGGAAAGGTGCCGCGCGTGAATGGTCCGTTGATCGTCCAGTCCGACAAGACGCTGCTCCTGGAAGTCGACCATGAGCGGGCCGACGAATGCCGTCGGGCGATCGCGCCCTTCGCCGAGCTGGAGCGGGCGCCGGAGCACATCCACACCTACCGGGTGACCCCGCTGGGCCTGTGGAACGCGCGGGCGGCCGGGCACGACGCCGAGCAGGTCGTGGACGCGCTGGTGGAGTACAGCCGCTATCCGGTGCCGCACGCGCTGCTGGTCGACATCGCCGAGACGATGGACCGCTACGGCCGGCTGACGCTCTCCAAGCACCCGGCGCACGGGCTGGTGCTCACCACCACCGACCGGCCGGTCCTGGAGGAGATCCTGCGCTCCAAGCGGGTCATCCCGCTGGTCGGCGCCCGGATCGACCCCGACACCGTGGCCGTGCACCCCTCCGAGCGCGGGCAGATCAAGCAGACGCTGCTGAAGCTGGGCTGGCCCGCCGAGGACCTCGCCGGATACGTGGACGGCGAGGCCCACGCGATCGAGCTCGCCGAGGACGGCTGGGCGCTGCGGCCGTACCAGAAGCAGGCCGTGGAGAACTTCTGGCACGGCGGCAGCGGCGTGGTCGTGCTGCCCTGCGGGGCGGGCAAGACGCTGGTCGGCGCCGGGTCCATGGCACAGGCCAAGTCGACGACCCTGATCCTGGTCACCAACACCGTCTCCGCGCGCCAGTGGAAGCACGAGCTGGTGAAGCGGACCAGTCTCACCGAGGACGAGATCGGGGAGTACAGCGGGACGCGGAAGGAGATCCGGCCCGTCACGATCGCCACGTACCAGGTGCTCACGACCAAGCGGAAGGGCGTCTACCCGCACCTCGAACTCTTCGACTCCCGTGACTGGGGTCTGATCGTCTACGACGAGGTCCATCTGCTGCCGGCTCCTGTCTTCAAGTTCACCGCCGATCTGCAGGCGCGCCGGCGGCTGGGGCTGACGGCCACCCTCGTGCGCGAGGACGGCCGGGAATCGGACGTGTTCTCCCTCATCGGGCCCAAGCGCTTCGACGCCCCGTGGAAGGAGATCGAGGCGCAGGGCTACATCGCGCCCGCCGACTGTGTCGAGGTGCGGGTGAACCTCACGGACTCGGAGCGGCTCGCCTACGCCACCGCCGAGACCGAGGAGAAGTACCGCTTCTGTGCGACCACCGCTACCAAGCGGAAGGTCACGGAGGCGATCGTGAAGCGTTTCGCGGGCCAGCAGATCCTTGTCATCGGCCAGTACATCGACCAGCTCGACGAGCTGGGCGAGCATCTGAACGCCCCGGTCATCAAGGGTGAGACCTCCAACGCCCAGCGCGAGAAGCTCTTCGACGCCTTCCGTGAGGGCGAGATCAGCGTGCTGGTGGTGTCGAAGGTCGCCAACTTCTCCATCGACCTGCCGGAGGCGACGGTCGCCATCCAGGTGTCGGGCACCTTCGGCTCCCGCCAGGAGGAGGCCCAGCGCCTCGGCCGGGTGCTCCGCCCCAAGGCCGACGGCCACCAGGCCCACTTCTACTCCGTCGTCGCCCGCGACACGATCGACCAGGACTTCGCCGCCCACCGGCAGCGGTTCCTGGCGGAACAGGGGTACGCCTACCGCATCGTGGACGCGGACGAGCTCCTCCCGGAGGGCACGGCGGGTACGGACGCCGCGGAGGGCTGAGTCCCCGGCCGGGCGTGGCCGTGCCGTCGTAGGACCACGGCCGCGCCCGCCAGCAGTGCCAGCCCCAGGAGCGGGTAGGGCGCCGCGAACGGCTGCTGCCACCAGGGCAGGCGCAGGTCCCGGTCGCCCTCGTGCGGCAGCAGCCACATCGTGCGGGCCGTGAACACGAGCGCCGCGGTGGCCGCGATGAGCGTGCGGCCCTCCGCCTGCAGTACCGCCAGCAGCGGGACGCACCACACCCAGTGATGGGACCAGCTGATCGGGCTGATCAGCAGTGCCGTGAACGCGGTGAGCAGGATGCCCCAGCGGTCGCCGTCGGCGCGCTGCGTGAGGTCGGCGCGGTGGGCGAGGTCGGCGCGATGGGCGCGGTCGGCGCGGTGGGCGCGGGTCGCCAGCCACAGGCCCGTCGCCGCGACCACGGCCGCCGGGAGGGCCCAGGTCAGGCCCGGTGCCGCCGTGCCCGTGGCCCTTGCGATCAGGCCCTGGAGCGACTGGTTGTCGACGATCCAGGCCTTGCCGACCCGGCCGGTCTCGAACAGGCGCCGCGTCCAGAAGTCCACGGTCGCCGTGGGGAGGAACAGGGCGCCGAGCGCTGCCGTACCGGCGAAGGACGCCGTCGCAACGCCTGCCTCCTTTCTGCGGGCGGTGAGGAACAGATAGGCGATGAAGATCGCCGGGGTGAGTTTGACGCCCGCCGCGATGCCCAGGGCCAGGCCCTTGGCGCGGGCACCGGGCGGGCGGGTGAGGTCCCAGAGGACCAGGCAGGCGATCGCCAGGTTGATCTGGCCGAAGAGGAGGGTCTGGAAGACCGGCTCCAGCCAGAGGGCGAGGGCGGTGGCCGTGCACAGCACGGGGAGGGGTGCCGTGCGGCCGGCCAGGCGGGCGGAGAGGGCGACGAGACAGGCGAGCAGGAGCGCGTTGCCCGCGAGGAACGCCGCCTTCAGGGCCGGGACGGGGATCCAGGCCGCCGGGACGAACAGGACCGCCGCGAAGGGCGGGTAGGTCGCCGGCAGCCGCCACTCGGTGACGGTGAAGCCGTACAGGTCACTGCCGTGGACCACGGCCTCGCCCTCGGCCCGGTAGACCAGCAGATCGGCCATCGGGGCGTGCAGCAGGACGCAGAGGGCGACGAAGGAGGAGAGGGAGACCGCCAGAAGAGAGAGGGCGGAGAGGGAAACGGGGCGGGTGAGGGAGGGCAGGGGAGATGACGTCACCGTCCGGTTCGGCACGGAGGCGACACTATGCCGTCACCTGCGGCGTATGCCCGCTTCCTCGCCGTATTCGCCGAGTATGACGACGCTGAACGCCGCGCCGACGAAGACCTTGACGGCACGCAGGGCGTCGCCCAGACGGTGCTGGGGGTGCGGGACGCCGTCCAGGGCGGTGGCGCCCGGCGGACGGCTGGGGGCTGGATGGATGGTTGCTGCGCTCATGCCTCAATGGTGGAACTTCGGGCACAAGTACGGAATCGGTCCACGGGTCCAATTTCCGGCTTCCGCCGGTCCACCCGCCGGTGGACCCCACCCCCTACCTCCGCCCCACCCCACGAGGGACCCTCCCCTAGGGGACGCTCCCCTCTTCTGGGCGCCCAGCCCCCTCGGCACGCCCCGCCGAGTCCGCCCCACTCACCCACCGTGCCCGGCCCACCCCCGCCCGGCCCACCCCCGCCCGGTCGCCCTCCCGCCCCGGTCGCCCCCGCCCGGCCCACCCCCGCCCGGTCGCCCTCCCGCCCCGGTCGCCCCCGCCCGGTCGCCCTCCCGCCCGGTCGCCCCCGTCCCGTCGCCCCTCCTCGGCACGCCGAGGGAAATCCATTGGCCTCCGCCGCCCCCGCCTCACTACAATCTCCGCTCTTGCCCGCCTCCGTCCCCGGAGTGCCGCCGCCCGGACGGAAACCGGTCGGCTGATCGCCACCCGTGCGCCACTCACACCTGAGCGCCACCCACTCGCAGGCCTTCGGAGGCACCCCCTTGTCCACGCCCGCCCACGACCCCCTCACGGACCCGCACGCCGAAGCCACCGACCCCCTCTCCCGTGAGCGCGCCCACCTCGCCGGCTCCCGGTCCGCTCTGCGGGCCATGCGGGAGGACGTCGAGTCGCTGGACATCAGCGACGTCACCGCGAACTGGGTCAACGCCGAGGTCCTCGCCCGCCAGATCGAGGAGCGCATCAAGGCGCTGGCCGATCTCAGCGACACGCCTCTCTTCTTCGGCCGCCTCGACTACCTGCACGCCCCCGGCGCCGACCAGGCCGAGGGGGCGTACGGCGAGCGCTTCTACATCGGGCGCCGGCACGTCCACGACCACGACGGCGACCCGATGGTCATCGACTGGCGGGCACCGGTCTCGCAGCCGTTCTACCGCGCGTCCAAGAAGGACCCGATGGACGTCGCGCTGCGCCGCCGCTTCGGATACACCCGCGGCGACATCACGGCGTACGAGGACGAGCACCTGTCCGACCCGGCCGAGGCGGCCCGGACCAGCAAGCTGCTCCAGCAGGAGATCGAGCGCCCGCGCGTGGGCCCGATGCGGGACATCGTCGCGACCATCCAGCCCGAGCAGGACGAGATCGTGCGCAGCGGGCTCGGCGGAACCGTGTGCGTGCAGGGAGGGCCGGGGACCGGAAAGACCGCCGTCGGCCTGCACCGGGTCGCGTACCTCCTCTACGCCCACCGGGAGCGCCTCGCCCGCACCGGCACCCTGGTCATCGGCCCGAACCGCTCCTTCCTCCACTACATCGAGCAGGTGCTCCCGGCGCTGGGCGAGCTGACGGTGCAGCAGGCCACGGTGGACGACCTGGTGGCGAACGGCGTCGAGGTGCGCGGCACCGACACCGCCCCCGCCGCGGTCATCAAGGGCGACGCCCGGATGGCGGAGGTGCTGCGCAGGGCCGTGTACGCGCACGTCACGATGCCCGGCGAACCGGTGGTGGTGGTCCGCGGCTCCCGGCGCTGGCGCGTCCCGGCGTACGAACTGGAGGAAATCGTCAGGGAGTTGCTGGCCCGCGGCATCCGGTACGGCGCGGCGCGCGAGGCCCTGCCGCAGCGCATCGCGCACGCCGTGCTGGTCCAGATGGAACGCTCGGGCGAGGCTCCCGACGACCGGGTGCAGGACTCGGTGGCCCGCAACGCGGCGGTGAAGGCGGCCGTCAAACAGGTCTGGCCGCCGGTCGACCCGGCGAAACTCGTGCTGCGCCTGCTCACGGACGCGGACTTCCTCGCCGTGCACGCGGAGGGGATCCTCACCGCCGACGAGCAGAAGACGATCGCCTGGGAGAAGGCGGTGCGCAGCGTCAAGTCGGCCAAGTGGTCGGCCGCGGACGCCGTGCTGATCGACGAGACGACGGATCTCGTCCAGCGGACGCACTCCCTCGGCCATGTGGTCCTGGACGAGGCACAGGACCTGTCGCCCATGCAGTACCGCGCGGTTGGCCGTCGCTGCACCACCGGCTCGGCGACCGTCCTCGGCGACCTGGCGCAGGGCACCACGCCCTGGGCGACCCGGAGTTGGGACGAGGCCCTGTCCCACCTCGGCAAGTCGGACGGCGTGATCGAGGAACTGACGGCGGGTTTCCGCGTCCCGACGGACGTCATCACCTACGCCTCCCGGCTTCTCCCGCACATCGCCCCCGGCCTCACCCCGGTGGCGTCGGTCCGTGAGAACCCCGGCTTCTTCGCGGTGCGTTCGATCGCCGGCACCGCCGAAACCGTGGCGGCCTGCGAGGAGTTGCTGCGCCACGAGGGATCGACGGGCCTGATCGCGGCGGACGCGCGGGTAGCGGCGCTCGCGGAAGCCCTGACGGCGGCGGGCATCGGATATCTCGCCCCCGGCGAGGAGACGACGGCCGAGACCCGTCTCACCCTGGTCCCGGCGTCACTGGCGAAGGGTCTGGAGTACGACTACGTGGTCCTGGACGAGCCGCAGGCGGTCGTCGACGGCGAACCCGACGAACGCACCGGCCTGCGCCGCCTCTACGTCGCCCTCACCCGGGCCGTCTCCGGCCTGATCGTGACGCACACGGCCCCGCTCCCGCCCCAGCTGACCTGACGTATCCCGTCCCGGGGCACGAGGCGAACGCCCCGGAGGCGCGGTGCCGTCCACCGGGCGTGCCGCGACGGCGTCGAGGGCCGGTTCGGGCGCACCCGATCCGGTCCTCGACGCCGTCGTGGGGTTCAGGCGCTGTGGCGGTGGACCGCGTCGAGGAGCTGGTCGATGTCGTCGGCGTCGTGGGAGAAGGCGGTGACGAAGCGGACGATGCCCGGCTCCCAGCGGTCGTGGTAGAAGGCGTAACCCTCGGCGAGGAGCCCGTCGGTGACGTGCTGGGGCAGGCGGCAGAAGAGGATGTTGGCCTGCGGGGCGGCCAGCAGGCCGACGCCGGGGACGGCCTTGAGACCGGCGCCGAGGCGGGCGGCCATGGCGTTGGCCCGGCGGGCGTTGTCCAGCCACAGGTCGTCGGTGAGGTAGGCGTCGAGCTGGGCCGTCTGGAAGCGCATCTTGGAGGTGAGCTGACCGCCGCGCTTGGTCCGGAGGGCCAGTTCCGTGGCGAGGGCGGGGTCGAAGGAGACGATGGCGTCGGCGGTCATCGCCCCGTTCTTGGTGGCACCGAAGGACAGGACGTCGACCCCCGCCTTCCAGGTCATCTCGGCCGGGGTGGCGTCGAGGTGGACCAGGGCGTTGGCGAAGCGAGCGCCGTCCATGTGGACGCGCAGGCCGGCGCCCCTGGCGATCGAGGACAGCCGGCGGATCTCCTCGACGGTGTGGACGCTGCCGCTCTCGGTGGCCTGGCTGATGCTCACCACGGACGGCTGCACGCTGTGGACGTCGCCGGCGCGGCGGCGCACCGCCGTCCGGAGTGCCTCGGGGTCGATCTTGCTGTCGAGGCCGGGGAGTCCGACGAGCTTGGCGCCGCCGGTGAAGAACTCGGGGGCTCCGCATTCGTCGTGGTGGATGTGGCTGTCCTGGTGGGCGAGGACGCTGCCCCACGGCGGGGTGAGCGCGGCCAGGGCGAGGCCGTTGGCGGCGGATCCGGTGGAGACGGGGAAGACGTCGACGTCCCGTTCGAAGATCTCGGCGAGCCTGCGGCGGGCACGCTCGGTGAAGGGGTCGTTGCCGTAGGGCAGGACCTGCCCCACGGCCGCGTCGGCGACGGCCGCGGCTATGCGCGGGGAGGCTCCGGCCATGTTGTCGCTGATGAAGGACAGGCCGGACGGGGTGGTGGCGATGGGGGCGGCGGTGGTCATGCGGGGTGTTCCCGTTCTCAGGAGCTGATGGGGGAGGCGAAGACGACGGTGATGTCCACCGCCTCCGCGCCGGTGCGGTAGAAGTGCGGGGCGTCGCCGGCGAAGGCGAGCATGTCGCCGGGGCCGAGGTCGTGCGGGGCGTCGACCGGTCCGGCGGTGACGTGTCCGGTGGAGATGATCAGGTGCTCGATCGTGCCGGTGGCGTGCGGGACACCGGCCAGCTCGGTCTCGGGCCGGATGCGCAGCCGCCAGATCTCCAGGCTGTTGCCGCTGCTGATGCGGCGCAGCAACTCGCGGGTGACCTCGCCGGGTTCGGCCTCGGTGCCCGCCCGGTAGACCGGGCCGGTGTCGGCGTCGCGTGCGAGCAGGTCGGCGATCGGGATGCGCAGTGCGATCGCGATGGCGTCCAGGGTGTCGATGGTCGGGTTGCCCCGGCCGGCCTCCAGCTGGGACAGGGTGGCCTTGCTCAGTCCGGCACGCCGGGCCATCTCCGCGGCGCTCATGCCGCGCTGCTGGCGGCGCAACCGGATCTTCGCGCCGACCGCGGCCGATGTACTGCTCACCGGCTGCCGCCCGGTCCCGGGCCCGGGCTGCGGGCCCATCAACGGACCCAGAAGTCGTTTGAGTGAACCATACGTTCACTATAACAGGCCATACCGATATGGCGAACCTGGTGTTCATTTAAATGAACACCAGGGGTGGGAGGGCAGCGCCTACCCCTCGTCCAGCATCCGCCGCCACTCCCGTACGGCGGGCGCCGACACCGGCCCTTCCCAGCCGCCCGGCCGCGCCGCGCCGCCGATGTGAAAGGCGTCGATCCCCGCGTCCCGCAGCCCCGGCACATGGTCGAGGCGCAGGCCGCCCCCCACCAGGAGCGTCTGCCCGTACCCCGGCTCGCCGCGGCGCCGGGCCTCGGCCAGCAGGGTGGGCAGGCCCTCGTCCACGCCCGTCGCCGCGCCCGCGGTGAGGTAGGTGTCCAGGCCCGGAAGGTCGGCGAGCTGCTTGCGCAGCGCGTCGCGGTCGGCGGCGCGGTCGATGGCCCGGTGGAAGGTCCAGCGGCACCCCGCCAGTTCGGCCACCACGCGCTCCACGGCCGCCAGGTCCACATCCCCTTCGGCGCCCAGGAACCCGAGCACGAACTGGTCGGCCCCGGCCGCCCGCAGCTCCCCGGCCACCCCGACCAGGCGGTCGACGTCGCCCGCCGCGAACCCGTCCGCCAGCCTCAGCATCACGCGCAGGTCGATGTCGACGGCGGCCCGGATCGCGGTGAAGGTCCGGGGCGGCGGGGTCAGCCCGTCGGCCGCCATGTCGGTGACCAGTTCGAGGCGGTCCGCGCCTCCGGCCTGGGCGGCGACCGCGTCCTCGGCGTCGAGGGCGATCACCTCCAGGACTGCACGCGTGCTCATAGGGCCCCTTCCGTGGTGTTCCCCGTGTACCCCTGACGCAGCCGGCCGATCAGCCGGCCGGCCGACCGCAGGAGGTCTAGTCCAATCAAAGAGTACGTGGGGTCCGTATACGGCCGCGAGACCGCCCCCGGCCGCTCACCCGGAGAGATTCAGCCCCTCACCCGAACAGATTCAGCCCCTCCACCGCCGCCCCGTCAGCTCGTACGGCGCCCCGCCGACCGCCCGCCCCGTGCACAGCCGTACGAGCGTCTCCGAGTCGCCGATGAAACGGGCCGGTGTCCGTGTCCCGCTCGGCACGCCCAGGTGCAGCGGGTCGTCCACGTCGTCCACGTGGTCCAGGTAGGCCCGCAACCGCGGCCGCCCCCGGTCCCGGGTGTCCCGGGCCGGCGGAGAATGGGCGCATGGCCGATCTCCAGGAACTGCGCGTCCGCTGGCGGCGCGCCCTCCTCATGGCGCGGGGCGACGACGCGCGCCTCCCCGACCCCGATCCGTACGCCACCGCCCTGCTGGACCGCTGGCAGGAGCCCCAGCGCCGGTACCACACCCTGGCCCACCTCACGGCGGTCCTCGACCACGTCGACGTACTCACGGAGTACGCGGACGACCCCGATCTGGTGCGGCTCGCCGCCTGGTTCCACGACGCGGTGTACCTGCCGGACCGGTCGGAGAACGAGGAGCGCTCGGCCCGTCTCGCCGAACGCGCCCTGCCCGAGGCCGGGGTCTCCGACGCCGGGACCGCCGAGGTCGCCCGCCTGGTCCGGCTCACCGTCACCCACGACCCGGCCCCCGGCGACCGCAACGGCGAGGTCCTGTGCGACGCCGACCTCGCGATCCTCGCCGCCCCACCCGCCGCGTACGCCGCCTACACCGCCGAGGTACGCGAGGAGTACCACTTCGTCCCGAACGACGCCTTCCGCGACGGCCGTTCCGCGATCCTCCGCCAACTGCTCGACCTGCCAAGGCTGTTCAGAACCCCGCACGGCCGGGCGCGGTGGGAGCCGACCGCCCGCTACAACCTCGCGGCCGAGTTGGAAATGCTGTCGACCGCGCAGGATCCGGCGTCCTAGGGTGCGGCTCATGCGTGAATTGGGTGGGGATCAGGTGGAAGAGGCCGTCGCGGGCTGTGTCGCGGCGCTGCGGCCGACGGTGGCACGGGACTGGACGGAGGTGACGGCAGGGGGCCTGGACTGGAGCTGCCACGAGACGGCGGTCCATGTCGCCGACGACCTCGTCGCGTACGCCGCCAATCTGGCCGGACGCGCCCAGGACGCGTACGTGCCCTTCGAGCTCAAGCTCGACGACGGCACCGACAACTCCGGACTGCTGCACGTCATCGAGACGACCGGCGCGCTGCTCGCCGCCACCGTCCGGACCACCCCGCGCGAGGTCCGCGCCTTCCACCCGTATCCCTTCCGCAGCGCGGACCGGGTCGGCTTCGCCGCGATGGGCGTCGCCGAAGTGCTGCTCCACGCGCACGACATGGCGGCGGGCCTCGGGGTCCCCTACCGGCCGTCCGACGAACTCGCCGAATCCGTCCTGGCGCTGCTCTTCCCGCACGTCCAGCCCGGCCCGACGCCCTGGGAGACCCTGCTGTGGGCCACCGGCCGCGGCGATCTGCCCGGCCGCGCCCCGGTCACCGACTGGCGCTGGCACAACAACCTGGTCATCCCCGCCGACCGCCTCGACCTCGTCGGCATCCGCCCCGCCGAGGCCCGCGACCTGCGCCTCGGCGGTGGCGGCGGCTTCACGTGGATCGAGGGCGGCCCGTACGAGGGCACCCGGGAGGCCGCGGGATTCATGCTGAAGGCGTACGAAGGGGGCGTGCACCGGCCGGAGTTCGGCGTCTTCGCCCTGGTCCGCCGGGAGGACGGCCGCGCGGTCGGCGGCATGGGCTTCCACTCCGCGCCGGACGAGGAGGGCCGGGTGGAGATCGGCTACGACCTGACCGAGTCCGCCCGCGGCCACGGCTACGCCACGGAGGCGCTGCGCGCCCTGGCCGACTGGGCCCTGTCCCGCGCCGACGTGAACTCCCTGTTCGCCACGATCGAGCCCGCCAACATCCCCTCCCAGGCGGTCGTCACCCGCGCCGGCTTCACCAAGGTGAGCGAGGACGGGGAGGGGCTGGCCTTCGAACTGCGGGGTCGGTGAGGCCGGTCACCGGGGCATGTCGCTCTTGCGTCTGCGCAGCCCCGCCCCGTGCAGCAGCCGTACCACCTCGCGGCTGCTGACCTCCACCGCACCCGCCCGTACCGCGTCCGCGTAGCGGTGGGACGGGAGGTCGTAGTGGTCGCGTTCGAAGCCGCGCCGGGGTACGCCCAACGCCTCGGCGAAGACGTGCAGTTCGGCGTAGGAGACGTCGCTGACCAGGTGGGACCACATGCGGCCGTGGCCCGGCCAGGTCGGCGGGTCGATGTACACCGTCATGAGAGCACCTTCACGAGAGCACCGTCACGAGGACGCCATCCCGCCCGTCGCCCGGCCCAGGGAGCCGACGGAGGCGACCTTCACGCCCGCCTTGTGGCACACCCAGTGCGGGTCCGGGCCGAGTTCCGGTTCGACGTCCAGGGCGTGCGGGTCGCCGGTGCCGCACACCGGACACAGCGGCCAGCGGCCGTACCGCTCCAGCAGCGCGTCCTGTACGTCCTGGGCGACCAGCCCCGCCACGTACCCGGCCCCGTCCGGCCACTGCTCGACCCACCAGCGGCGCTGTACGACGGAGTCCTCGACCAGTGAGACGACGTCCGCCTCGGCGACCTCGCCCGCGACCAGGTCGGCGAGCACCAGGGCGCGGGCTGCGTGCAGCGCCTGTTCCAGGGGGCTTACGGGGTCCATGGTCCTATTGTGCGCGGTCTTGACCGGGCACCCGCAACGAAAATATCTTTCAGAGGTGACCGAGAACGTGAAGGAAATTTTCGGCAACCGCCCGGGCGGGACCCCGGCCCCGGGGAGCGCACCGCCTGCTCCGGCCGCCCTCGCGGCCAAGGTGCGTACGCTCGCCCCCTCCATGACCCGCTCCATGCAGCGGGTCGCCGAAGCCGTCGCGGGCGACCCCGCCGGCTGCGCGGCCCTCACGGTCACCGGACTCGCGGAGCGCACCGGCACCAGCGAGGCGACCGTCGTACGCACCGCCCGGCTGCTCGGTTACCCCGGCTACCGCGATCTGCGGCTCGCCCTCGCCGGGCTCGCCGCGCACCAGCAGTCGGGGCGGGCGCCCGCGATCACCACCGACATAGCCGTCGACGACCCGATCGCCGACGTCGTCGCGAAACTCGCCTACGACGAGCAGCAGACCCTCGCGGACACGGCCGCCGGCCTGGACACCGTGCAGCTGGGGGCCGCGGTGAGCGCGCTCGCCGGGGCCCGGCGGACCGACGTCTACGGCATCGGGGCGTCCGGGCTGGTCGCCCAGGACCTCACGCAGAAGCTGCTGCGGATAGGGCTGATAGCGCACGCGCACAGCGATCCGCATCTGGCGGTCACCAACGCGGTGCAGTTGCGGGCGGGTGACGTGGCCATCGCCATCACGCACTCCGGGTCCACCGGAGATGTCATAGAGCCGTTGCGGGTCGCGTTCGAGCGCGGGGCCACGACCGTCGCCATCACCGGACGGCCGGATTCCTCGGTGACGCAGTACGCCGACCATGTGCTGACGACCTCGACCGCGCGGGAGAGCGAGCTGCGGCCGGCCGCGATGTCCTCGCGGACCAGTCAGTTGCTGGTGGTGGACTGTCTGTTCGTGGGTGTCGCGCAGCGGACGTACGAGGCGGCGGCTCCGGCGTTGGCGGCGTCTTACGAGGCGTTGGCTCATCGGCACCGGAATGTGCCGCGTTAGATCGCAGGGGTGCGCAAGGTACGGCGGCTGCGGCTGCGTTGCGGCTCGTCGCGCCCACGCGGCGGAGCCGCATGTCGATACGGCCCCGCGCCCCTGGTGGGTGCACTCGACCGAGTCAGAAAGAACCGTTCTCCATGACCACCGAACACCGCGCTCTGCGCACCGAACTCGAAACGCTCACCACCGAGGCGTTCCGGCCCGAGCTTTCCGAGATCGACACGCTTGCGACCCTCGACATCGCGCGGCTCATGAACGGCGAGGACGCCGGGGTCGCCGCCGCTGTGGCGCTGCGGCTGCCGGAGATCTCCGGGGCCGTCGACGCCGTCGCCGCCCGGATGGCCCAGGGCGGGCGGCTCGTCTACGCCGGTGCCGGTACCGCCGGGCGGCTGGGGGTGCTCGACGCCTCCGAGTGCCCGCCCACCTTCAACACCGCTCCCGGTCAGGTCGTCGGTGTCATCGCGGGTGGGCCCGAGGCCATGGTCACGTCCGTGGAGGGCGCCGAGGACTCGGCCGAGCTGGCCCGGAAGGACCTCGACGCCCTCGGGATCGACGCCCTCGACTCGGTCGTCGGTGTCTCCGCCTCCGGCCGCACCCCCTACGCCGTCGGCGCCGTCGAGCACGCCCGCGCCCTCGGCGCCCTGACCGTCGGCCTCTCCTGCAACGCGGGCAGCGCGCTCGCGGCCGCCGCCGAACACGGCATCGAGGTGGTCGTCGGCCCCGAACTGCTCACCGGCTCCACCCGCCTGAAGGCCGGCACCGCCCAGAAGCTGGTCCTCAACATGCTGTCGACGATCACGATGATCCGGCTCGGCAAGACCTACGGGAACCTGATGGTCGACGTCCGGGCCTCGAACGAGAAGCTGCGCGCGAGGTCCAGACGGATCGTGGCCCTCGCGACCGGCGCCGGGGACGAGGAGATCGAGCAGGCCCTCACCGCGACCCACGGCGAGGTGAAGAACGCCATCCTGGTGATCCTGGCCGGTGTCGACGGGCCCACCGCCACCCGCCTTCTGGAGGAGTCCGGCGGCCGTCTGCGCGCCGCGCTCGCCACGGCGGCCGGCTGACCCGCACGCTCGGGGTGTGCAGAGATCGCCGTACGACACCGCCGCCGCCCTGCTGCCCCTCGTCGGCGGCCCCGCGAACGTCACCTCCGTCGCCCACTGCATGACCCGGCTGCGGCTGGGGATCGCCGACCGTGAGCGGGTCGACGACGAGACGCTGCGGGCGGTGCCCGGGGTGCTGGGGGTGGTGTCCGACGGGGACAGCCTCCAGGTGGTGCTGGGGCCTGGGGTGGTGGTGACGGTGACCGCCGAGTTCCAGCAGCTGCTGACCACGACTCCGACCACAACCCCGACCCCGGCCCTGGCCGCGACCCCGACCCCGACGACCGCGGCGGCCGAACAGCTCGCCGCCCGTGGAGCCGAGTTGCGTGCCGCCCGTGCCCGGCGCAACGCGACCCCCCTCAAGACCGCCCTGCGCCGCATCGCCGA
Organism: Streptomyces sp. NPDC007157; assembly: GCF_040634235.1. Classification (NCBI taxonomy): domain Bacteria; kingdom Bacillati; phylum Actinomycetota; class Actinomycetes; order Kitasatosporales; family Streptomycetaceae; genus Streptomyces; species Streptomyces sp. NPDC007157. Next base: position 226,166 of record NZ_JBEYFE010000010.1, read on the forward strand.
CGTCTTCGTGCCGCTCATCCCCGCCCTGATCGGCTGCGGGGTGCTGGCCGGCCTCAACGGGCTCCTCGTCAACGCCGGGCTGCTGCCCTGGCTCACCCCCGCCCTCGCCGCCATCGCCTCCGGCTTCATGGCCCTGATCAGCGTCTTCGTCGGCTACAACACGGCGAAGGTGTTCGGCGGGACGCCCGTACTCGGCGGTGCGGTCGCGGCGATCGTGGTCTACCCGGGCGTCGCGAAGGTGACCGCCTTCGGGGTGGCGCTCGCGCCGGGGCAGGGCGGGGTGCTGGGCGCACTGGCCGCCGCCCTGCTCGCCGTGTACGTCGAACGCTGGTGCCGGGGCCGCGTCCCCGACGCCCTCGACGTCCTCCTCACCCCCACCGTCACCGTCCTCGTCGCCGGACTGGCCACCCTGTACGGCCTGATGTACGCCGCCGGAGTCGTCTCCTCCGCCATCGGCACCGCCGCCGACCGGCTCCTCGCCACCACCGGCCCCCTCGCCGGGCTGGTCCTCGGCGGCCTCTTCCTCCCCCTCGTGATGCTGGGGCTCCACCAGGCCCTGATCCCCATCCACACCACCCTCATCCAGCAGCAGGGCTACACCGTCCTGCTCCCGCTGCTGGCCATGGCCGGTGCCGGACAGGTGGGTGCCGCGCTGGCCGTCTACATCCGCCTCCGCCACGACACCTCACTGCGTACGACCATCAAGTCCGCCCTCCCGGCCGGCCTGCTCGGTGTCGGCGAACCCCTGATCTACGGCGTCTCCCTCCCCCTCGGGCGGCCCTTCCTCACCGCCTGCGCGGGCGGCGCGGCGGGCGGGGCGTTCGTCGGGTTCTTCGCCGTACTCGGTGACCGGGTGGGCGCCACCGCCATCGGCCCCTCGGGCTGGGCCCTGTTCCCCCTGCTGACGGGGAACAGGGGGCCGGCCCTGGCGGCGGCGGTCTACGCGGGCGGCCTGCTGACCGGCTACGTCGTCGGCTTCCTGGCCACCTACGTGAGTTTCAGCGCCGCCGGCTCGCCGGCCGGTGACCCGACACCTGCGCGATCCACGTGATGAAGTCCCCGGGGTCGTTGTCGGCGCCGTGCCCGGCGTCCCAGTAGTACTTGATGTCCACGTCGTCGCCGAGGTTCTTCAGCCGGGCGGCGAGGTTCGCGGAGACGGTCAGCGAGGTGTCGCTGTCCTTCGTGCCGAGCCGGATCCACCAGTGCCTGGCCCGGTTCGGGTTCACCTGCTCCACCAGGTGGAACATCGGGTTCATCTGGTGCAGCCGCTCGGGGATGTCGCCATCGAGGCGGGCGCTCGCACCCTCCGCGTGCCGCAGGCTGTAGAGGGTGAAGTGGCGGGCCGCGGTGGTGCCGGTGCCGAACTCGTTGCACTCGGGCGTCGACAGGTCGAAGGCGTCGAACGACGGCGCGCCCTTCTTCCGGGCGCCGACATGGGTGAGGAAGTCCGCCCAGGAGAAGGTGGCGTTCGTGCCGTCCCAGCCGATGAAGGTGTTGGCGGCCAGGTAGGTGGCGCGGTCCGGGTCCGAGAGGGCGGCGAGGTAGCTGGTGGCGGACGGCTCCAGGTGGGTCTTCACCAGGTACTCGTCCAGGTTGCGGTCGGTCAGCCGCCCGAACCCGGGTGCGGCGAGCCGCAGCGCGGCCAGGTAGTCGGTGAACTCCGCCTTCAGGTCGGCGGAGATCGTCGCGTCGACGGTCGAACCGTCGGCGAGCGGGTTGCCGCCCCAGCACCACTCGTAGGACGCGTCGGCGTGCTCCAGGTCGGTGATCGGGCACCAGTCACCGCTCGCGAAGACCGCGTCGCTCGCGTCGGCCGCGCCCAGTGCCGCCAGGTCCTTGGCGTAGAGCGGGCTGTCGCCGGAGGCACCGAGCAGCGCGGAGAGGGCGCCACCGGCACTCGTGCCGGACGAGACGATCCGCTCCACGTTCCCCGGTATCCGCCCCCGGTTGAACTTCACGTACCGCACGGCCGCCTTGAGGTCGACGATGGCCGCGGGCGCGGTGCCGTAGTAGACACCGGACGAGTCGACGAGGGTACGACCGCGGGCACCCGGCTCGACCACCACGTACCCGGCGAGCAGCGCCAGCAGCGTACGGTTCGGCCCGCTGTCCCCGCCCCCGGGCCCGCCAGGTCCGCCCGGCCCGCCGGGTCCCCCGGGACCGCCCGCACCCCCACCGGCCCCGATACCGGTCGCGTCGGCCACCGAGGAGGGCATGTAACCGCCCACCGAGTTGGCGAACAGGATCGGCGCGTCGGTGGCGTCGACCGCCGTCCCGTCGACCGCCACCGGAACGCTGACGTTGAGCCCCTGGTAGGTGACGTCGACCGGGACGGCCACATAACTGCTGACCTTGTAGAAGTGGTACGTCACCTCGTGGGCGGTGCCCCCGGTGTCGGTGATGCTGGTGGTCAGCTCGGTGTAGGTGCTGGGGTCGAAGACCAGGGAGGCGTCCGTACTCCCTGCCCGGGTCGCGGCCTGCGCGGCCCCGGAACCGAACCCGACCGCCGGAACCGCGGCGGCCGCGGTGAGCCCCATGACCACAGTTCTGCGCTTCACTCGCTTCACTTCCGTCTCTTCTCTGGGCGGCTCGTGCGGCACGAGTGCAACAGCGGTTGCTTAAGACTCCCTGTGAATCCGATGAGTTGCCGCCAAAATTGTCAACAATGCCTGGTCGGGAGACAGCCGGGACACAGAAGTTGGCCAGTTTCAGCGGTCCCTGACACTGTGAGGGCACACTTCCGGGTACGAGGCGTGCATGCAGGGGGAGTTGCCATGACGACGATCGGGTTGGCCGCAGCCATCGAGGAGTTGCGGCAGGAGTTGTACGAGGCCCAGGACCGAGGCACGCACGAACAGTTCGCCTTCGAGATCCAGGAAGCCCAGCTGGAGTTGCTGCTGGAACTGCGCGACGACGTCAAGGGCGAAGGGAAACTCCAGTTCGGGGTGGCCACGGCCGGCGCGGGCGCCGGACACTCGTCGGCCCGGTCGCACAAGCTGACGCTGAAGCTCCGGGTCAGGGACCGGGCGACGGGCGGCGGCAGCCCCGAGATCGGCGGGGCGCGGTCCGGCTCCTGGGACGACGAGGGCTGAGGTGGACCGCCGACGCCTCACCCTGGTCAGGGCCGGAGCGGACACCGGGTACCGGCGCATCGGCAGCGGGTACCTGATCGCACCGCGCCTGGTGCTGACCGCCCGGCACGTCGTCGAGGAGCACCCGGGAGCCGCCTGGCCGCGCATCGACGTACGCGTCGGACACCCCCAGGACGACACGCGGCGCTGCGCGGCACAGGTCTGCTGGACCCACCCCGACGGCCGCGATGTCGCCCTGCTGCTGCTCGACGAGTCCGTCGAGGCACCGGGCGCGGTGCGCTGGGGCCGCCCGGTCGGCAACGACCCGCTCCCCTACGACGCGCTCGGCTTCCCGGCCGCGACGACCGGCGACGGGCAGTACCGCGTCGAGCACCTGCGGGGAGAGCTGCCCGTACTGGGCGGGGGCAGCGGCGACCAGGACCGGTACGTCCTCGACCAGGGCCCCGCGCCGGAAGCGGATTCCAGGAGTGGCGGCAGGGCCTGGTCCGGCGCCTCCGGCAGCGCGGTCTTCTGCCGGGACCATCTCGTCGGGGTCGTCATCCACGACGACGAGGCGTTCCGGAACCGCCGGCTGCACGCGTGTCCGGCCCGCGCGTTCGTGGACGACCCCGGCTTCGCCGACGTACTGGAACGCCACGGCGACGGCCGTCCCCGGCTGCGCCAGGTCGGCACGGATCTGGAGCGCTATCTGATTGCCGCCCGGCTCGCCGCCACCGAGCACCCGTACCCCGGGGTCGTACCCGGCACCATGCCGCCGCTGTCCCACGTCTACGTGCGCCAGCAGGTCGTGAGCCGGAACTCGCCCGCCGAGGAGAGAACCGGGAACGCCGCACTCAGGGCGAGCGTCCTGCTCCCCGCCGCCCCGCCACGGCCCGCCGACGAGGTCCTGACCGGTGACGGGGTCTGTCTGGTCGTCGGCGGACCGGGCGGCGGCAAGTCCAGCCTGCTGCGCACCCGCCTCACCCACGGCGCCGCACAGTGGCTCGACGGCACCGCCGACCCGGGCCCGGCGCCGGTCCTGGTGCCCGCCGCCGCCCTGGTCGGCACCCCCCTCAGCAGAGCCCTCGCCGGCACCGTCAACGCCCAACTCCACCGGTACGGCCTCACGTCCCCCCTCCCCGACACCTTCTTCGAAGACCGTCCGGCCCCCGGGCACGGCTGGCTGGTGCTGGTCGACGGCCTCGACGAGATCACGAGCGTCTCCGGCCGGGAGGACGTCCTCAGGACCGTGGCGCACGCCGGCGACCAGTACGCGTTCGTCGTGGCCACCCGCCCCGTGCGCGAGGCCGAACAGGGCATCCTCGATCCGCAGGTGCCCTGCTACGAGCTGGAACCGTTCCGCACCGACGAGCTGGAACGCGTCGCGAGCGGCTGGTTCCGCGCCCTGGATGTCACCGAACCCGAGCAGACCGCACAGCAGTTCCTCGGCACACTGCACGCGATGGGGCTGATCGTTCTCGCCCGGGTCCCGCTCATGATGTCCATGCTCTGCCAGCTCCGTGCCAAAGCCCCGGCAGAGCCACCCCCTCGCGGGCGCGGCGACCTCTACCGCGGGTTCGTGGACCTGCTGCACGAGCGTCAGTACGCCGCCGGCGCCGTGGAACAGGCCCGGGCCGCCCTGCGGCAGTACGGCTCCGACGCCGAGGCCGGGGCGGAACGGACCGTCCAGAACCTCCGGCCGATCCTCGCCGACCTGGCCCACCGGCTGCTCTTCGCCGACGAACACGAAGGCCGGGCCGTCCTCGATGTCGTACAGGATCACGAGTGCGCCGAACGGCCGACGGCGGTGCCGGAAAGACGCTGGCGGGAGTTCCTGGAGTCGGTCCTGTCCGGCACCGGACTGCTGATCCGGCGCTCGGACGACCTGGTCTTCACCCACCAGACCTTCCTGGAGTACTTTGCCGCCCGCCATGTCACCGACGAGGAGGAGAGACTCCGGGTCGTCTTCCGGGAGACATTCCTGCGTTCGGCCCGGCCACCGCGGCGGCTCGGCAAGCGCTGGACACCGCCCCAGTACGACCCGTTCGGCGGCTTCCTCCTCGACATCACGCCTGACGACCACCCGCTCAAGACCGAGTTCCTGACCTGGATGACCTCGGGGCGTGCAGGCGCCGAGGGCCCCCAGTTCCTGATCAAGCAGGCGCAGTCGGGAACCTGGCTGCCCGCGGTCGTGGTCAAGGACTGCATGAGTCTGCTCAGCCAGTTCGCCCGTGACCGGTCACTCGAAGCATTCGCTCGCTTGCAGGTGGCCGCGCTACTGAGCACCGCCGACAAGGCGGCCGGCGCGGAAGCCCTCCGGGAAATCGCGGCAGACCCCACCGCCTGGGCTTATGCCCGAGCACTCGCGGCAAGCGTGTTCGCCGAACTTGATCCGGCGGAACGGCCTGCCCGATTCCTCGGCGACCTCGCCCCGGACACGACAGGGGGCGTCAAGTCGTCGCACCAGGTGAAAGCGGCGCTGGCCCTGACCGAAACCGATCCGGCAACCGCCGTCCGACGACTGCACGCCCTCGCTCACGATGCCGATGCGCTGTCCTCAGAGCGGATGCAGGCCGTGCTTGTGCTGAACATGCTGGACAAGCCCGGACGGGCGGAACTCCTGCGCACCCTCGCCGCCGACACCACCTTGGGCATCGGCCAACGCATCACGGTGGCGTGGCTTCTGCACGACGCCGACCACGACACAGCCACCGCACTGCACGCGAAGATCGCCCTGGACCCCGCGACGAAGGCCGCCCACCGCATGGAGGCCGCACAGTGGCTCTCGAGGATCGACCCGCAGCGAGCGCGGACAGTCCTCGACGAACTCATCGACGACACCACCCTCGGTCGCAGACGCCGTCGGCAGGTCGCCGAGTTGCTCATCATGACGCGCCATAAGAACGCGGACTGACCGCCCTCAAGGGCGCCCTGGAGCTGATGGACTTTGAGGACGCCCCTCCACTGGTCTACTTCGAGGGGGTACGCACGGGCAGGCTCGACGACGACCCGGCCACCCTCACGTCGAGCTATGGCGCGGGCGGCTACGACTGCCTCGAAATCACCCACGCCCACCCCGCCCTCATCCCCGTCCGAGACTCCAAAACCGCCCCCCACGGCCCGTCACTCACGTTCCGGCCGGAGGCCTGGTCCGCCTTCGTGGACGGCGTCAAGCAGTAACCCCGTGGTCGTGGCCCGGAGGGCGCCGCGCCAGGGCCTGGGCGCGTGCGGCGATCTCGGGCCTCGACACCGCGTCCACGCCGACCAGCACGTCCTCCAGCGCGGCCAGCCACAACCGGTAGTAGCGGTACGGCTCGTCGCGCGGTGCCGCCGCGATCCTGGCGATCAGGGCGGCCTGGAACTGCGGCCAGGTGAACGCGCCCGCCTCGTACAGGCTGACCGCCATGCCGAACGCACGGCTCTCCCAGGGCTCGGCGAAGACCAGTTCGCCGTTGGAGCGCGGTGGCGCGGCCGGGCCCTCGACCTCCAGCGGCGCGGTCACGGTGCCGCCGCCTTGGCCACGCCGACCATCGCGTCCCGGGACACCAGGGGCACGAGTTCCTCCTCGGAGAGGTGCTCGGTGCCCGCCGGGCGTTCGGGCAGGACCAGCCAGCGGACCTCGCTGGTGGAGTCGTGGACGGTGATCTGCACGTCGTCGTCCAGGTCGAGGCCCATCTCGGCGAGCACCCGACGCGGTTCCTTCACCACGCGGGCGCGGTAGGCGGGGTCCTTGTACCAGCCGGGCGGCAGGCCGAGCACCGGCCAGGGGTAGCACGAGCAGAGCGTGCAGACGACGACGTGATGGGTGGTCGGGGTGTTCTCCACGACGACGATGTGCTCGCCCTGCGGCCCCGAGAAGCCGAGTTCCCGGATGGCCTCGGTGCCGTCGTCGAGGAGCCGGCGCCGGTACTCCGGGTCGGTCCAGGCCTTGGCGACGACCTTCGCGCCGTTGAGCGGGCCGACGTTGGTCTCGTACTCGGTGATGATCCCGTTCATCACCTTCGGGTCGATCAGGCCCCGCTCGGTGAGCAGTTGCTCCAGCGCCTCGGTGCGCAGGGCCGGGGGCAGGCGCTCCTCTGGTCCGGCGGTGGTCATGCGGCGGCCTCCAGATAGCTCTCGTACATCTCCACGGTGATCGCGAAGGGTTCGGCGTCGGCGCCCCACAGTGCGCGGGAGTCGAACCGCACCGAGTAGACGTACTGCGGGTTCTCGCCCCGGAAATGGGCGTTGGTGTCCGGGAGCACGGAGGCGGGCCGCACGGCCTGGACGACGCCGGTGCGGCCGCGGGCGTAGCGCGGCAGCCGGGTGTGCCCGGGGACGGATGTGGCCCGGGCCCGGACGCGGTCGCCCGCGGCGAAGGCGGGCGCGGTGTCCAGAGAGCGCAGGGAGCCGGGGGCGGTCGGGGCGTAGTCGGGCCGGGCGGGCTCGGGGACCGGCGGCTCGGGCACGTGTTCGCCGCGCAGGTTGCGGGCGCGGGCGTCGATGGCGCCGGGCGCCAGGATCGAGCTGTCGGTGAGCATCAGCTCCCCGCCGTTGAGCCAGCGGCCGTAGTAGCCGTCGTCGAAGTAGGCGGCCCGGTCCAGGCGCTCCAGGGCGTGCCGGAAGGCGTCCGTGTTGACGCCGCCGGACGCGACACGGCTGGAGAGGATCGCGAGGGCGAAGGTCCGGCGCTGCCAGGGCTCCGCGAAGACCGGTTCGTCAGGGGGCGGGGGGTGCACGGGGTCCCATCCCGGTGTGCCGCCCAGATCAGCAAGACCGTCCATGACAGAACTCCCCATATGCCCGCATAACGGACCACGCATCTGAATCGTATGCGAAAGGCGGGCCGGAGGCCCTGCCGGTGATGTTGCCGGTGGTACTGCTGGTCCCACCCCCGCGTCTGGCGGCGGCCGGTTCCGGAAGAGGATCATCGGCGCGGGATGGTCACCCCCACCGGTCACCCACACCGAACGGACCCCGCCGTGAGCATGATGTACCTCGCCCAGCCCGACCAGCAGCAGAAGCTCGAATGGCTCGACGGCGGACAGTTCGCCGTCCTCCTGGACAGCGCGGCCACCGACGGACAGCTGACCGTGGGTCGGTTCAGCGTCGCCAAGGGGGAGGCGCCGCCGTACCACGTGCACACCCGCGAGGACGAGATCTTCATGCTGATCAAGGGCACCGCGCTGGTGTGGTCGGACGACCAGGAGCTGGAGCTGTCCGAGGGCGGGATCGTCTACCTGCCCAAGAACGTCCCACACGGCTACCGGATCACCTCCGACACCGCCGACCTGCTGATGATCTGCACTCCGGGCGGCATCGAGGGCATGTTCCGGCACGCGGGGCGCGACCTGTCGACCGCCCGGCCGGAGGGGTTCGAGATATCCAAGGACCTGATGGCCGAGGCCGCCGACCTGTACGGCCAGATCATCGTCGGCCCGCCGCGCTGAACGTCGGTACCGCCACGTCCGCCCCCCTACGAAAGGCACAGCCATGTCCGGGCAGCAACGCCGCGACCTCGACGAGATGCTCCGGCACGCCCCGCTCGACGTCGGAGGCGACGTGGCGGAAGCGCGTGCGGTCTTCCACACGATGATGACCTCGATACCGCTGCCTCCCGAGGTCACGACCACGCCCGGCCGGCTCGGCGGCGTCCCCGTCGTCACGGTCGAGACGCCCGGCGGGGATCAGTCCGACGTGGTGCTGTACTTCCACGGCGGCGCCTACGCCATCGGCTCCGCCGCCGACGCGGTGGGCCTGGCCGCCGACGTGTCCCGGCGGGTCGGGGCCCGTGCCGTCTGCGTCGACTACCGGCTGGCGCCGGAGAACCCGTTCCCCGCGGCCGTCGAGGACGCGGTGGCCGCATACCGCGCGCTGCTCGACCAGGGTGTCCCCGCGGCCCGGATCGCCTTCGTCGGCGAGTCCGCCGGCGGTGGCCTGACCGTCGCCACACTGGTCGCGCTCAAGGAGGCGGGACTGCCCCAGCCGTCGTCGGCCGCGGTGTTCTCGCCCTGGGCCGACCTCACGGTGTCCGGCGCCAGCGCGACGAGCAAGGCCGCCCTGGACCCGGCGCTCACCCCGCAGGCCCTGCGCATCCGGGCCCGCGACTACCTCGGTACGACGCCGGGCACCGATCCGCTGGCCAGCCCGGTCTTCGCCGACCTGACGGGACTGCCGCCGCTGCTCGTCCAGGTGGGCTCGCACGAGATCCTGCTGGACGACGCCGTACGGCTGGCCGCCCGCGCCGCCGCCGACGACGTCCGCGTCGAACTCCAGGTCTGGCCTCAAGTCCCGCACGTGTTCCAGTCGTTCGCCGTCATGCTCGACGAGGCCGACGAGGCGCTGAACTCCGCCGCCGCCTTCACCCGGGCCCACTGGACGAAGTCCCGGCCCCCCGCCGAGGCCGCGCAGAGCCTCTCACCCGTAACCCTCTGACTCTTTTACCCAGATGTGGCACAGGAGTTCCACTGCGGGCGGCTCATCCGAACAATTCCGAACGATGATGCCCGCATGGCAACAACCAACAACTTCGGCGGCGCCCTGCGAGGTTGGCGGCAGCGCCGCTCACCCCTGACGGACGAGCCGGAATCCGGCGCGGACCGCCGCATCCCGGGTCTGCGCCGCGAGGAACTGGCCCGCCTGGCCGGGCTGTCCGTCGACTACGTGGTGCGGCTCGAACAGGGCCGTGCCCGCAACCCCTCGGCCCAGGTCGTCGGCGCCCTGTCCAGGGCGCTGCGCCTGGACGCCGAGGAGCGCGACCACCTGTTCCGGTGCGCCAGGCTCACCCCGCCCGCCTCCGGCGACGTGCCGCGGCAGGTGCCGCCGAGGGTCCACCGGCTCGTCCGGCAACTGGGCGACGCGCCGGTCGCGGTCTATGCAGCCGACTGGACGCTGCTCAGCTGGAACCGGATGTGGACCGCCGTCATAGGCGATCCCCGTACCTACGGCTGGGACCAGGACAATCTCGTCGCCGGGATGTTCCGCTCCCCCGGTGGCCACCGGGTCGACGCCATCGCCGCCTGGCCGGTACGGTCCTGGGCCGGCGACGAGGCCGAGGAGGAGTCCCTGGTGGCCGACCTGCGGGTCACGGCGGTGGCCCACCCCGACGACACCCGCCTCTCCTTACTCGTCGACCGGCTCCTGCACACCAGCCCCCGCTTCGCCCGGCTGTGGTCCAACGGCACCGCGGGCCTCCACACCGGCGACCGCAAGACCGTCGAACACCCCCTGGTCGGCGACCTCACCCTCGACCTCGACGTCCTCACGGTCCCCGGCTCCGACCTCCGCATCGTCGTCTACGCCGCCGCCTCCGGAACGGATACTCCCGAAAAACTGGACACTCTGCGCACGGACGCCCACCGGTACGCCGACTGAGCTCCCCCCGTCCGTTGTCGGCGGCGTGTGCCACGCTGGATCGTATGAACCACTCCCAGCTCACCGCCCTGGGTCGTGCCCTTCGTCTGCTCGGCGAGCACGGGGAGGCGCTGACCGCCAGTACGCCCGACGCCAAGCTGCACGAGGTCAAGGACGACATCCGGCGCGCTCTCGACCTCCTGGAGGAGAGCGTCAGCGCGGCCGCGCCCACCACCCGGTGTGCCGAGCATCCGCAGGGGCCCGTGGACGAGAGCGCCCCGGATCTGTGTCTGCTCTGCGAGACCCGGCGGCGGGCCGCCCGGCGGTCGGAGTACGCGGGCGGGCCCCGGCCAGTGCAGGGCGAGACGGCCGCGGGGCCCTCGATGTCCCGGTACGGGGTGCGGGCCGACCGGCCGCAGGCCCAGCAGCGATGGCTGCCGGAGGCGTGGAACGGCCGGGAGTGGGAGCTGTGCGGCACCCCCCGCCGCGACCGGCGCGAGGCCGAGCTGTACCTCAACGCCCAGCGCCGCGGATCCCGGCCGGCCATGGCCTACCGGCTCGTCCACGAGTTCACCGACTACGAGGTGCTGCGGGTCTGGGGCACCCCGGTCCACATGGACATCGAGCCCCTCGGCAACCTCTGACCCCCGCTCCCGCCGGTCAGCCGAGCAGCGGGGAGGGAGTGAACTCGTGGCCCTCCCAGAGCTTCCGGCTCCGCTCCTCCGGGTACGACATCACCGTCGGGGTGGTGTCCAGTACCTGGGTGAGGCGGTCCTGGAGGTCGAACTCCGGCCAGCCCGGGTCTCCCGTCCTCGCGAACGCCGTCCATGCCGTGCGGAAGCGGGCGGAGAGGGCCTCGGCCTCGGGGGTGACGCCCGTGCCCGCGAAGAGGAGGTTGGCGAGGTCCGCCTCGAACGTGCCGAACAGCAGCGGGATGTCCAGGCCGTGGCAGGCGCCCAGCAGACCGCCGTTGCCCGGGGCGCCCCAGGTCAGTTCGTACAGGTGGGCCCGGCCGCCGGCCGCGGTCTGCGCCTCCGCAAGGCGCAGTGACGGTATGCCGAAGAGCCAGTCGGTCTGCACCCGTTCGTACAGCTCGTCCGGCGACGCCTCGGGGAAGGCCTCGCGGTAGGCCTGCACCCCCGCCTCGCCGCCCGGTGCGAACAGACGCAGGGCGCCGGTCGCCTGCTCCTCCGTGATCTTGCCGTACATCCCGCCCATGACCAGGAAGAGGCGGTACTCGTCGCGGTTGTGGCCCACCAGGAGGTCCACGTCCCGGGCGGATCCGGAGGCCAGCGCCTGCCAGGGGGTGGTGGGCAGCACCTCGCCGTCGACCACCGGGGAGAACGGTGTCATAGTCGGCGCGATCTGGCCCCAACGGCCCATGTACTGCGGCATCTTGACGCCCAGCGACTGCCCCACGTCCGGCAGCCGGCGCGGGTCGGTCGTCGCCAGGTCGGCCGACGTGGGGCGCAGGCCGGCCTCCGCCGCGAGAGCCTGGGCGATGTCCCCGGCCAGTTCGGTGGAGAGGAACGTGCTGGGCACGCTCTGGGCGATCGCCCGCCGGAACAGACCCCGCGCGCTGGGCATCGCCAGCAGTGCGGCCACCGACCCGCCGCCCGCCGACTCCCCGAAGACCGTGACCTGGTCGGGGTCGCCGCCGAAAGCCGTGATGTTCTCCCGCACCCACTCCAGCGCCGCCACCTGGTCCAGCAGGCCCCGGTTGGCGGGCGCCCCCTCGATCTGGGCGAAACCCTCCATGCCGACGCGGTAGTTGAGCGAGACCACGACCAGGTCGCCGTCGCGGGCGATGTGCTGGGCGTCGTAGCCGGGGCTGCCGGAGTGGCCCAGCTTGTAGGCGCCGCCGTAGATCCACACCATCACCGGGCGGCGGGCGGCCGGGTCCGGGTCGGGTGTCCAGACGTTCACCGTCAGCCAGTCGTCGCCCTCGGGTGCCTCCAGGACGCCGGTGCGCCCCTGGATGCCCAGGTCCTGCGGGGGCGGCGGCCCGAAGGCGTACGCCTCCCGCGTCCCCTCCCACGCGCGTGCCCGGCGGGGCGCCGCGAACCTCGCCTCCCCCACCGGGGGCTCGGCGAACGGTATGCCCCGGAAGACCGCCAGCCCGTCCTCCCGCAACCCGCGCACGGCGCCCGACGCGGTGCGTACGACCGGTCCCTCGGCGGCGTGGGGCGGCTCCGGAGACTGACTTGTCGTCATGCTCGCTCGCTTTCGGTGGGGGCGCTGCCGTCATCACGGCCGGTCACTCATGGAACGTCCGGCACTTCGCACGAGTGCCGAACACCACTCACCCTTATGGGTGAACCCGTCAGCCGTACTGGGCGACGAACGCCCTGGCCTGCGCCTCATCGATCTCGTACACCGTCTCATGGGCCCGCGGATCGCGCGCATGGAAGGTGTGGCACAGCGGACCGGCCGGTCCACCCAGCTCCACCAGCGAGGCGGACGCCCCGCGCACCGCCCGCTCACCGGGCGCCACGGTCAGGTCGATCCGGTTGACGACCCCCGGCGTCACCCACACCGGCACCGACTCCAGCAGGCCGAAGAGCTGCAGGTGGTAGTGGCCGTTGAGGATCATCCGCACGTCGCCGCCCCGGATGGCCGCCGCCAGCTCGCCTGGGTCGCGCAGCCCGAAGGCCGACTGGGTCACCGAGAGGTCCAGGGCGAAGGGCGGGTGGTGGAAGGCGAGGACCGTGCCGTGCTCGGCCGGGGTGCGCAGCACCTCGCGCAGCCACTCCAGTTGGGGCGCGCCCAGCCGGCCGTGGATCTTGCCCGGCACCAGCGAGTCCAGGGTGACGAAGCGCCAGCCGCCGACCGTGCTGACGGCGGCCCGCTCCTCCCCGCCGAACACCTGCTCGGCGCGGTCGGTGCCGTCGGCGTCCAGGTGCCCGCTGCCCAGCACCTTGGCGAAGGCCTCGCGCTCGTCGTGGTTGCCGGTGGTGCAGAGGACGGGGATGTTCCGGGTCTGCGCGTACGCGCCGATCAGCGTGCGCAGCGCGGCGTACGCCTCGACCGCGCCCTCGTCGGCCAGGTCGCCGGTGACGACGACCGCGTCGAAGCCGGAGAGGTGGCGGAGTTCGTCGAGCATCAGCCGCAGCGACGCGGTGGCGTTGACGCCGCGCTTGTTGGGGGCGTCGGTGCGGTCCAGGTGCGTGTCAGAGAGATGGAGTATCCGCATGCTCGGACGGTACCGGTGAATTCCCCGGCCATCACCGGCCCGCGCGCCATACGGGAGCCGCTCGCGCGTACGCGTCCGCCCTCGGGTCCGGCCTGCTGGTCGCGGGCCGGCCCGAGGGCGGACGGGGCGGTTCGGCTCAGCCCCTCGGCTCAGCCTCTCGGCTCAGCCCCTCGGCTCAGCCCCTCGGCTCAGCCCCCTCAGCTCAGGCTCTTGAGCGCCGCCGCGTCGTACGACTTCAGCTCCTGCGTGCGACCGGCCAGCACCTTCGCCGCCCACTCCGGGTCCTGGAGGATGGCGCGGCCGACGGCGACCATGTCGTACTCGTCGCGCTCCAGGCTGTCGAGGAGGTCCTCGATGCCCCGGACCGGGGAGCCCTCGCCCGCGAAGCCCTTGATGAAGTCGCCGTCGAGGCCGACCGAGCCGACGGTGATGGTCGGCTTCCCGGTGAGCTTCTTGGTCCAGCCGGCCAGGTTGAGGTCGGAGTCGTCGAACTCGGGGAGCCAGTAGCGCCGGGTGGAGGCGTGGAAGACGTCGACACCGGCCGCCGCCAGCGGGGTGAGGATCGCCTCCAGCTCCTCCGGGGACTCGGCGAGACGGGCGTCGTAGTTGTCCGACTTCCACTGCGAGTAGCGGAAGATCACCGGGAACTCCGGGGAGACCGACGCGCGGACGGCGGCCACGATCTCGGCGGCGAACCTGGTACGGGCGACCGGGTCGCCGCCGTAGGCGTCGGTACGGCGGTTGGTGCCCGCCCACAGGAACTGGTCGAGGAGGTAGCCGTGGGCGCCGTGCAGCTCGACCCCGTCGAAGCCGATGCGCTCGGCGGCGGCCGCGGCCTCGGCGAACGCGCGGATGACGTCGTCCAGGTCCTGGCGGGTCATGGCCTTGCCCTCGCCCTCGGTGCCGTCCAGGCGGATGCCGGAGGGGCCGACGGCGGGGGCGTCCGCGAACGGCGGCTGGCCCTGCGTGCGCACCATGCCGATGTGCCACAGCTGCGGGACGATGGTGCCGCCGGCCGCGTGCACGCCCTCGGCGACCTTCGCCCAGCCCGCCAGCTGCTCCTCGCCGTGGAACCGCGGGATGCGGCTGCTCTGCCCGGCCGAGTCGTGACCGACGTACGTGCCCTCGGTGACGATCAGGCCGACACCGGCGGCGGCCCGGCGGGCGTAGTACGAGACCACGTCCTCGCCGGGGACGCCCCCCGGGCTGAACTGGCGGGTCATCGGCGCCATCACGATCCGGTTGGGGACCGTGAGCCCGTTCAGGGCGATCGGACGGGAGAGGATCTCGGCCGCGCGGGAGGCGGGAGGCGTGGTGACGGTCACGTGGGGGGCTCCTCGTGGGTGTGCGGTAGACCGGACGGTATGTGCACACGCATCGAGTGCACACACGTGCACAACGACCGACCCGGACGTACCCATTCCCGCCCCCGCCCGAAAGCCGTGTGACTCCGGACACGGGCGGGGCGGCCGGGGGTGTCGGCGGCGGTGTGCCGGACCGGCGTTACGGAGGGGCGCGTTCCGGGATTTACCGCCCGAGGAGTGCGGAAAAGTCCTGCTGAGACGGCCGGCGATTCGAAACGAGGTCATCCATGGCTGGGCGGCCGCCGCCGTCGGTTCCGCCTTCGCCATGCGGAACACCGACCCGGACTCCGAGGACGCGGCCTTCCTCGGCGTCTCCGACGGAGCCGACCCCGACGTCTCCGACCTGGAGATTCTGCGGCGGCACCGGAACGTGCTCAACGCGACCGGATGACCCCGCGGGGGCCGGCACTCACCGCGCGTCACGCGCAGACGCCCGAGGGCGGCACCCCCTGTCGAACAGGGAGTGCCGCCCTCGGTCAGGACGAGCGATCGGCCAGAGGTCGATCAGAAGTCCATGTCACCGCCCGGCATGCCGCCCGGAGCGGCCGCGGCGGCCTTCTCCGGCTTGTCGGCGATGACGGCCTCGGTGGTGAGGAACAGCGCGGCGATGGAGGCGGCGTTCTGCAGCGCAGAGCGGGTCACCTTCGCCGGGTCGATGATGCCCTCGGCGATCATGTCGACGTACTCGCCGGTCGCGGCGTTCAGGCCGTGGCCGACCTGAAGGTTGCGCACCTTCTCGACGACGACGCCACCCTCGAGACCACCGTTGACGGCGATCTGCTTGAGCGGGGCCTCCAGGGCGAGCTTCACGGCGTTGGCGCCGGTCGCCTCGTCACCCTCGAGCTCCAGCTTCTCGAACACCTGGGAGGCCTGGAGCAGGGCCACGCCACCACCGGCGACGATGCCCTCCTCGACGGCCGCCTTCGCGTTGCGAACGGCGTCCTCGATGCGGTGCTTGCGCTCCTTGAGCTCGACCTCGGTCGCGGCACCGGCCTTGATGACGGCGACGCCACCGGCGAGCTTGGCCAGGCGCTCCTGGAGCTTCTCGCGGTCGTAGTCCGAGTCGGACTGCTCGATCTCGGCGCGGATCTGGTTGACCCGGCCCTGGACCTGCTCGGTGGAGCCGGCGCCGTCGACGATGGTGGTCTCGTCCTTGGTGATGACCACCTTGCGGGCGCGGCCCAGCAGGTCGAGGGTCGTGTTCTCCAGCTTGAGACCGACCTCCTCGGAGATGACCTCGCCGCCGGTGAGGATGGCGATGTCGTTCAGCATCGCCTTGCGGCGGTCACCGAAGCCCGGGGCCTTGACCGCGACGGACTTGAAGGTGCCGCGGATCTTGTTGACGACCAGGGTCGACAGGGCCTCGCCCTCGACGTCCTCGGCGATGATCAGCAGCGGCTTGCCCGACTGCATGACCTTCTCCAGGAGCGGGAGCAGGTCCTTGACGGAGCCGATCTTCGAGTTGGCGATCAGGATGTACGGGTCGTCGAGGGACGCCTCCATACGCTCCATGTCGGTGGCGAAGTACGCCGAGATGTAGCCCTTGTCGAAGCGCATACCCTCGGTGAGCTCCAGCTCCAGACCGAAGGTCTGGGACTCCTCGACGGTGATGACGCCTTCCTTGCCGACCTTGTCCATGGCCTCGGCGATGAGCTCGCCGATCTGGGTGTCGGCGGCGGAGATGGAGGCCGTGGAGGCGATCTGCTCCTTGGTCTCGACATCCTTCGCCTGCTCGAGCAGGGCACCGGAGACGGCCTCGACGGCCTTCTCGATACCGCGCTTCAGGGCCATCGGGTTGGCGCCGGCGGCGACGTTGCGCAGGCCTTCCTTGACCAGGGCCTGGGCGAGCACGGTCGCGGTGGTCGTACCGTCACCGGCGACGTCGTCCGTCTTCTTGGCGACTTCCTTGACCAGCTCGGCGCCGATCTTCTCGTACGGGTCCTCCAGCTCGATCTCCTTGGCGATGGACACACCATCGTTGGTGATCGTGGGGGCGCCCCACTTCTTCTCAAGGACGACGTTGCGGCCCTTGGGGCCGAGGGTGACCTTGACGGCGTCGGCGAGCTGGTTCATACCGCGCTCAAGGCCGCGCCGCGCCTCCTCGTCGAACGCGATGATCTTGGCCATGTGAAGTGGTCCCTCCAGGACTGGGGGTGAGTCTTCGGACCGCGCCCGCGCCCGCGACGGACGGCTCGCCGACCCGTGGGTTCCTTGCCCCACCCGGCCTGCGGGCCTCACCGACCCGGTCCATTTTTGTCACTCTCACCTTCAGAGTGCTAACGCCAATGATTAGCACTCGCCCATGCCGAGTGCAAGCGCCTCCGGGAGACTGGGCCGCGCCGGGGCCGGGCGCGGGGCGCCGCATCGGGCCGCACCCAGGGCATGCGCCGCCCCTCTCGTCCCGGGCATGCCAAAGGGCTCGTAACCCATGACTCCCCATGGGATACGAGCCCTCCGACAAAGAAAGAAGAACGACGCTGTCAGTCGGCGCGTGCTTCAGCTGGTCGCGAGCCGGACCATGTCCGCCTGCGGCCCCTTCTGGCCCTGCGAGATCTCGAAATCGACCCGCTGACCTTCCTCCAGGGTGCGGTAGCCGTCCATCTGAATCGCACTGTAGTGGACGAAAACATCCGCACCACCGTCGACCGCGATGAAGCCGTACCCCTTCTCCGCGTTGAACCACTTGACGGTGCCCTGAGCCATGCCTAACTCCCCTATTACTGGCCCTTGCACAGATCCACACTTCGCGGATCCGGGTCAGACCTCACCCCCCAATGGTTGGGGGCGTGCGCCGGAACGCGTCGACCGCGGCTGAATGTATCTGTCCAACTGCCGTCTGCAACAGGTCAATCGGACGAGAATTCTGGACGGGAAGGGTCCGGAATGTAGCAAGAATTCGGCCGAATTCAGGGCAAGTCGGGCCCCATAAAAGCCGCGAAAGCCGCATATAACCCGCGCACTTTGGCTACTTCTTGTCGGGTCAGCGGTATCGAATACGGGGCTCCCGACCTGGAGATCGGGACCGCGTTCCCCAACTGTACCGCGCTCAACCACACAGAATTGCCCCCTCCGCTTCTCTCACGGAGGGGGCAATCCAATGAACAGTGGGTGATCGGCGTTACCGAAGGTAATGTTCGGTCATTCGATCAGCCTGTCAGCAGGTCAGCCGCCGGCCACGGCCGGGATGATGGAGACGCCGGCACCGTCCGGGGTGGCCGTCTCCAGTCCCTGCTCGAACCGCACGTCGTCGTCATTGACGTACACATTCACGAACCGGCGCAGCTTGCCCTCGTCGTCGAGAACACGGGCGGCGATCCCGGTGTGGTTCTTCTCCAGGTCGGAGATGACCTCGCCGAGGGTGCCGCCTTCGGCGCTGACTTCTGCCTGACCACCGGTGTAGGTGCGCAGGATGGTGGGGATGCGAACGGTGACGCTCACGTTTGAACCTCCGATCGGGGGCAACGCCCTGTTTTTCTACGGCTGACTCAGGCGAGCCCGGCCTCGCGGAAAGACTCGAGATTCGGACGGATGGTCGCCGTGAGCCCCGTCCCGGCCACGGCGTCCAGCGTCTTCAGTCCATCACCCGTGTTGAGTACAACGATCGACTTCGCCGGATCGATCAGCCCATTCTCGATGAGCTTCCTGGTGACTCCGACCGTCACCCCGCCCGCGGTCTCCGCGAAGATTCCCTCGGTCCGCGCGAGCAGCTTGATCGCGTCGACGACCTGCTCGTCGGTGACGTCCTCCACCGCACCGCCGGTACGGCGCGCGATGTCCAGGACGTACGGCCCGTCGGCCGGGTTGCCGATGGCCAGCGACTTGGCGATGGTGTTCGGCTTCTGCGGCCGCACCACGTCGTGGCCCGCCTTGTACGCCACCGACACCGGCGAGCACCCCTCGGCCTGCGCGCCGAAGATCTTGTACGGCTTGTCCTCGACGAGCCCGAGCTTGATCAGCTCCTGCAGCCCCTTGTCGATCTTCGTGAGCTGCGAGCCGGAGGCGATCGGAACGACCAGCTGGTCCGGGAGCCGCCAGCCGAGCTGCTCGCAGATCTCGTACGCCAGGGTCTTGGAGCCCTCCGCGTAGTACGGCCGCAGGTTGACGTTGACGAAGCCCCAGCCCTCGCCGGCCGAGTCACCGATCAGCTCGGAGCAGAAACGGTTCACATCGTCGTAGTTGCCCTCGATGCCGACGAGCTCGCCGCCGTAGATCGCGGCCATGACGATCTTGCCCTGCTCCAGGTCGTGCGGGATGAACACACAGGAGCGGAAGCCGGCCCGGGCGGCGGCGGCACCGACCGCGCCGGCCAGGTTGCCGGTGGAGGAGCAGGAGAGGGTGGTGTAGCCGAAGGCGCGCGCGGCCTCGACGGCCTGGGCGACGACCCGGTCCTTGAAGGAGTGCGTCGGGTTGCCGGAGTCGTCCTTGACGTACAGGCCGCCGGTGACGCCCAGTTCCTTCGCCAGGTTGTCGGCCTGGACGAGCTTGGTCCAGCCCGGGTTGATGTTCGGCTTGGTCGCCACGTCCGCGGGGACGGGCAGCAGCGGCGCGTAACGCCAGATGTTCGCGGGACCCGCTTCGATCCGCTTCCGCAGCTCCTCGGTGTCGTAGGCCGAGAAGTCGTACGCGATCTCGAGCGGGCCGAAACACTCCTCGCAGGCGAACACCGGGCCGAGCGGCACCCGGTGGCCGCACTCGCGGCAGCTCAGGGCAGTGGCGGGACCGAGGTCGACGGTCGTGGAGTCGGTGGTGGTCGCAGCAGTCTGCACAGCCATGTGAGGCGAGGCCCTTTCTCCTCATCTTCCTCACGACGCATCTCGCCGTGAGACGGATTTGGCACCTTCCCTAGCCGGGAGCCTCGCGAGTGATCGACAGTGATCAGCGATCCACGAGTAACCGACTGGAGGGTTGCCGGGGCTTCATCGGGCCGTATCCCTCTGCCCCTCTGGATGAGCGGTATGCGGTTGTCAACGACCGGTGACCCCAGGACATGCGATGGTCATCGGCGTTGTTCAAGACTGTAACCGAAGGCCAGGACAGTTGAGAGTGTCGTCCGAACCGCGAGATGGATCACACCTCGCAGTGTGATCGTGACAGTGAGGAGCCGCTGACTGTGCTGGAAGAAGTCGAGCGCTGGCTGGCCACCCGCTCCTGGTCCATGAACGATCGCCCGCTGCACCGGATACTCGCCGCCAAGCAGCGCACCGGGCAGTCCGTCTCCGTGGTGCTGCCCGCGCTCAACGAGGAGGCGACCGTCGGCGACATCGTCGCGATCATCCGTCACGACCTGATGCGGCAGGCGCCGCTCGTCGACGAGATCGTGGTCGTCGACTCCGGTTCCACCGACCGTACGGCGGCGGTGGCCGCGGCGGCCGGCGCCCGGGTCGTGCACCGCGACACGATCCTGCCGCGCATCCCCGCCGTCCCCGGCAAGGGCGAGGTGCTCTGGCGCTCCCTCCTGGTCACCACCGGCGACATCGTCTGCTTCATCGACGCCGACCTGCGTGACTTCTCCTCCGACTTCGTCACCGGGATCGTCGGCCCGCTGCTGACCGACCCGGACGTGGACCTGGTCAAGGCGATGTACGACCGTCCGCTCGCCGGCTCGGCCGGACAGGGCGGCCGGGTCACCGAACTGATGGCCCGCCCGCTGCTGAACATGCACTGGCCGCAGCTGGCCGGGTTCGTCCAGCCGCTCGGCGGCGAGTACGCGGCCCGCCGCTCGCTCCTCGAACAGCTTCCCTTCCCGGTCGGCTACGGCGTGGAGCTGGGCATGCTGGTCGACGCCCTGCACCTGGTGGGCCTGGACGCCCTCGCCCAGGTCGACGTGGGGGTCCGCAAACACCGTCACCAGGACGGCCAGGCCCTCGGCCGGATGTCCGCCGCGATCTACCGCACGGCCCAGCTGCGGCTGGCCCGCGGCCACCTGATCCGCCCCTCCCTCACCCAGTTCGAACGCGGTGAGGACGGCTTCGAACCGCGCACCTACTCCGTGGACACCGAGGAACGGCCGCCGATGGCGGAGATCGCCGAGTACGCCGAGCGCCGGGTGGCGTGACTTCTACGTACGGCCGTATACGGCGGCGCGTCGGGCACGGCCGTACGTTTGAGCGTTTCCGGGCCGGGCTAGGTTGTGGCGTATGGCTTCCACCAGCGGTGCTGAGGTGCTGGTCGCGTCCAACCGCGGCCCGGTTTCGTATGAAGTGGGCGAAGGCGGTGCGCTGCACGCCAAGCGGGGCGGCGGCGGGCTCGTCTCGGGTCTGTCGGCGATCGGGCCGGACGCGAACGCGGTGTGGGTGTGCGCGGCGCTGAGCGACGGCGACCGGGAGGCGGTACGGCGGGCCGAGGGCGGCCGGCTGCCGGCCGGGGACACCGGCGGGCAGCAGGTCCGGATGCTCGACATCGACCCGGACGTGTTCTCGGACGCGTACAACGGCATCGCGAACTCGGTGCTCTGGTTCGTCCACCACATGCTCTACCAGACCCCCCTGGAGCCGGTCTTCGACGCGGAGTTCCGGCGGCGGTGGGCGTCGTACCAGGCCTACAACCAGGCGTTCGCGGAGGCGCTGGCGCAGGAGGCGGGCCAGGGTGCGGTGGTCGTCATCCAGGACTACCACCTGGCGCTGGCCCCGCGGATGCTGCGCCGGCTGCGGCCGGATCTCCGTATCGGCCATTTCTCCCACACTCCGTGGGCACCGCCGGACTACTTCCGGCTGCTCCCCGACGACATCGCGGCGGAGCTGCTGAGCGGGATCCTGGGCGCCGATCACGCGGCGTTCCTGACCCGGCGGTGGGCGGACGCGTTCGTGGCCTGCTGTCATGCGGTGCTGGGCCCGGGGATCCCGGCGGCCGGGGAGACCCGGATCGGGGTGCACGGGCTGGGGGCCGACGCGGAGTTCCTGCGGAAGCGGTCCCACCAGCCGGACGTGGACGAGCGGATGCGGGCGCTGCGGGAGGAGATCGGGGAGGGCCGCAGGACGATCGTCCGGGTGGACCGGACCGAGCTGTCGAAGAACATCGTGCGGGGGCTGCTGGCGTACCGGGAGCTGCTCGACGACCACCCCGAGTGGCGGGAGCGGGTGGTGCATGTCGCGTTCGCGTATCCGTCGCGGCAGGACCTCGCCGTGTACCGCGACTACACGGCCGAGGTGCAGCGGGTCGCGGACGACATCAACTCGACGTACGGTACGGCGGGTTGGACGCCGGTGGTGCTGCACGTGAAGGACGACTTCGCCCGCTCGCTGGCGGCCTACCGGTTGGCCGACGTGGCCCTGGTGAACCCGATCCGGGACGGCATGAACCTGGTCGCCAAGGAGATCCCGGTGGTCTCGGACGAGGGGTGCGTGCTGGTGCTCTCGCGGGAGGCGGGGGCGTACGAGGAGCTGGGCGAGGACGCGATGGTCGTGAACCCGTACGACATCGGGGGGACGGCCGCGGCTCTGCAGCAGGCGTTGACCATGGGGGTGGAGGAGCGGGCGGAGCGGACGAAGCGGTTGGCCGCGGCGGCCACCGCGTTGCCGCCTGCGGCTTGGTTTCTCGAGCAGTTGGGGGCGTTGGGCGGGTGAGTTTCCCGGCTGCGGGCCGGTGGGGGCTGGTCGCGCAGTTCCCCGCGCCCCTAAGGGGCGCTCAGCTCGGCCAGGGTTCGCAGTAGCCGTACGACTTCCTCCGGGCCGTCGACCACCAGGTCCGACCGCTCCGCGAGCTCTGTGACCTCCTCGCTGCCGCTGCATACCAACAGGCCCGGGACGCCTTCCGTGCGGAGTTTCTCCACTGCCGCGAAGGCCGGGATGTCGCCGAGGTCGTCGCCGGCGTAGAGGACCGCGCCCGCGCCGATCTCCCGCGCGTACTCGCGCAGTGCCACGCCCTTGTCCATGCCCGGGGGCCGCAGTTCCAGGACCATGCGGCCCGGTTCGACGATCAGGGCGTGGCGGGTGGCCAGGTCGGTCAGGGGGGCGCGGAGGGACTCGAAGGTGGCCTGGGGGTCGTCGGCCCGGCGGGTGTGGACGGCCACGGCATGGCCCTTGTCCTCGATCCAGGTGCCCTGCGCCCCCGCGCCGTCGATGACGGCCGGGAGTTCGGCGCGGACGGCGGCGATGCCGGGGTGCGGCGGGGGCGCGGTGATCTCGCCCGTCGCGGCGTCCCAGCGTTCGGCGCCGTAGTGGCCGAGGACGACGAGGTGGTCCAGGCCGGGGACGCCGGCGAAACCGCCGTAGCGGACGGCGATCTCGGCCGGGCGACCGGTGATGACGGCGACGGCGGCCACCTTCGGCGCGAGGGCGGCCAGGGCCGGTACGGCGCCCGGGTGAGCCCGCGCCTGCTCGGGGTCGGCGACGATCGGCGCGAGCGTGCCGTCGAAGTCGAGGCCGACGAGGGCGGAGCGGGGCTGCGAGAGGAGAGCGGCGAGGCCGTCGCGACCGGCGGGGGTGCGAGGCGAAGGCAGAGGGTTGTCCGTCGGATGCGTACCCATACGGCGACCCTATCGGCGACGCCCAGGACAGCGCGCCCCAAGGGGCGCGGGGCTGTATCCATATGCGGCTCCGCCGCGTGGGCGCGACCGGCCCCCACCGGCCCGCAGGTGCCCCCTGCCGCAAGCCCCCTCAGCGGTCCGACCGCCGCGCGTCCCGCACCCTTCGCAGCCTGTTCACCGTCACCGGGTCATGGGCCAGCGCCCGCTCGTCGTCGAGCAGGGCGTTGAGGAGCTGGTAGTAGCGCACCGGCGCCAGGTCCAGTTCCTCGCGGATCGCCCGTTCCTTCGCGCCGGGGCTCGCAAAGCCCCGGCGTTCCAGGGCGAGGATCGCCTGTTCGCGTGCGCCCAGTTCTTGCCGGTCCATGCCGAGAACCGTAACGCTCAGCCCGTCTTCGTACGGCTGTCCGCCGCCGTCGCCTCGGCCTGGAGCCGGGTGAGCACCGCGGTCGGGTCGCCCGTGGACGTGACCGCCGTGCCTATCTGCTTCTTGACGTCGGCGCTGACCGCGGCCCAGGAGGTCTTTCCGGCCGGGTACAGCTCGGAGGTCGGCAGCTGCTCCAGGAAGGGGAGCAGCTGCTTGTCCTGGCCCTGCGGGGAGTCGGTCATCGTCTGGGACGCGGACGTGGTGACCGGCAGCAGGCCGTACTCGCGGGAGAAGTCGAGGACGTTCTTCTCGCTGTAGACGTAGTCGAGGAAGTCGCCGACCTGCTCCGCGTGACCGTTCTGCTTGAACGCGGCCATCCAGTCGGTGACGCCCATGGAGGCGGTGGTGGTGGTCTGGCCGGCGCGGGCCGGCATCGGGACCGTGCCGAACTTCACGCCCTTCTTCTCGGCCTGCTTGATGAGCGTGGGGTGGCCGTTGAGCATGCCGACCTGGCCGTCGGCGAACGCGGCGAACGCCGTCGCGCGGTTCAGCTTTCCGGGCGCCGTCGGCCCGGTCAGGCCCTTGCCCACCAGCTCGTCCTTGAGCCAGGTGAAGGTGTCGACGTTCTGCGGGGAGTCGATCGTGTAGGTGCCGATGTCGTCGGTGTAGCCGCTGCCGCCGCTGAGCAGCCACTGCATGGTCTCCGCCTGCGCCTCCTCGGGGCCGAGCGGCAGCGCGTACGGGTACTTCACCCCGTGCGCCTTGAGCGCCTCCGCGTCGGCTGCCAGCTCCTTCCAGGTGGTCGGCGGGGTGATGCCGGCCTCGCTGAAGAGGGTCTTGTTGTAGAAGAGGACGCGCGTGGACCCGGCGAAAGGTATGCCGTACTGCGCGTGGCTCCACTGGCCCGCCTCGGCGAGCTGGGAGGGGAAGTCGGCCTGGACCGGGATGGAGAGCAGGTCCCCGGCCTCGTACAGCTCGCCGGCGGCCGCGTAGTCGGCGTACGAGCCGATCTGGGCGAGGTCGGGCGCCTGGCCGTCGGCGACCATCTCCTTGACCTTGCGGTCGACGTCGTTCCACGAGTAGACGGTGACGTCGACCTTCACGTCGGCGTGCTTGGCCTCGTACGCCCTGGCCAGCCGGTCCCAGTACTTCTGGGAGCTGTTGGCGGCGGAGTCTCCGTAGTCGGCGGCGACGAGTCTGAGGGTGACGTCCGAGGATCCGGTCGTCCCACAGCCACCAAGGACCGCCGTCATGCCCGTTGCGGACACCACCGCGATCATTCCTGCCCTACGCCGCCGCACGTGTACTGCCCCTGTCTAACTGTCTCGCTGTTCAACATGTGGACCCATAAGGTCTACACCACGTAAGTGGACTAGACCTCTTGCGGGTCGGAGGGCCACACTGTTCCCGTGAGACATGTCATCGCCCTGGACGTGGGCGGCACCGGAATGAAGGCCGCGCTGGTCGGGCCGGACGGCGAGCTGCTCCACCAGGACCGCCGGGTGACCGGACGCGACCGCGGTCCCGAGTCCGTCGTCGCCGCCATCCTCGACTTCGCCGCCGACCTGTACGCGTACGGCGAGAAGCACTTCGGCGAGGGTGCGGCCGCGGCCGGTCTCGCCGTACCCGGCATAGTCGACGAGCCGAACGGCATCGCGGTCTTCTCGGCCAACCTCGGCTGGCGCGACGTACCCCTGCGCGCCCTCCTCGCCGACCGCCTCGGCATCCCGGTCGCCCTCGGCCACGACGTGCGCGCCGGCGGCCTGGCCGAGGGCCGGATCGGTGCGGGCAAGGGCGCGGACCGCTTCTTCTTCGTGGCGCTCGGCACCGGTATCGCGGGCGGCTTCGGCCTGGACGGCCGGGTGGAGTCGGGAGCGCACGGCTTCGCGGGCGAGATCGGCCACATCGTCGTACGACCGCAGGGGGTGCCGTGTCCGTGCGGGCAGCGCGGCTGTCTGGAGCGGTACGCGTCGGCGGCCGCGGTGAGCGAGGCGTGGGCGAAGGCCACCGGTGATCCGGACGCGGACGCGGCGGGCTGCGCGAAGTCCGTCATGTCCGGCGACCCGAACGCCGTCCGGGTCTGGGAGGAGGCGGTGGCCGCCCTGGCCGACGGCCTGGTCACCGCCCTCACCCTGCTGGACCCGCGCGTCCTGATCATCGGCGGCGGCCTGGCGGAGGCCGGTGACGTGCTGTTCCGGCCCCTGAGGGAGGCCGTACAGAGCCGGGTGACCTTCCAGAAGCTGCCGACCATCGTCCCGGCGGCCCTGGGGGACACGGCGGGGTGTCTGGGGGCCGGGCTCCTCGCCCAGGACCTGTTGACTACGACTACTACTGCGGAGGTAATGCCCTGATGGCTGCCAATGAGCGCAATGACAGCGCCCCGTCAGGGGCGCGGGGAACTGCGCGACCAGCCCCCACGCACCCGCACCCCGGGACGCACGGTCTGGTCCTCGACGGCGCCCGGGTAGTCCTCCCGACCGGAGTCGTCGACAAGGGCCAAGTGGTCGTCGACGGCACGAAGATCGCCGCCACCGCCCCGGAGAACGCCCAGGTCGTCGATGTCACCGGCCACTGGCTCCTGCCCGGCTTCGTGGACATCCACAACCACGGCGGCGGCGGCGCCTCCTTCAGCTCCGGCACCGCGGAGGAGGTCCTCACCGGCGTCCACACGCACCGCGTGCACGGCACGACCACCCTCGTCGTCTCCACCGTCACCGACGACATGGACGTCCTCGCCCGCCAGGCCGGCCTGCTCTCGGAGCTGGCCGAGCAGGGGGAGATCGCCGGTATCCACTTCGAGGGCCCGTTCATCTCCCCGTGCCGCAAGGGCGCGCACTCCGAGGCGCTGCTGCGCGACCCGGACCCGGCGGAGGTCCGCAAGCTGGTCGACGCGGCGCGCGGTCACGCCGCGATGGTCACGCTCGCCACCGAACTCCCGGGCGGCATCGAGTCCGTACGGCTGCTCGCCGAGCACGGCGTGATCGCCGCCGTCGGCCACACCGACGCGTCGTACGAGCAGACGCTGGAGGCGATCGACGCGGGCGCCACGGTCGCCACCCACCTCTTCAACGCGATGCCGCAGATCGGCCACCGCGCCCCCGGCCCGATCGCCGCCCTCCTGGAGGACGAGCGGGTGACCGTCGAGCTGATCAACGACGGCACCCATCTCCACCCGGCCGCCCTGCAGTTGGCCTTCCATCACGCGGGCCCCGACCGGGTCGCGTTCATCACGGACGCCATGGACGCGGCCGGCAGCGGTGACGGCCGCTACCTCCTGGGCCCGCTGGAGGTCGAGGTCACCGACGGGGTCGCCCGGCTGGTGGAGGGCGGTTCCATCGCCGGCTCCACGCTCACCCTGGACCGCGCGCTGCGGCGGGCGGTGACGATCGACCGGCTGCCCGTGGAGCACGCCGTCGCCGCGCTGTCCGCCAACCCGGCGCGGTTGCTGGGCCGTTACGACCGCGTCGGCTCCCTGGAGCCCGGCAAGGACGCCGACCTGCTCGTCCTGGACGCCGACTTCACGCTCAAGGGCGTGATGCGGCAGGGCGCGTGGGTGGTCGCACCGGAGCTGCCGTCGCCCGCCCCGCGCTGAGACGGCGGGCCCCGCCACCTCGATGCGGTGGCGGGGCCCGGCCGGACCACTGGGCGCGTCCTCAGCGCCGCCCGTGGTCGAGGGCGGCGACCTCGCGTACCGCGTCGGCGACGGCCCGGAAGTCCTTCTTCAGGATCGCGCCGTGATTGCTGGCGACCTTCGCGCTGAGCCGGACGTTCGGGTTGCGCTCAAACACCTCGTCGAGACTGGCGCGGATCTCTTCCTGCTCGTCGCCCTTGCTGCCGAGGGAGGTCCCGGAGGCGAGCACGTACCGCACCGGGACGGTGATGCCGTCCAGCACGGGGCCCAGTTCGCTTGCGCGGGAGAGCCTGCCGAGCTCGATGTTGGAGTCCGCCATCTGGGCGGGGGTCAGTCGCGGGGTCAGGCCGGTCGGGCGCAGCAGCGGCATGAACCAGCCCATCCGCCGGAACAGCTTCCGGATCCGCTGCTCCATGGCCTCGTCCAGCCAGTCGTGCGGTGCGGCGCCGTCGACCAGGACCGCGCCCAGGGCACGTCCCGGGTTCCGGGCGGCCCAGTGGGCCCCGACGACCGCCCCGTAGGACCAGCCCACCACCAGCGCCCGGTCCACACCTCTGGCCGCGAGAACGGCGTCGACATCCCGCACGGCGGCCTCGAAGGAGTAGTCCGCCGAGCGCCCCGACTTCCTGCCGCGGGCCCGTTCGTCGTAGGTGATGTGCCGCCACTGCGGCCCCAGTTCGGCGACGACCCGCCCCCAGTACCCCTGCGTGGCGAACTGGCCGTTGAGGTAGACCACCGGGATGCCGCTGCCGCCGCTGTCGGTGACGGCCAGGGCGGTGTCGTCGACCGGCACCATGCCGGTCCACTGCGAACCGGCCGGTGAAATGCTGTCCTTCGTCATCTGTTCCCCCTGATGGTGTGAATCCTGATGGTGTGAACGTGTCCGGTGCCGCTGCTTCTTCAGAGGCTGCGGGCGGTGATGTCGCCGCGTGAGGTGGTGGCGCGGATGTCGAGTCCGGTGGTGCCGTCGTTCTTGAGGGCGTTGCCGACGCGGCCGTAGCCGGTTTCGGCCTCCAGGGCGGCCGAGACGCCGGCGGCGGCGCCGACCGAGATGTCGCCGTCCTGGGTGCGGAGCACGACCGCGCCGCGCACGGCCTCGGTGATCCGGATGTCGCCCCTGGTGGTGCTGATCTCCGCGGGGCCGCCCAGCCGGCCGATCTCGACGTCGCCGTCGAGTGCGGTGAGGCGGACGCCCGCGGCCTCGTCGATCTTGATCTGGCGGTAGGCGCCTTCGAACACGACGTCACCGAGGCGTCCGACACCGCGCAGCTCGGCACCGCTGGTGCGGGCCTCGACGCGGGAGCCGGCGGGCAGCTGGACGGTGACCTCCACGGATCCGGACGGCCCGAAGAGCTGGTTGCCGGAGGCCGCGGCGGTGATCCGCAGGACGCCGTCGGCGTAGACGACGGTGGCCTGCTTGGCGGCCTCGACGTCCCGGCTCTTGGCGGGGTTGGCGGGCAGCACCTCGACGGTGGTGTCGGCGCGGTCCGCGGCGATGAGCTGGACGCGTCCGGCGGGGATCTCCAGGACGACGGAGACCGGGGCGGTGGTGTCGAACTTCTGCATCGTCTTCTCCTGTGACTCGCTGTTTCCGATGAAGGAAAAGCTACGTTGCGTTCATCGATCCAGCAACAGTCCCGTTGCATCAAATAACCATTAACGCAGGTCACAGCCAAGAAAGTGTTGCATTGACTTTAGAGATGAATGCAACGACGATTGCACGTTCGTTGCAATGGATTGGAAGTGAACGCTATGCTGGGTCCGGCAGGACCGCCGAGGACACGAAGGAGACCGCCGATGCCGGGAGGCAGGCTCACCCAGCAGGAACGCCAGCAGATCGCGCTGGGACTGGCCGACGGCCTCGCCTACGCCGAGATCGCGCGCCGCCTCGACCGCCCGACCTCGACGGTCACACGCGAGGTCATGCGCAACGGCGGCCCCACCGCCTACCGCGCCGACCTGGCCCATCGCGCCACCGAACACCGCGCCCACCGGACCAGGCAGACCGCGCCCAGAGTCGCCGGGGCTCCGGCGCCGGCCCACGGACGCGACCCCGAGGCCGTACGGGAGTACGAGGAGACCCTGACCACCGTCATGATGGCTTCGGGCATGACGACGATGCCCGCCCGCGTCATGGCCTCCCTCACCCTCACCGACACCGGCAGCCTCACCGCGGCCGAACTCGTCGAGCGCCTGAAGGTCAGCCCGGCGTCCGTCTCCAAGGCGATCGCGTTCCTGGAGAGCCAGGGACTCGCCCGCCGGGAACAGGGCGAAGGCCGCCGCGAGCGCTACGTCGTCGACGACGACATCTGGTACCAGTCGATGATGGCCAGCGCCCGGTCCACCGCCAAGATCGTCGAGATCGCCCGGCAGGGCGTCGGCGTCCTCGTCCCCGGCACCCCGGCCGCCACCCGCCTGGAGAACATCGCCCGCTTCCTCGACTTCGTCAGCGAGAGCATCGCCCGCGCCGCGGAACAGGCCCGCGAGGTCCTCCACACCAGGCCCGAGGCAGCCTCCTCGGACGAACCGCGACTCTAGGCCGGTCGCCGTCTCTTTGGCATGATCGAGGCCTCCCGACGGACGGCACGGGCATGCACGAGGGAGGTCGCCCGGTGATCCTCACGGTCACGCTGAACACCGCTCTCGACATCACCTACCGGGTCGGCGCACTGCGCCCGCACGCCTCGCACCGCGTCTCGGACGTGACCGAACGGCCGGGCGGCAAGGGGGTGAACGTGGCCCGGGTGCTCGCCGCGCTCGGGCACGGGACGACGGTGACCGGCTTCGCGGGCGGCGCGACCGGGCGCGCGGTACGGGAGCGGCTCGCCGAGGTGCCGGGGGTGCGGGACGCGCTGCTGCCGGTCGCCGGGGCGACCCGCCGGACGGTCGCGGTCGTGGACGAACTGACGGGTGACACGACCCAGTTGAACGAGCCGGGCCCGCAGATAACACCGGCCGAGTGGGGTGCCTTCCTCGACCACTACGAGGAACTGCTCACCGGAGCCTCGGCAGTGGCACTGTGCGGGAGTCTGCCGCCGGGGGTACCGGTGGGGGCGTACGCCGGACTGATAAAGGCGGCCCGTTCCGTCGGTGTCCCCGTCCTCCTCGACACCAGCGGGGAGCCGCTGCGGCGCGGAGTCGCCGCGCGGCCGGACCTGGTCAAACCGAACGCCGACGAACTGGCCGAACTCACCGGCTCCCACGAGCCGTTGCGCGCCACGCAGGACGCCCGACGACGCGGCGCCCGCACGGTGGTCGCCTCCCTGGGCTCACAGGGCCTGCTGGCCCGCACCCCGGAGGGCCACTGGCGCGCGACGCCTCCGGCACCGGTACGCGGCAACCCGACCGGCGCCGGCGACTCGGCGGTCGCCGGCCTGCTCTCCGGCCTGGTGGACCAACTCCCCTGGCCGGCCCGCCTGTCCCGCGCGGTGGCCCTGTCGGCGGCGACGGTACGGTCCCCGGTGGCCGGCGAGTTCGACGGCCCGACCTACGAGAAGCTGCTCGGCCAGGTCACGGTGACGGGGGAGACCAGCAAGGCCGCTACTTAGTGAGGTAGACCTGGTCCAGGACGGCGTTGCACTGGTTGCCGTCGTTGCAGGCGATCACGATCGTGTTGGTGCCCTTGTTCAGGGTGACGTTGGCCCACGTGGTCTTCCAGCCCTTCTCCCAGTCGCCTGCGGGAGTGTTGCCGAAGTTCTTCATGTTCAGCGGCTGGGAATTGGCCTTGTCGTCGACCAGCAGGGTCGCGTTGGCGTCCGCGCCGGGGACGCCGTAGCGCACGTAGAGCCGGTAGGTGCCGGCCTTCTCGATGCCGTCGACCGTCCAGGTGACCTTCGCCCCGACCTGGTTGAAGCCCGTCACATAGATGCCGCCGTCGGCCTTGGCGCCCTTGAACTCGGACGCCGTGGTGGTCCCGCCGTCCAGCCGCAGCGCCTTCGCGTCGGTCTTCGGCAGTTCACCCGAGGCCGACACCGAGCTGGTGCTCGACGGGCTCGGGGAGGCGCTCTGGGACTGGGACGGGGACGTGGAGGCGCCGCCGCTCGCCTTGTCGTCGTCGCCGTTGCCGTTCATCATCGCGACGCTGATGCCTATGACGACCGCCGCGACCACCGCGATGGCGCCGATGAGGAGGCCCTTGGTGTTCGGGCCCCGGCCACGGCCCGACGGCGGCGTCTGCTGGCGGGTGGTCGGCGCGCCGCCCGGGAAGGTCTCCGGGGCCTGGTAGGCCGCGCTCGGCGGCTGGCCGTAGCCGGGCTGCTGCTGCTGCGGGATGGTCTGGCCGCCGTACTGCGGTGCCTGCGGTGCCTGCTGCTGTCCGCCGTAGCTGCGCTCGCCGACCGAGCGCACCCTGCTGACGGCGTTCGGGTAGCCGTAGCCACCGGAGCCGGACGGCGGCTGGGCTCCTCTGGCCTGGCCGTCGGCGTACAGGTAGCCGAACGGGTCGTCGTCCTCGGGCGTGCTCGCGCCGTTGTCGCCGGGCGTCATCCCTTGGTACTCCTCAACAGGTGCGGGCGGATGCGGTACAGGTATTGAGAGTCGAGCCTACCCGGTCTGACTGAGCCAAACGGGTGACTCAGACCGCATCAATGCAGTGACCTGCGGATCATCCGGCGCGGCGATGTTGTTTGGGACGAGATCGTTTCTCTACGTACATCCGCTCGTCGGCGGATTTCAGGACTTCGTCCGCCGACATGCCGCAGTGCGCCCACCCGATGCCGAAACTGGCGCCCACCCGGACCGCCCGGCCCTCGGCGCGGATCGGCTGGATGATCTCGTTGCGCAGGCGTACGGCCAGGTCCTGGGCGTCGGCCTTGCCGAGCCCGTCGGCGAGGATCACGAACTCGTCGCCGCCGAGGCGGGCCACCGTGTCCCCGTCGCGCACCCCCCGGCTGAGCCGCCGGGCGACCTCGATGAGGACCGCGTCGCCCGCGTTGTGCCCGAACCGGTCGTTGATCGACTTGAAGCCGTCGAGGTCGCAGAAGAGCACCGCGAGCCCCTTGGCGCCGTCGTCGCGGCCCTCCTCGGGGGCGACGGTGTGCACATGGTGGTCGTAGCCGTCGTACGACTGCGACGTGCCGGCGAAGTCGAAGCCGTGGCCGTTGACGTCGTAGGCGGGGTGGCCGTAGGCCGCGTCCAGGGACTCCAGGCCGTCGGTGTCGGCACGCCGGCAGAGCCGGGAGGCGAGCCGGGAGCGCAGTTCGGCGGAGTTCGGCAGGCCGGTGAGGGAGTCGTGGGAGGCGCGGTGGGCGAGCTGGAGCTCGCGGCGCTTGCGCTCCTCTATGTCCTCGACGTGGGTGAGGAGGAAGCGGGGGCCGTCGGCCGCGTCGGCGACGACGGAGTTGCGGAGCGAG
This sequence comes from Streptomyces sp. NPDC007157, assembly GCF_040634235.1. Lineage (NCBI taxonomy): Bacteria > Bacillati > Actinomycetota > Actinomycetes > Kitasatosporales > Streptomycetaceae > Streptomyces > Streptomyces sp. NPDC007157. Next base: position 258,936 of record NZ_JBEYFE010000010.1, read on the forward strand.
ACCCAGACGTACGTGCCGTCACGGCGGCCGAGGCGGAGCTCGGCGCGCCCGCCCTCGGCGGAGGTGCGGAGCAGGGTGCCGATGTCCTCGGGGTGGACCAGGTCGGAGAAGGAGTAGCGGCGCATCGCGGAGGCGGGGCGGCCCAGCAGGCGGCACAGGGCGTCGTTGGTGCGCAGTATTCGGCCGTGCTGGTCGCCGCCCATCTCGGCTATCGCCATGCCGGAGGGGGCGTACTCGAAGGCCTGCCGGAAGGACTCCTCGCTGGCGCGCAGGGCCTGCTGCTCGCGCTCCAGCCTGACCAGCGCCCGCTGCATGTTCGCACGTAGACGCGCGTTGCTGATGGCGATCGCGGCCTGGAAGGCGTACATCTGCAGGGCCTCGCGGCCCCAGGCGCCGGGGTGGCGGCCGTTGCGCGGGCGGTCCACGGAGATCACGCCGAGCAGTTCACCGCAGGAGCTGCCCGATATACCGGGCGTGTACATGGGGGCGAAGAGGCGGTCCGAGGGGTGCCATTCGTCCTCGAAGCGGGGCGCGGGGCCGTCGGTGTACCACTGCGGGACGTCGTCGTCGTCGAGGACCCAGCCCTCGGTGTGCGGTATGAAGACGAGGTCGCCCCACTTCTCGCCCATGTTCAGCCGCCGGTCCCAGGAGTCCCGGGAGCCGACCCGGCCGGTGATCAGGGCCTCGGCGGCGGAGTTGCCGGACAGGGCCGCGACCACGAGATCGCCGTCGGGGCGTACGAGGTTCACGCACGCCATCTCGAACCCGAGGGCGGTGATCACACCGTCGGCGACGGTCTGCAGGGTGTCCGCCAGACTGCGGGCCGTGTTCATGTCGGCCATGACCTGGTGCAGTTGTCGCAGGGACGCAAGACGGACGTAGGGTTCCGACTCGGTCTCCATGTTCGCCCTCCCCCCGAGACCTCGCAGCGAATCAAGGGTCTGCTTCGGCGCTACTTTTCCCCGCCACTGAATCACAGTGCGCTGCCCACTCGGTACACAGGGTCAACAATTAATGCCCCTTGTGACTCAAGTCACAGTAGAACATGAGCAATTGCGTGGAGTTTCTGCGTTTTCCCTGTGCGTTTACCGAACACAGCCTTTGTAGGTGTGTGCACATGATGCACGTTACGACCTTTCACCACCCCGCCCTTGGTCCTAGGACCCGGCTCGGGCCGATGGCCGATGCGCACACGCAGGGGCCGACACTAGCGTTTCCGGCGTGCTGAAGACTCCCTCCCCCGCCGCCGCAGAAACCACCGGGCATGCTGTGGGGGTGAGCAACGAAGCGTTCAAGGCGGCCCTGACCCGGCTCGCCGCCGGCGTGGTCCTGGTGACCGCGCAGGAGCCGTCGCTGGACCCGGACGACCCGCTGGCGCCGACGGGCGAGGACGTCGGCATGACCGCCACCGCGTTCATGTCGGTATCGCTGGATCCGCCATTGGTGCTGGTCAGCCTGCGTGAGGGCTCCCGGATGGACGACCTGCTCGACGAACAGCCACGGTGGGCGGTCTCCGTGCTCACCGAGAGCCAGCGCCACATCGCCGGCCGCTTCGCGATGAAGGGCCGCATCAGCGACCGCCTGCTCTTCGAGGACATCCCGTACGTGCGCGGCGAGGCCTCGGGCGCGCCGCTGGTCGGCGGCGCCCTCGCGACCCTGGAGTGCCGCACCGAGCAGCGGCTGACGGCCGGCGACCACACCCTGGTGATCGGCCGCGTCCTCACCGCCGAACTCCCGAGCGCGGAAGGCGGACCGCTGATGTATTTCCGGGGTCGGTACCGGCAGCTGGAATGAAACCGCGCGGTCTGTTTTTCATTTCCGCGAGCACGCTTTCCTCGGGCGCGGACCGAAAGGCCGTTTCCGGGACGCGAGACATGCGATGCGATCGCGAACGAACGGGAAAGACATGACCCGTGCCGGGCGACGCCCGACCGGTCGCGACCGAGAATCCCGGTGAACTCGGAATCCCGGTGATCTCACCGAGGGGAGGACCTCCGGCGATCTCGCCGTGCGGAAGACCTGGAAGATCCGAGGACGGCCGTCAGGACCAGTCGCGGCCCGTGCGGCCCCGTTTGGTGTCCGACCGCTGCTTCTTCTCCCGCAGCCGGCGTTCGTTGATACCGCGTGGGATGCGGGTCGGGGTGCGGGGCTTGGGCGGGGGCGCGGTGGCCTCGGCGAGGAGGGCGGCGAGGCGTACGGCGGCGGTCTCGCGGTTGCGCCACTGGGAACGGTGCTCGGACGCCCGTACGACGACCACGCCGTCGACGAGCCGCCCGGCCAGCCGCGCCAGCGCCCGCTCCTTCCACACCGGCGGCAGCGCCGCGGTGTTCGCGAGGTCGAAGCGCAGCTCCACCTGTGAGTCACTGGTGTTGACGTGCTGGCCGCCCGGCCCGGACGACCGCGAGAAACGCCAGTTGAGCTCGGCCTCGGGGAGCGAGACGGAGCCACGGATGACATACGGACCGGACATGCCCCCATGGTCGCGCGCCTGACCGGCACACGTCACCCGAATATCGCCCATCACCCGTTTGGCAAAGAAAGTAAAGCGAGCTGGAACCTTCGGTACCCCTCGTGGCGTTCATACGGGTAGCTGTAGCTTCAAGCCCGTACGCCGCACGGCCGTACGCAAACGAGGGAAAGGACTCCCGACCATGGCTGTAAGCCTGTCCAAGGGTGGCAACGTCTCGCTCACCAAGGAGGCTCCAGGCCTGACCGCCGTCACCGTGGGCCTCGGCTGGGACGTCCGCACCACCACCGGCACGGACTTCGACCTCGACGCCTCGGCGATCGCGGTCAACACGCAGGGCAAGGTCTACTCCGACGCCCACTTCGTCTTCTTCAACAACAAGCAGACCCCGGACAACACGATCGTCCACACGGGCGACAACCGCACGGGTGAGGGCGCCGGCGACGACGAGGCGATCAACGTCAACCTGGCGGCCCTCCCGGCCGACATCGACAAGATCGTCTTCCCGGTCTCGATCTACGACGCGGAGACCCGCTCGCAGAACTTCGGCCAGGTCCGCAACGCCTACATCCGCATCGTCAACCAGGCCGGCGGCGCCGAGATCGCCCGCTACGACCTCTCCGAGGACGCGGCCACCGAGACGGCGATGGTCTTCGGCGAGCTGTACCGCAACGGCGCGGAGTGGAAGTTCCGCGCGGTGGGCCAGGGCTACGCGTCCGGCCTGGTCGGTATCGCCCAGGACTTCGGCGTCAACGTCTGACCGACGCTGCGCTGTGCGGGAGCCCCTGGCCGTCTGGTTGCGGCCGGGGGCTCCCGGCTTTCGCTCACTTCACAGGCGCTGACGCGTACGACACGAAGGCCGCCCAGGCGGAGGGGGCGAGGGCGAGCCGGGGGCCGGGGGTGGTGCGGTACTTGGAGTCGCGGATGTGGATGGTGGTGGGGGTGGGGGCTATTTCGAGGCAGGATTCGCCGTCATTGCCGCTGCTGTAGCTGCTCTTGAACCAGGCCAGGGCGACTTCGACGCAGGACTCACCGTTGTTGCCGTCGCTGTAGCTGCTCTTGAACCACGCCAGTTCGGAGGCGTCCCCGAAGGGGGCCTTGCGAGTCATGTTTCTCCCAGCAGTTGCTTGATCAGGGCCAGCGACTCCCCTGGTGAGAGAGCCTGTGCCCGGATGGTGCCATATTGCAGCTCAAGGACGCGGAGCTCTTTCGGGTCCGATGTCGGACGGCCGTTGAAGGCGCCGTCGGAGCGTCCCACCGCCGTACCATCCGGGAACTTCAGCAGTTCGATCCGTCCGTCCAGACCGGAGTGGACCTCGGACTTCAACGGCATCACCTGAAGCATGACGTTGTGCAGCCGAGCCACCTCCAACAGATGTTCTAGCTGCCGTCGCCACACCATTGTGCCTCCGATGGGACGACGCAGCGGCGCCTCTTCCAGCACGAAGTGGATGGACGGAGCCGGTTCGCGTTCGAAGACCGACTGCCGAGCCAGACGGGCAGTCACCATCCGCTCCACGTCGTCCGGTGAATAGGGCGGCTGGGCGGCCGAGATGACAGCTCGCGCATGCTCAGGAGTCTGCAGCAGCCCGCTGATGCTGTGGCACACATACACCCCGATCTCAACAGCCTGCCCCTCCAACTTGGCCAGCTCCCGTACCTTCTTCGGGTACCGGACCTTCTTCACGTCCTCCCACATCGCGGAGACCTGCCCACCCGCGTCCAGGACCTCGTCCGCCCGGTTCAGGTATTCCTGCCGGGGGATCCGCTTCCCGCCCTCGACCTTGTAGACCATGTCCTCGCCGTAGCCGACCACCTCCCCGAACTCGGCGGCGCGCATCCCCACCGCCTCCCGCCGCAGCTTCAGCTGACGCCCGACCGTGGCGATGACCGCCACACCCCAGTCGTCGTCCGGGTCGACCTCCCAGCCCGGCTCGGTCACCTCGCCGCTGTCCACGCTCATCCCTCAACCCCTTTGTGCCGTACGCCCGTACCCGCGACCGCCCCTACCCGTACGACCGCCCCCGACAGCCAGGACAGCACTGGACAAGCACCGGACAGTCACCGTACGCAAGGGCTTCGTCACTGGTCACGGTATGCGTGCTCGGCCACGCTGAGTGACGTGAACGATGAAATCTCCACCCCCGTCCGCAACATGAGCCTGCGGCTCTCGTCCACGCCTCGGGGCGCCCGTCTCGCGCGACTGCTGGCCGCCGAGCAACTGCGCGCCTGGGGGCTGCCGTTGGATCCGGCGAGGCAGATCGTGGCCGAGCTGGCGGCGAACGCGGCGACGCACGGGCGGGTATCGGGACGCGACTTCGGGCTCACGCTCTACGTCGTGGGGGACACCCTGCGGATCGAGGTCACGGACACGCGGGGTGACCACACGCCGCACACCCAACTCCCCGCACCGGACGCCGAGTCGGGCCGGGGTCTCGTCCTCGTGGAGGCGCTGGCCGACAAGTGGGGCGTGGCACCCGGGCTGTCGCCGCGCAAGACGGTGTGGGCCGAGATCGGGGTGCCGCCGTAGCCCGGAGCCGAACCGATCTCCCGGAGGACACCTAGCATGAAGGCGACGATCCTTGCCCCTGGGCACATACGAGGAGCAGTCGTCTCACGCTCCAACCCGGACAACGACTGAATCTCCAAGATGCGCGACTATCCCCTGATCGGCATCCCCGTCTACGCCGTCTTCGACCCCCGCACCGGCACGGGCGCCGTCCTCACCGGCATCCACCCCACCCCCGACGGCCCCCGCTACGCGACCCGCAAGGACTTCGTCTACGGCGAGGACGTGACGATCGGCGACTGGACCATCGCGACGGACGGCCTGCCCCGCTACCCGCCTCGGGGCCGGTAGGGCCGGATAGGTTGCCCGCATGATCCTCGCCCCGCTCCCCCTCACCCCCGACCACGACATCCCGGCTCCGCTGCTCACCGAGCTGACCGCGCTGTATGCCTCCGACCGGGAGTTCCAGGCGCTCAGCGGGGACTTTCCGGATCCGGACGACATCCGGCCGGAGCAGGTGGCCGGTGCGCTGGCCGACGAGTTGGTGAATCCGGACGTCGAGGTGCTGCTGGCGCGGGCCGAAGGACGGCTGGTGGGAGTGGTGATCACGCTGGCCCGGCACCCTGATCCGGACGACCCGGATCCGTGGATCGGACTGCTGATGGTCGACGCGGGGGCGCGGGCGCGCGGGTACGGGCGGCGGATCGCGGAGGGCGTCGAGGAGCGGTTCCGGGTGGCGGGGCGGGACGCCCTACGGCTCGCCGTGCTGGAGAACAACCCGAAGGGGCTCGCCTTCTGGACGGCCCTCGGTTACGAGGTGATCGGGCATCGCCAGGACCGGCAGCTCGGGCGGCCCTGCGCGGTGCTGCGCAAGGAACTGGGCCCGGGTTCCTAGGGGCGGGCCGGCTTGCCGTCGCCGTACAGCCAGTCCTTCCAGATGGCGGAGAAGTCCTTGCCGGGCGCTTTCTTCTCCACGTACGCGGTGAACTCGGCCGTGTCCGCGTTGCCGTGGCGGCGGGTGGCGGCCCAGCCCTGGATGATGTCGTAGAACGTGTCGTCGCCGACCTTCTGGCGGATCTTCTGCAGGACCATCGCGCCGCGGTCGTACACGGGCGGCCCCGAGATGTGCGCGGCGCTCGACGGATCGGCCGGCGGGAACGCCCACAGGCCGCTGTCCCCGGAACCCGCGTAGACCTTGTCGAAGGTCTGCTGGGCGCTCGGGCCGCCGTGGTCCTCGTCCCACAGCCACTCCGCGTAGGTCGCGAAGCCCTCGTTGAGCCACATGTCCCGCCAGGACCTCGGGGTGACGGAGTCGCCGTACCACTGGTGGGCGAGTTCGTGGACGAGGGTCGCGGTGTCCGGGGCGCCGGGGAAGACGGGCCGGTCCTGGGTCTCCAGGGCGTACCCGGAGTCCTCCGGTCGGTCCACGATCGCGCCGGTGGAGGAGAAGGGGTAGGGGCCGAAGTTGTACGCCTCCCACTCGATGATCTCGGGGAGCTTCGCCAGCACCGCCCGGCTCGCCTTCACCTGCGTCGGGTCGACGGCCGTGTACACCGGCAGGCCGTCGGAGAGGGTGGAGCGGGTCACCGTGTAGTGGCCGACGGCGACCGTGGCGACGTAGCTCGCCATCGGCTCGGCGGTGTGCCAGGCGAAGGTCGTACGGCCGTTCTTCGTCGTCTCGCTCTTCAACTCCCCGTTGGAGACGGCCTGGAGGCCCTTCGGGACGGTGACCGTGATGTCGTACGACGCCTTGTCGGAGGGGTGGTTGTTGCCGGGGAACCAGGCCATGGCGCCGACCGGCTCGCCGAGGCCGAGCGCGCCGTCCGCGGTGCGCAGCCAGCCCTCCTTCGAGCCGTCGGGGTCGGTGATCGTCTCGGGGCGGCCCGAGTAGCGCACGGTCGCGGCGAAGGTCTCGCCCTTGTCCAGGTCGTCGTGCGGGCGGACGGTCAGCTCCTGCCCGGCCCGGTTCCAGCGGGCCTCCTTGCCCTCGACGGTGACCTTGTCGACGTGCAGTCCTCGGAGGTCGAGGTCGAAGGCGGACAGGTCCCGGCCGGCGCGGGCGGTGATCACGGCGGTGCCGGTGAGGCGGCCGGTGCCGGGGTCGTAGCCGAGGTCCAGGGCGTAGTGGCTCACGTCGTAGCCGCCGTTGCCCGCCCTCGGGAAGTACGGGTCGTGGACGCCCGCGCCGCCCGGGGTGCCGTGCACCCCGCCGTCGCACGCGGTCAGCGCGAGGCAGAGCAGTGCGGCGGGGAGGGCGGCGGGGAGCGCGGGCACGGATCGGGGCACGCACGTGATCGTAGGACGCCATGACACCATCGACGACGTGCTCGACATCGGCTATGCCCTCTCCAACCGGTTCCCGGACCCGCCCCAGACCGACTATCGGCGGGTGGACGTCCACGCGCTGCGCCACGACCTGTTCTGCGGGGACGTCTACCTCGCGGACACCAAGGCGGACCGGGAGTTGTCCACAGCCTGGGGATGGGTGCCGGTGCTCGACTTCGCGTGGGCGCTGTGCGACATCGTGGAGCGGATCGACCGCGACCCGGCGGGGTCCCGGGCCGCCCGGCCCCAGCACGCGGAACTCGACTTCACCGAGTCCACCGACCGCATGCTCTTCGAGCGCCGCTTCGGCTGGGTGGACGTCGAGGCGGACTGGATGCCGGCCGAGGAGCCTCCGCTCACCTTCTCCCACGCCGAACTGCGCCGGGAGGCACGGGACTTCCTGCACGATCTCCTCGCCGACCTGACCGACATGCACGAGGGGCTGGCCGACAACCCGGCGATCTGGACGCTCCAGGCCCGTTTCCCGCGGGTGTCGTAGCCTTCCCTGACGGTTGAACGACGTCCGGATGTACGGCAGTTGACCGACCAGCCAGGCGGGAATGACAAGTGAGGCGGAAGGCGTTCCGCCCGACCCGGCCGCCTTTACGTTGACTCCGTGCGGACGCAGCGACAGGCAGGCGACAGCGGAAAAAACGCCTCTCCCCCGGCACCGGTACCGGTCACCGCCAAGCCCCTCGGCTCGACCGTGCCTGCCGGGCCCACCACGTCTGTCGGACCCACGGAACACGCGATGCTCGCCCTCCAGGGGAAAGCGGGGAACGCGGCCACCACGCAGGCGCTGCGGGACGCGAAGGGGAAGGGCGTCCTGCGGCCGTCGGCGGTACGCAGCCGGCCGGTGGCGCCGGTGGCCACCGTCGAGGAGGAACGCACCGAGTCGGGGCTGGTGCTGCCGCCGTACCTGATGGACTTCCAGGCCGCCGGGCTGTCCACGGCGTACGGGCTGACCGGGCACGAGTTCGTACGGAACGCGGTGGCCGCCGTGGTCGGGCACGGCGACGGCACGGTCGCCGACATCGCCGCCGAGCTCGCCGGGCGCCCCGAGTCGTTCTACGGGCAGGGCCGCGCCTTCGCCGTGCCGGGCAGGACCGGCAAGGAGTGGTTCGACGTCACCGTCACCGTCTCCCGCGCCCCCGACGACCGGCCGCCGGTCTTCCATCCCGCGGACCTGCTCGCGAACACCGTGCCGGACCCGGACGGAGCGCCGCTCGCCGCGATCGACGAGGCCGAGGGCAAGGACACCAAGGTCGACGTCCAGCACAACACCGCCACCACCGTCGCGGCCACCGCGAGCGGCGGGTCGAGCAAGGGCCTGGGCGGCATGGCCTTCGGGCTCGCGCCCGTCGTACCGGGGCTGTGGCTGGGCGGCGCCGGCCTGGCCAACGCGCAGCCCTGGCAGTCCTCACGGGAGTCCCGCAGCCAGCGCAACGTGGCCGAACCGCGGGTCCTGCGCAGCGAGAAGGGCTCGGTGGAGGCACCGCGCAAGGTGCGGTACGGCGTACGGATCAAGAAGCAGGGCGCCCCGCACGCGGCACAGCACGCGCAGACCTTCCACGGCTCGGGCACCCTCACCCAGCGCGTGCCCACCGAGCACCTCGTCCCGGCCGGTACCGCGGCGCCCGCCGCTCCGGGGCCCCTCCAGGCGGACACCGCCCGGCGGGTCTCGCTCGCCGACTCCATGGCCCCGGTCGCGGTGACCGACAGCGCGGCCCCGCACCAGGGCGGCGGCGGGCTCTTCGACACGGTCGCCGGCGTCCTGCACCCCTCGCTCACCGCGCCCGGCGCACCCGGCCGCGCCCGGCTCCACGAGGCGACCTCGACGGCGACCGTCCTGGAGGACATGCCCCGGCTGCTGCGTGACGGCGTCACCGGCGAGGACCTGGCGTCCAAGGACGGCGGCAGCGTCGGCAGCTACCGCCTGCACGCCGAGATCACCGGCATGTCACCCGCCTGGGGCACCGGCGGGACCCAGCTGCGCACCCATCAGCAGACCCAGCACACGGTCACCGAGAGCGCGGGCAAGGGGCGGGCCGTCATGGGCGGCCTGGGCCCGGCCATCGGCGTCGGGGCGGCCGGCAACGCCGCCGTCGTGCGAGCCACGGCCATGCCGGTCGCGGCGGCCCGCAAGGCGCGGTTCACGGTGGCCGAACAGACCGTGTCCAGCCGCCAGGGCGCGGAGGTGCGCGGCGACAAGGTGCTCTACCTCGCGACCGTCCGGTTCACCGCGGAGGGCACCGGCCCGCGCTCGGCCGGGAACATCCTGCGGCCCGGCACCCGGGTCGCCCACCACTCGATGCGGGTGTGGATGAGCCTGCGGGCCGACGAGGCGCAGTCGCTCGGGCTGCCGTTGCCGCCCGGCACCGAGGCCAAGGAGTTCATCGAGAAGCCCAGACGGACCGACGAGAACGGCAACGAGGTCGACGTCGAGCGGCATCTCCCGTTCGGCGCCATGGGCTCCAGCGTCACCCTCAGCCGGCTCGACACCGGCCCCATGGTCCGGGCCGTACAGGAGCTGTTCGCGACCGACCCCCGGCTGGCCGGCTACCTGCCCGCCTTCGGTACGGACGCGGTGGCTTCGACACCGAACAAGGAGGAGGCCGCTCTCCAGCGGCGCAACCACCGCGAGCTGATGGCCGCCCTGTCCGAGACCAACCTGCGGGTCAACAAGGACCAGCTGACCACGACCGGCATCCGGGTGCGGCTGCGCCGCAAGACCACGCTGCACGCGCACGACGTGCAGCTCCGCGTCCGGGGGCAGCTCCGCGAGACCGGCTACCTCGGCGACACCGACGACTGGCTGGTGCGCAGCCACTCCGGTGTCACCAACAACGCGCAGAGCGGACGCGGCAGTTCACGCTCGATCGGCGGTCTCGTGCTCGGGCAGGCCAGGATCGTCCCCGGCATGCTGACCGGCTCGGCCCGCTACGAGAGGCACCGCGCCGGCACCCGCCGCAACCAGGCCGGCCCCACCACCCGCACGGACGTCCTCACCAACGGCTCCGAGAAGGCCAGCACCTTCGGGGCGGCCCTGCGCCTGGACGTCGACGTCACCATGACCTCCCGGCAGCGCAAGCTGGGCCGCGCCCTCACCCCCGGCTCCCCGGGCCGGGACGCGCCCGAGTCGAAACAGCTGGGCGGACTGCATCTGGACGAGCAGGACGTACGGCTGGTCACCCCGACGGAGTTCACCCTCGACGAGGAGGGCAGGCAGCGGCAGGACGCGGTGCGCGACCGGCGGCGGGCGCAGGCCCCCCGGCCCGACCACGCCGTCACCGCCGAGGGCATCGGCGACCTGGCCACGCTCGTGCCCCGGCCGTCCACCGGACAGGCGCTGCGGGACTGGCAGCTGGTGGAGACGGTCGGCGACGGACAGGCCGTCCGGGACCTCGCCTTCCAGCTGCTGTCCCGGGCCGCCGCCGGCAACAAGGGCGTCCGCGAGGATCCCGCGCTGCGGGCCGAGGGGCTGGCGCCGCGGCTGGCGATCGAGGAGCGGTTCGGGCCGCAGGCCATCACGGCGGCGCTGCGGCAGGCCGCGTCCTCCGGGTGGGTGGTGAAGAACCTGCGCCATCCGCGACGGCTCGCCGCGCTGAACGGGGCCGTGGGCACCCGGCTCACCCTGGCCAACCCGAAGTTCCTGCACCGGGGCGCCGGTCCCGGCACGGAGACCTTCGTGCTCGGCGGTCACCAGGCCGCCGGCCAGGAGGGGCGGAGCACCACCAGCACCTGGCAGGTCGGCGCCACCGGCTCGGAGAACGGCCCCGAGTGGCGCCTGGGCCAGGGCCTGTCCGGGAGCCGCACCACCGGCGAGGGCGACGCCCGGTCCGCGGCACTGTCCGGCACGGTCGAGCGCAACGCCCACACCCCGAAGAAGGCGCCGCTCTATCTGGTCCGGTGCGACCTGCTCGTCACCATGGTCGCCGAGGTCAAGGTGACCGGCGGCGGCCCCTACGTGGCGACGGCCGCCCGCACCCTGCCGGCCGAGGCGGCGGTGTGGCTGACGGAGGCGCAGCTGCCGGCATCGATCCGCAGACAGCTGAGGCTCGACGCCGAACCGGCGCCGATGACGACACCGCCGTCCACCCGGCAGGAGCGACGACCGGCGGAGAGTTCCCGCGCGGGCGCCGAGCGCGAGGCCCGCGAAGGGACCCGCGCCACAGGGACGACGGACACGGCCGGCTCCTCCACGTCCGCGCCGCCGCGCACCACCGGCCCGTCCTTCGACCGCGCGCTGCCCCTCGGCTTCGGCATGATCGAGAACCTGCCGAACTTCGTGCCGCTGCTGGCCCGGCTGCGTACCCGGCTCACGGAGAGCGGACAGCAGAGCCTGGCCGACGACCTCCTGCCCCGGCGGCAGCTGGCCGACCGCAACGACAACGTGCAACGGCTGCTGCGCGTCCTGGACCGCGACGGCAGCGCCGGGCTGCTCTCCGGCGCCATGGACGGCGGGGTCACCGTCGAGCTGTTCGACGGCCGCAAGACCCCCTACTGGGCGGTGTTCAAGGTCAACCGCCTGGGCGACGGCGGTTACGACGGTGCGGCGGACGACGGCCGGGACCTGGAGTACATCACCGCGGCCGCCGCCCAGCAGGCCACCTCCCACGACGAGGGCGTGGCGACCGGCGTGGAGGGGATCCTCGCCGGCTCCGGCAGACCGGACGGCGGCGTCGGGCAGCTGAAGAGCATGGGCGGTGCGGCGGGGCTCGGCGCCGGCTCGGGCGGCTCGCGGCGTTCCGGTACGGCGGGCCGCGGCCAGCTCGGCATGAAGACGGTCGCGGAGGCGAAGACCGCGAAGTCGTCGAAGATGCGGGTGCCGATCGAGGCGACCCTCGAACTGCACCGCGGCGACCGCCGGGTGGCGCTGGTCTCCCTGGGCCGCCAGGCGCTGACCCACCGCGTCCTGGAGAAGGACCTGGCCGCCCTCGGCCGGCTGAGCGCGCCGCGCCACCAGCCGGTGGCGCCCGCTCCCGGCCCGCGCGGCGAGCGCCCGGCCGCGCTCGGCGCCTGGCGCTCCGGAGGCGTGCGACTGCCGATGGAGGCGCAGGTGAACGGCTTCCAAGGCGCCCCGCAGATACGGGAGCTGGTCGGCTCCGCGGTCCGGGAGGCGGGCGGTGGCGACCGCTTCCGGTCCAAGGGCCAGGCCGCCGCGTACACCCTGAACGAGGCGGTCTCCACCGAGTGGCTGATCGCGGCGCTGCCGCTGCTGACCTCCGCCGGGGCGGAGCTGCCGCCGGTGTACGCCACCGGAGCGGCGGGCCAGGACCTGCGGGCGTCCCTGCACGCGCGGCTGCGGGACGGGCGGGTGCTGGGCGTCGGCGACAAGATGACCTTCGAGACGGTGGGGCAGAGCCACCTGGACGCGCCCCGGCCCACCCAGACGGACGGCCTGAGCTCCGCCGACCACGGCAGATCGGCCCGCGGCCTGGTGGGCGCCGGACTGCTCAACGCCGACGAGTTCCGCCTCAACCAGCTGCTGGGCAACGCCGGTGGCAGCGGCGGCGCGGCCGACGCGGCGGTGAACGCGTCGGGTTCGATGCCGCTGCACAAGCCCAAGTCCGCGTCGGTCCTGGTGCAGTTCACGTTGGACGTGCGGGTGGTGGCCAGGGTGAGCAACCGGGTGCGCCCCGGCCGTGCCGGCACCGCCGTGCGGGAGCTGACGCTGCCCCGGCCGGTGGTGATCCGCATGCCGGAACCGGTGGTCCGCCGCATGCTGGCGACCCAGCAGGACCGGCTCCAGGACCCGGACGACCACCTGGGCCTGCGGAAGGCGGCCGCGGCCACACCCACGGACTGACCGCGGCGGCCGGCCTCATCCCTCCACGCGGATCCCCAGCTGCACGGCCAGCACCGGGGCCAGATCCAGCAGTTGGGACATGCTGATCACCGCCCCGGCCAGTCGCTCCACTCCCCTGGCGACCTCCAGGGACGCGGCGCCCCGCAGGTCGACGTCCTTCATCGTCACCCCCGTGAAGTCGGCCTCCTTGAGGGTGCAGTCGACGAACTCCACCCGCTCCAGGACGGCGTCGCCGAAGTCCGGTTCCACCAGGACGCAGCCCTCGAAGACCACGTCTCTGAGCCTGGCCGTGCGCAGATTCAGGTAGTCGATCTTGCCGCCGCGGATCACCACGCGCTCCAGGACGGAACCGTGCAGCTGGGTACCGCCCAGGCGGGCGTCGACCAGCTCCACATCGCGCAGGGTCGCGTCGGCGAGGTCGGTGCCGACGCCTCTCGGCCCCGTGAGGACCGTGTCCAGCAGACGGGCGTGGCGCAGCCCCGTCTCGTCGAAGGCGCAGCCCGTCAGCGCGCAGTCCATGAACCGGGCGCCCGCGCCGTCCTGCCCGACGAAGTCCAGCTCCCGGAACTCCAGCCCGTCGTAGTCCCCGTCCGGCTCCAGCTCACCGCCGCCCCAGGGTTCCAGCTCGGGCAGCCGTACCTCCGGCCGCCGCGCGCCCTTCACCTTGCCACCGCCGGGCCCACCGGCCGCTGTCCTCGCCATGCCCCCATCTTGCCGGGCGCCACCGACAACGGAGGGCGCGCCCGGACCGGCCCGGCCTGGACACACCCCGGGATGCGATACATCCGGATTCATGGTCTTCTTTCCGAATGAGCAGCGCCCGAACGGGTGAAACGCCCGGCACGAGCCCCGGCAGGGACGCGGCCGACCCCCACCGCTGGTGGGGCCTGGTGATCATCGCGCTCGCCCAGCTCATGGTCGTCCTGGACGCGACGATCGTGAACATCGCGCTCCCCTCCGCACAGCGCGCCCTCGGCATGTCCGACGGCAACCGCCAGTGGGTGATCACCGCCTACACCCTCGCCTTCGGCGGACTGCTCCTGCTCGGCGGCCGGATCGCCGACCTGGTCGGCCGCAAACGCACCTTCGTCGTCGGGCTGGCCGGCTTCGCCGTCGCCTCCGCGTTCGGCGGCGCCGCGCAGACCCCGGGAATGCTCTTCGGCGCCCGCGCCCTCCAGGGCGTCTTCGCCGCCGTCCTCGCGCCCTCCGCGCTGAGCCTGCTGACGACGACCTTCACCGACCCCCGGGAGCGCGGCAAGGCCTTCGGCGTCTACGGCGCCCTCGCGGGCAGCGGCTCGGCCATCGGGTTCGTCGTCGGCGGGCTGCTCACCGAGTACCTGAACTGGCGCTGGTGCCTGTACGTCAACGTGCCCATCGCCGTCCTCGCCGTCTTCGGCGCCTCCGCGCTGCTGCGCGACCGTCCGGGCCACACCGGCGCCCGGCTCGACGTACCCGGCGCGCTGCTGGGCTGCGGCGGACTGGTGGCGATCGTCTACGGCTTCAGCGAGGCCGAGCCGCGCGGCTGGGTCGACCCGCTGGTCCTCGGCCCGTTCGCGGCCGGGGTCGTCCTGATCGCCGGGTTCGTCTGGTGGCAGAACCGTGCCCCGAGCCCCCTCCTGCCCCCGCACATCGTCAGGGACCGCAACCGCGCGGGCTGCTTCCTGACGATGGCGCTCGCCACCATCGCCCTGTTCGGACTGTTCCTCTTCCTGACCTACTACCTCCAGGTCGTCCTCGGCTACTCCCCGGTCCGGGCGGGCCTCGGCTTCCTCCCGCTGACCCTGGCGATCATCACCGGCTCCACCCAGATATCCGCGCGCCTGCTGTACCGGGTGGCGCCGCGCCTGCTCATGGTCCCCGGGATGCTGCTGGCCGCGTGCGGTCTGCTGCTCCTGACCCGGATGACGGTCAGCTCCTCCTACCCCACCGAGATCCTGCCCGCCCTGGTGCTGATAGGCCTCGGCATGGGCCTGACCTTCATGCCGGTCTTCGCCACCGCGACGGCGGGCGTGGCCCCGCACGACTCCGGGGTCACCTCGGCCACCGTCAACACCTCGCAGCAGGTCGGCGGGTCCATCGGTACGGCCCTGCTCAACACGATCGCCACCAGCAGCAGCGCGGCCTACCTCGCCGCCCACCTGCACAGCCCGGCCCAGCGGGCCGCCGTGGTCCCGGAATCCGTCGTACACGGCTACACGACCGCCATCTGGTGGGCGACCGGCATCATGCTCCTGGCCGGCCTGTCCGCGGCCCTGCTGGTGACAGCGAAGCCCCCGAAGCAGGACGCCGCGACGCCGGCCCCGGTGGCGGAACCGGTCAGGTGAGCGGTCGGCGGGCGGGTGAGCGGTCGGCGGGCGGCCCGTGCGATCGGCCCGCCGGAATGTCAATCACCCGCACGACGTCGCGACCGTGCATGAATCGCCTCATGCGAATTTTCCGGGGTCTCGGCGGCCAGGCGTGGGCGTACGTCCGCAGCGCCCCCGGCACGTACGTCTGGCTGGCGATTCTCTTCGTGACGACCGTCGCGCTGCACCACATGTCACCGGAGTTCGAGCAGCAGTTCCTGCGGCAGCGGTCCACCAACCTCCGCGAGCTGTCGGACAACCCGGTGCGGGTGCTGGTCGCCAGCGCGATGTGGATCGACGGCGGCCACTGGGTGCCGTTCGCCTTCCTCTACAGCGTTTTCCACGCACCCGCGGAACGCTGGCTCGGTACCGCCCGCTGGCTGCTGGTGTGCGTGGCCGCGCACGTGCTGGCCACGCTGATCAGCGAGGGTGCGCTGCTGAAGGGCATCCACGACGGCATCGCCCCGCACTCCGCGGTCAACACCCTCGACATCGGGGTGAGTTACGCGCTGGCCGGGGTGATCGCGGTGCTCGCGTACCGGATCGCGACGCCCTGGCGGTATCCGTACGTCGCGGTCGTCCTGCTCGTCTACGGCCTGCCGCTGACCGAGTCGCCCACCTTCACCGACCTCGGCCACTTCGTCGCCACACTGATCGGTCTCGCCTGCTATCCGCTGGTCAGAGGCCGCGGAAAAGCATGGAATCCGAAGGAGACACTGGCCACCCTCAACGGTTAACGTCCGCCCATGAGCAGCTCGGCTAGCAGTGTCGTCAACGGCGGCGTCTCCTTCTGGTACGCGAACGACGGTCTCCCGGCGGTGCGGGAGCCGCTCGACGGTGACGCCACCGCGGACGTGGTCGTCGTGGGTGGCGGGTACACCGGACTGTGGACCGCGTACTACCTGAAGAAGGCCGCCCCCTTCCTCCGGATCACCGTGCTGGAACAGAAGTTCTGCGGGTACGGCGCCTCCGGCCGCAACGGCGGCTGGCTCTACAACGGCATCGCCGGCCGCGACCGGTACGCCGCGCTGCACGGCCACGAGGCCGCCGTACGGCTGCAGCGGGCCATGAACCAGACCGTCGACGAGGTGGTGGCGGTCGCCGCGGCCGAGGGCATCGACGCCGATCTGCACAAGGGCGGGGTGCTGGAGGTGGCCACCACCCCGGCCCAGCTGGCCCGGCTCAGGGCCTTCCACGAGCACGAGCTGTCGTACGGCGAGCAGGACCGCGAGCTGTACGGCGCCGGACAGACCCGGGAGCGGATCCGCGTCGCCGACGCGGTCGGCTCGACCTGGACCCCGCACGGGGCCCGGCTGCACCCGGTGAAGCTGGTGAAGGGGCTGGTGGCCGCCGTGGAGGCGCTGGGGGTACGGATCCACGAGTCCACCCCCGTCACCGAGATCCGGCCCCGGCACGCCGTCACGCCCTACGGCACGGTCCGCGCCCCTTACGTCCTGCGCTGCACCGAGGGCTTCACCGCGAACCTCAAGGGGCAGAAACGCACCTGGCTGCCGATGAACTCCTCGATGATCGCCACCGAGCCGCTGACCGAGGAGCAGTGGGCGTCGGTGGGATGGCGGGGGCTGGAGACCCTCGGCGACATGGCGCACGCCTACATGTACGCCCAGCGCACGGCCGACGGGCGGATCGCGCTCGGCGGGCGCGGGGTGCCGTACCGCTTCGGGTCGCGGACGGACAACGACGGCCGGACGCAGGAGGCGACCATCGAGGCCCTCCGCGAGATCCTGGTGCGGTTCTTTCCCGCGCTCGCGGGGGTGGGCATCGAGCACGCCTGGTCCGGGGTGCTCGGAGTCCCGCGCGACTGGTGCGCGACCGTCACCCTCGACCGCTCCACGGGGCTCGGCTGGGCGGGCGGATACGTCGGCTCCGGTGTCGCCACCACCAACCTCGCGGGACGGACGCTGCGGGACCTCGTCCAGCTCGACTCCGGCCAGGCCGGCCGCACCGAACTGACGGAGCTGCCGTGGGTGAACCACAAGGTCCGCAAGTGGGAGCCGGAGCCCTTCCGCTGGCTCGGCGTACAGGGCATGTACGCCACCTACCGCACCGCCGACCAGCGCGAACGACTCCGTCCGAGCACCGAGTCGTCCCGCCTGGCCCGCATCGCGGACCGGGTGGCGGGACGGCACTGACCCAGTGTGTCGAGAATCGGGTGCCGGAAGTCACGGCCGCCTCGAAATCCCCCCGAACTGAACTTTTTCCAGTTCGGGGATATCCCGAGGCGGTGTCGGACTCGATTAAGTCCATTTACATGAGCGGTTATCTCGATGCCGAGTCAATTATCGATCAGCGCCCGCCCGGAAAAAATGGCAGGAACGTCGGTCAGCGACCCTCCACCGACCCCGTGACCGTCTGGGACGGGGTCCTGACCCTCCCGAACGAGGCCAGTTCCCGCTCGTCCGGAAACCGGTACTGGCGGTACCCGGTGGTCACGAGTTCGCGGTCCCGCAGCACCTTGAGCGCGCTCTCGACGGTGGCCCGGCTGACCGAGAGGGCGTCCGCGAGGTCGCTCTGCGACGGCCCCTCGACCATCCGGCCGTATCTCACGCAGGGGACCGCGCATTTGTCCAGGAGGTACACGAAGAGACCGGCGAGCCGTTGCTCGGGGAGCAGGGTGCGACGGCCGTAGACGCGCTCTCCCGCGGCGAGTTGGTCCGCCAGCACCTTGCCCAGGGCGGAGGCGATACGCCCGTTGTGCTCGGCCATGGTGCGCATGCGGGCCAGCGGAACCGCCAGCGAGAGCGTGGTGTTGAGGCAGCGCGCCGTGGGCGCGTGCAGCTCGGGGTTGAAGACCTCCGCGACGCCGAGCACGGCACCGGTGCCGTGGATCCGCACCGTCGTGTCCTCGCCGTACGACGACTCCTCGTACACACAGCCCGACAGCACGATGTGGACCACCGCGCCCACGGAGCCCCGTAACTGGGCGTTCCGGCTGCTCGACCGGGTCGCCAGGCCGCCGGCGAACTCGTGCCGGGTGGTGCGGGACAACTCGGCCAGAAACGGATTGAGGTCGATGAGGGCGCGCAGCGCGCGTGGACCGGACAGGCCGTGCCCCACCCGGCCCGTCTCCTCGTCGAAGGAATACACGGAGCTGCCCAGCACCATGGGCTGCAGCGCGGCCCGCGGGTAGGACACGACATTCCCCAGCGCTAGGGAATGGATCTCCGGGTTGGGCCGTTACATTCAGTGGAGCTGACGTTGCGCCTTGGTCGGTCCAGCGACAGCTTGTCGGGGTTCCCATGGGGGTGGTGCCCCGGAGGAACCCCGACCTCGCCCACGGCACATGTCGGCCCCCGCGATCATGGATCGCGGGGGCCGACATGTGTCACCCGCCCACCGGGCGGTGCCTGCTGCGGAGCCCCCTGTCGGATTCGAACCGACGACCTACGCATTACAAGTGCGTTGCTCTGGCCGGCTGAGCTAAGGAGGCCTGCGCGCGGGCGTAGAGCCCACGTGCCAGTGCAGTGTACCCAGCTCCCAGCTGGTGCCCGTCGAAAATTTCCGCGAAGTTCACAGGGCTCCAGGTACTGACATACGGGGTGAACGCCAGGTACCGTCCTGAGCCAGTTCACTCTCGTGGACTACACCACCACCTTCCTACAACGGATCGTCCGGCACGTTCCTGCCGGTAGAAGGGGGCCTCTGAGCCATGGCCACTGTCACGTTCGACAAGGCGACCCGGATCTACCCGGGTTCCATCAAGCCCGCCGTAGACGGACTCGAGATCGCGATCGAGGACGGAGAGTTCCTCGTCCTGGTCGGCCCGTCCGGTTGCGGCAAGTCCACCTCGCTCCGGATGCTCGCGGGGCTCGAGGACGTCAACGCCGGCGCCATCCGCATCGGCGACCGCGACGTCACGCACCTGCCGCCCAAGGACCGGGACATCGCCATGGTGTTCCAGAACTACGCCCTCTACCCGCACATGACGGTCGCCGACAACATGGGCTTCGCGCTCAAGATCGCCGGCGTCAACAAGGCGGAGATCCGGCAGAAGGTCGAGGAGGCCGCGAAGATCCTCGACCTCACCGAGTACCTGGACCGCAAGCCGAAGGCGCTCTCCGGCGGTCAGCGCCAGCGTGTCGCGATGGGCCGCGCCATCGTGCGTGAGCCGCAGGTCTTCCTCATGGACGAGCCGCTGTCGAACCTCGACGCCAAGCTCCGTGTCTCGACCCGTACGCAGATCGCGTCCCTCCAGCGCCGCCTCGGCATCACCACGGTCTACGTCACCCACGACCAGGTCGAGGCCATGACGATGGGCGACCGGGTCGCCGTGCTCAAGGACGGTCTGCTCCAGCAGGTCGACTCGCCGCGCAACATGTACGACCGCCCGGCCAACCTCTTCGTCGCCGGCTTCATCGGCTCCCCCGCCATGAACCTGGTCGAGGTCCCGATCACCGACGGCGGCGTGAAGTTCGGCAACAGCGTGGTCCCGGTCAACCGTGAGGCGCTCCAGGCCGCCGCCGACAAGGGCGACCGCACGGTCACCGTCGGCGTCCGCCCCGAGCACTTCGACATCGTCGAGCACAACGGCGAGGCCGCGGCCTCCCTCACCAAGGACTCCGAGGACGCCCCGGCGGGTCTCGCGGTCTCCGTGAACGTCGTCGAGGAGCTCGGCGCCGACGGCTACGTCTACGGCAGCGCCAAGGTCGGCGACGACCTCAAGGACCTGGTCGTCCGCGTCAGCGGCCGCGCGGTCCCGGAGAAGGGCGCCACGCTGCACGTCGTGCCGCGGCCGGGCGAGACCCACGTGTTCTCGACCTCCACGGGCGAGCGTCTCTCCGACTGACCGATCAAGCAGAGAAACCTCTGACCAGGGTGAACTTGCCCAGGTTGACGACGAGGGCCCCGCGACCTGCCGCGGGGCCCTTTTCGTTGTCCCGATTTACCCCGGCAAGCAGGTGGTTTTCGAGCCGTGTACGTCAACCCCGTACCCGAAACAGGGCGCTTCTCCATCCCCCGAACCGGTGACTAAATGTCGCCAAATCATTACCGCACGCTACCCTCACACGCGTGAAGCACTCCACCACCCCTCAGACGCGACGCGGCCATCGGGGCGGCCCTGCCCGCCGGATCGGCCGCACTCTCGCCCTCGTCCTGCCCGTCGTCCTGGTGCTCTCCGGGACCCTCGCCGTCACCCGCGTCAACTGGACGGGAAGCCCGCGGAACTCGGTGCTCACCGCGACCGACGTGACCGACGCCGACGTCTCCTCCAAGGCCGTCTCGCGGGCCCCCCAGGACGTCCTGCGCGACCAGTTGATGACCGAGCTCCAGGACAAGAACCCGGGCCAGGTCCTCACCCACCTCCAGCAGGCGGTCAACGGCCACCCGTCGCTGGCCCAGCACTGCTCGTCCATCGCGCGTGCGCTGGGCCGGGCCGCGGTGCGCATCTACGGCGCCTCGCGCGCCCAGTCGTACGCCCGCCCGGTCTGTGACACGTCCTTCGCCTCCGGCGTGCTGGCGGCACACAGCTGAACACCGTTCGGTAAGCAGGTAAGGGGTTCCCAAGGGCCGCCCCGCGGCGGGAAGCCGACCCGGGGGCGCGTCGTACAGTTCGGGGCATGACCCATCCGAACGCCGCGTTGCGCCCCACTCAAGCCGTGGTCCTGGCCGGTGGCCAGGGCTCACGGCTTCGCCCGTACACCGACAACCGGCCCAAGCCGATGGTCGAGATCCCGGGTACGGGTACGCCGATCATCGGCCACCAGCTGACCTGGCTCGCCGAGGAGGGCGTCACCGACGTGGTGATCTCCTGCGGCCACCTCGCGGACGTCCTGCAGAAGTGGCTGGACTCGGCCGACCTGCCCCTCTCCGTCACGACCGTGGTGGAGAGCGAGCCGCTGGGCCGGGGCGGCGGCCTCAAGTACGCCGCCGCGCGTCTGCCGCACAGCGACCGGCCCTGGTACGCCACGAACGGCGACATCTGGACGCGGTTCTCGCTGCGCGACATGGCCGACTTCCACACGGAGCGGGACGCGGTGGCGACGCTCGCGCTCGCCCGGCCGCGGATCCCCTGGGGCGCGGTGCAGACGGACGGCTTCGGGCACATCACGGACTTCATCGAGGCACCGCCGTCGACGTTCGAGATCAACGCGGGTGTGTACGTCTTCTCGCCGGAGTTCGCCGAGATGCTTCCGGAGCGGGGGGACCACGAGCGGACGACGTTCCCGCACCTTGCGCGGAGCCGGCGGCTGGCCGGGTTCCCGATTCCGCAGGGGGCGTACTGGCGGGCGATCGACACCGCGAAGGACCTGACGGAGGCGGCGAAGGAACTGGCGGCGCTGGGGCGGTGACGGCCGGTTCGGGGCGCGCTGAGGCCCCGTGCCCTCCTTCTTTCTTCTTCTAACGGCCATGGGCCCCACGCCGCAAGGCGTGGGGCCCATGGCCGTGAAGTGGCCGTACTAGCGGCCGTACTAGCCCAGCAGGCCGCCCACCAGGCCCGGCTGACCCGTGGACGTCGAGCCGCCGCCGGAGCTTCCGGTGCCGGTGCCCGTGCCGCCCGTCGGGGACGTGCCGCCCGAGGTGCTGCCGCCGGACGTGGGGCCCGCGGTCGTCGGTGCGGGCGCGGTGTGATGCGGCGGGGCCTGGCCCGTGGTGCCCTGGGTCTGGCTGGGGGTCGTGGTGGTGGCGCCGCTCGTGGTGTGGTCGGCGCCCGGAGTGGTCGCCGCGTGCGAAGGGCTCGCCGTGGCGCCCCCGGAGGGGGACGTGGGGGCCGACGGGGTCTTCGCGTCGTGCTTGGCCGACTCGCCCGGCATCGGGGAGCCCGGGAGGTTGTTGCGGGGGGCCTCACCGGGGCCGGGGACCACCACGCGGCTGGAGTCGCGGACCGCGCCGCCCAGCAGGGAGCCGACAAGGAGGGTGAGACCGATGGTGACGGCCGTGACCAGGGCGCCGCGGCGGAGCACGAAGGCACGCAGGTCCCAGATGTCGGAGTGCGGGCCCAGGCGTCGCCAGGCGCTGCCCGCGAGGCGGCCGTCGACGGAGTAGACGGGGGCGCCGGCGATGATCAGCGGCGACCAGGCGGCGAGATAGATGATGTCGGGGGCGTCGTACGCCGGGACGGTCTTCCAGCTGACGGTGACGATGAGCGCGGCGGAGAGCAGGGCGCCGACGACCGCGGCCACCCGCTGCCAGCAGCCGAGGACGGTCAGCACGCCGACGATCACCTGGAAGAAGGCGATGACCAGGCCGGAGCCGACCGGATGCTGGAGGGCGAACTGGCGCAGCGGCTCGGCGACGTCCCAGGGATGCAGCGTGTTGAGCCAGGTGACCATGGAGCCGCGTTTGCCGCCGTCGAAGTAGACGGGGTCGCACAGCTTGCCCATGCCGGCGTAGATGGAGATGAAGCCGAGGAAGATCCGCAGCGGGAGCAGGACCACGCCCAGGTTCATCCGGCGGCCGGGGTAGTAGGCGTGCCGGGACGGGTCGTCGCCGTGCCGCCTGGTCGACGGCGGCTCCTCGAAGTCCTCGAACTCGTCGTCGGCGTAGGCCCGTTCGCCGTAGGCCTGCTCGTCGTAGGTCTGCTCGCCGTAGGCCGGTCCGCCGTAACCCGGTTCGTCGTAGGCGCTGCCCGCTGACCGCATGGGCGGCAGCAGCCGGGTCTCGCCCGAGACCGGGGAGCGCGGATGGCCGACCATCGGGGTCTCGACGGTCTGATCGAGATGGGCGTAGCCGTCGTCGACGCGCGGGATGACCTGGGTCGCGCCGGCCGGTTCGACGGGCTCCTCGGCGTACCGGACGCTGCCGCCGCGAACGGCCTGGAGCAGCCGGTGGGCTCCGGTGTCGTCGGGCGCGGACTTGCCGCTCCACACGACCGGGCGGCGGCGGCCGGTCGCCGCCCCCGCTCTGCCCGCCGTGCCGGCGACCGGGATGCGCGCGGTGTCCTCGGTGGCGCTCAGGTGCCGTGCGACCCGGGGAGATTGGGCACGCCGTGTCGATACGCCCAACTGCACGCGGAAACTCGCGTGGTTGACGATGACCTGCGCCGGATCGCTCGGCACCTTCACCATGCTCAGCGCGGGAGCGTCGTCGGGCCCGGAAGTGAATCCGGAGCGGAATCCCGGCGAGCGGTCCCCCGTGGGTGTGCGGGGTGTTCTGGTGTCCACACTCATCTAACCGAGTGACGTGGAGTTAGGACACTGCTTTGACCGCCCCGAAGTGTCCGGACCCCGTCAAGGATGTGCAGGACGCCGGAATTACCCCGCACAGGTGAGGCCGCGGACGTCTGTTCGCCCCCGGCGGCACGCCATCCCGTACCGCCGCCGGAACACCCCTTACCGCACGGTCAGCCCCGCCGCCGGGCCGCCTCGTACAGGACGATCCCGGCCGCCACACCGGCGTTGAGCGACTCGGCGCCGCCCGGCATCGGGATCCGCACCCGGTAGTCGCAGGTCTCGCCGACCAGCCGGGACAGGCCCTTGCCCTCGCTGCCCACGACGATGACGACGGGACCGGAGAGCGCCTCCAGGTCGCCGATCGCGTGCTCGCCGTCGGCCGCCAGGCCGACGATCACGATGCCGGCCTTCTTGTACGCCTCCAGGGCCCGGGTGAGGTTCGTGGCACGGGCCACCGGCGTGCGGGCCGCCGCACCGGCCGACGTCTTCCAGGCGCCCGCCGTCATACCGGCCGCGCGCCGCTCGGGCACGACCACGCCGTGGCCGCCGAAGGCGGAGACGGAGCGGACGACCGCGCCGAGGTTGCGCGGGTCGGTGACCCCGTCCAGGGCGACGATCAGCGGGTCCTCGCCCCCGTCGTACGCGGCCTCCGCCAGGTCCTCGGGGTGCGCGTACTCGTACGGCGGGACCTGGAGTACCAGGCCCTGGTGGTTCAGGCCGTTCGTCATACGGTCCAGCTCGGGGCGTGGCGCCTCCATGAGGTTGATGCCACCGCGCTCGGCGGCGAGCTGGAGGGCCTCGCGGACGCGCTCGTCGTTGTCGATGAACTGCTGGACGTAGAGGGTGGACGCGGGAACGCCCTCGCGCAGCGCCTCGACGACCGGGTTGCGGCCGACGACCAGCTCGGAGGTGCCCTTGCCGCCCCGGCCGCGCGGCGTGGGACGGCGTACCGTCTGCTTCGTCTTGGCGTTGGCGACGCGGTTCTTCTTGTGTCCCTTGCGCATCTCGGCGGGCGGGGTCGGACCCTTGCCCTCCAGGCCTCGGCGCCGCTGGCCGCCACTGCCGATCTGCGCGCCCTTCTTGCCGGACATGCGGCGGTTGTTGGCTGCCATGGGTTACCCGTCTCCGTAAGCTTCGTTTCGTACGTACGTCTCATTCGGCGTCGTACTGATGCGGTGTCGTACGTCTTATGCAGTGTGCCGCCCGGGGGGCCGGGCGGCACAGTCGATCTTGATTGACCGGTGGTCAGGACTTGAGGGTCCAGCGGGGGCCCTGGGGGCTGTCCTCGATCGCGAGACCGGACTGGTTGAGCTGGTCACGGATGGCGTCGGCGGTCGCCCAGTCCTTGCGGCCGCGGGCCGACTCACGCTGGTCGAGGACGAGTCGTACGAGACTGTCGACGACCCCGTGCAGGTCCTCGCCCTTCTCGGCCCCGCCGGACCAGTGCGCGTCGAGCGGGTCGAGGCCGAGCACGCCGAGCATGGCGCGGACCTCGGCGAGCCGGGCGACGGCGGCTTCCTTGTCGTCGGCGGCCAGCGCGCTGTTGCCCTGCCGGACGGTGGTGTGCACGACGGCCAGTGCCTGCGGGACGCCCAGGTCGTCGTCCATGGCCTCGGCGAAGGCCGGCGGGACCTCGGACGAGGGCTCGACGGCTCCCCCGGCCAGCTCCACCACGCGCTGCACGAACCCCTCGATCCGCCCGAACGCCGCCTCGGCCTCGCGCAGCGACTCCTCGCTGTACTCGATCATCGAGCGGTAGTGCGGGGTGCCGAGGTAGTAGCGGAGCACGATCGGGCGCCACGCCTTGACCATCTCGGAGACGAGGACCGAGTTCCCGAGGGACTTCGACATCTTCTCGCCGCTCATGGTGACCCAGGCGTTGTGCACCCAGTACTGGGCGAATTCGTCGCCGTAGGCCTTGGCCTGGGCGATCTCGTTCTCGTGGTGCGGGAAGATCAGGTCGAGGCCGCCGCCGTGGATGTCGAAGGCCTCGCCCAGGTACTTGTGGGCCATCGCCGAGCACTCCAGGTGCCAGCCGGGCCGGCCGCGGCCCCACGGCGTCTCCCAGCTGGGCTCGCCCGGCTTCACGGCCTTCCACAGCGCGAAGTCCCGCTGGTCCCGCTTACCGGTCTCGCCCTCGCCCTCCGGCTGGCGGAGGTTGTCCAGCTCCTGGTTGGAGAGCTGGAGGTAGTCCGGGTAGGAGCGCACGTCGAAGTAGACGTTGCCGTCGGCCTCGTAGGCGTGCCCGCGCTCGATCAGCCCGCGCATCATCTCGATCATCTCCGGCACGTGCCCGGTCGCGCGGGGCTCGTACGTCGGCGGGAGGCAGCCGAGCGCGGTGTAGCCGTCGTTGAACGCGCGCTCGTTCTCGTAGCCGATCGCCCACCAGGGGCGGCCCTGGTCGGCGGACTTGGTGATGATCTTGTCGTCGATGTCCGTGACGTTCCGGATGAACGTCACGGCGTAGCCGCGGTATTCGAACCAGCGGCGCATGATGTCGAAGTTCAGGCCGGAGCGGATATGGCCGATGTGCGGTGCCGCCTGCACGGTGGCACCACAGAGGTAGATCGAGACACAGCCCGGCGCGAGCGGGGCGAAGTCACGGATCTGCCGGGCGTTGGTGTCGTACAGGCGAATTGTCACGGGACCTAGGGTAGTGGGCCGACGGGACTGGGTGGGACCGTTGTCCGGTGCGGGTGCGTTGGGGCTTGTCGTGCCCCGCGGCGGAGCCGCACAGGAGATACCGCCCCGCGCCCCTGAGAGAAGGTCGGTCCGGTCACGCCGACTGGACCACCAAGGCCGTTGCCACCGCCATGAGCCCTTCTCCTCTGCCCGGAAATCCCAGGCCGTCCGTTGTGGCCCCCGAAACCGAAACCGGAGCCCCGGCCGCGGCCGAGAGGATCTTCTCCGCCTCGTCGCGGCGCTTGCCGATCTTCGGGCGCGGTCCTACCACCTGTACAGCGATGTTCCCGATCAGGAATCCGGCGTCGCGGACGATCCGGGCCGCCTCGGTCAACAGCGTGATGCCCGACGCGCCCGACCACTCCGGGCGCCCCGTGCCGAAGTGCTGACCGAGGTCGCCCAGGCCCGCCGCCGAGAACAGCGCGTTGCACGCGGCGTGCGCGACCACGTCCGCGTCCGAGTGGCCGGCCAGGCCCGGGCCCTCGCCCTCCCACTTCAGGCCGGCGCACCACAGCTCGCGGCCCTCCTCGAAGGCGTGGATGTCGGTGCCGATCCCCACCCGGGGAAGCAGCGGCGGCTCAGAAGCCATCGTTGAGCCTCCTGCGGGCCAGGACCGCCTCCGCGAGGACCAGGTCGAGGGGGCGGGTGACCTTGAAGGCCTCCTCGTGGCCGGGGACGACCACGACCCTTTCGCCGAGTTGTTCGACCATGCTGGCGTCGTCGGTGACGTTGTCGGTGACCGTCTCGTGGGCGCGGACCAGCGTCGTCCGGTCGAAGCCCTGGGGGGTCTGGACCGCGCGCAGGCGGGCGCGCTGCGGGGTGGCGACGACCGGCTCGGGGTCGCCCTGGACCGTCGCCGGCTCGACCTCCTTGACCGTGTCGGCGAGCGGAAGGGCGGGGACGACCGCGTGGGCGCCGTCGCGGACCGCCTGGATCACGGCGTCGACCGTGTCGACGGGGACCAGCGGGCGGGCCGCGTCGTGGACGAGGACGATGTCGTAGTCGGGGGGCAGCGCGTCCAGGCCGAGCTTGACGGACTCCTGGCGGGAGTCGCCGCCCGGGACGACGAGGAAGTCGGTGCGGTCGGGCAGCGCGTGCGCGTCGAGGAGTGACTTGACCTCGGGCGCGCCGTCGGACGGGGCCACGACGACGACCAGGGAGACCGCGCGGGAGGCGGCCAGCGCGCGCACCGCGTGGATGAGCATGGGTGTGCCGTTCAGCGTGCGCAGCGCCTTGGGGGCGCCCGGACCGAGCCGTACGCCCCGGCCGGCGGCGGGAATCACGGCGGCGGTACGCAGTTCCGTACGCGAAGGACGCGAATCGTCAGACATCGGTTCCTGTCAGGTTTGTGTGCGGGCCTGGCGTGGGTATGGCCTGGGAAGTGCCGGGCGCGACGCCTTGACCGGACCCTTCCGTGACACTGGTCGAGCCAGCAGCCCGGGCCCGGCACGCCTAGTATCGGGGGTTTCCGCCGGGGCGGGGCTCCGAGAGCGCGAGTTCCGGGCACGGACATGCCGCAGCGCCCGGCGACAGGTGTGTCATCGGGCACCGCGGCATTTCAGTGTGCGGAGTTTCGGTGTGCCGAGCTGGACGGCGTCAGGACGCGAGGACCTCGTCGAGCAGAGCCTCGGCCTTGTCCTCGTTCGTGTTCTCCGCGAGGGCGAGCTCGCTCACCAGGATCTGGCGGGCCTTGGCGAGCATCCGCTTCTCGCCGGCGGAGAGTCCGCGCTCGCGCTCACGACGCCACAGGTCACGCACGACTTCCGCGACCTTGATGACATCGCCGGAGGCGAGCTTCTCCAGGTTTGCCTTGTAACGACGGGACCAGTTCGTGGGCTCCTCGGCGTACGGCGCGCGCAGCACCTCGAAGACCCGGTCCAGCCCGTCCTGACCGACCACATCACGCACGCCGACGAACTCCGCATTGTCCGCTGGCACACGTACCGTCAGGTCACCCTGGGCGACCTTCAGCACCAAGTAGGTCTTGTCCACGCCTTTGATCTGGCGAGTTTCGATAGCCTCGATCAGCGCGGCCCCGTGATGGGGATAGACCACGGTGTCGCCAACCTTGAACGTCATGTGACAGGTACCCCTTCCGTGGCTATCCAGGGTAACACGGAAACCGGCGGTTCTGAATGGCGTTTTCGCAGGTCAGAGCATATCTCGGGGGTTGACAACAGCAACAGGAACGTGCTGCGCGGGCCGTCCGGAACCAGGTATTCGCAGGTCGGAGCGGCTCTTCGGGCGAGGTGAAACGCGTACGTTACACACCTCCGGACGGCCGCCCAAGTGGCTGAACGTCCCCATATGTCCACTTCCAAGTGTACGACTTCCGCTACTCCGTTCGGCTGCCGATGCCGGATCGGAGGCGTTTCCGGAATTGATCACGGGCGTCCGACCGAACGGTACGTGATCAATTTCCCCGACGGTCGCGCATTCCTTCACGGAAATTTTGCGCGCGGTGTTGCGAGCCAGTTATGTGAATGCCTGACGAGCGCCCCCCAAAGTGACCGAGGAGTCACTTGTGGGGGCCTGGGGACGCAGCTGCTCAAGAGAAGCGAGGGGCTTGGGGAGGGTCGGGTGCGGCCACGCGGGAACGGCTCGGTAACCTAAGGCCGCTGACAGACACTTAGGGCGGCTTTATAGGAGCCGCCCGTGCGTTCAAGGAGTAGCCGCCGCCGTGAGCAGCAGCCTTCGACGCGGCGCCCTCGCCGCCTCCGCCATCGCCGTCTCCGTCGCCTCGCTCGCCGCATGCGGTGCCGGCAACAACTCCCAGACGCTGGAGATCAAGCCGGACAACGCCGCGACGAGTGTCGGCGACATCAAGGTCCAGAACGCGACCGTGATCACCCAGCCCGACCTCACCTCGACCGGCCCGGCCGTGGTCACCGCGACCATCTTCAACACCGGCACCGAGCCCGAGACGCTGCAGTCGATCGTCGTCGCCGGCACCAACAAGACCGCCGAACTGCACGCCACCAAGTCCCAGCCGCTGACCATCCCGGGCGGCGGCCGGCTGATCCTGGGCGGCAAGGGCAACGCCTCCGCGGTGCTGGCCAGCAGCCGCGAGGCGGTGAAGGACGGCAACGCGCAGAAGGTCACGTTCACCTTCAGCAAGGCGGGTGACGTGAGCCTGCGCGCGTTCGTCGTGCCCGCCGAGAGCTTCTTCACGGGCTGGGGCCCGAGCGCGGTCCCGTCGGCCTCCGCGTCCTCGTCCGCCTCCTCCTCGACCTCCGGCTCCCCGGCGGCGGGCGCCACGGCGAGCGAGAGCGCCAAGGGCAAGAACAAGGCGTCCGAGAGCGCCACCCCGAGCGACTCGGCGTCGGAGTCGGCGAACGCGGGCTGAGCAGTCGTACGGCCGTACGGCGAACGCGAGAAGGGCGGTACCCCCGAGGGGGCCGCCCTTCTCGCGTCGGCCGTACGGTCACGACCGTGGCTCAGCCGTGCGGTCGTAGGACCAGGTCAGCGGTTTACGGCTCGAACTTGTAGCCGAGGCCGCGGACCGTCACCAGGTACCTGGGCGCGCCCGGGTCCGGCTCGATCTTGGCGCGCAGGCGCTTGACGTGGACGTCGAGGGTCTTGGTGTCACCGACGTAGTCGGCACCCCAGACCCGGTCGATGAGCTGCATCCGGGTGAGGACGCGGCCCGCGTTGCGGAGCAGCATCTCCAGCAGGTCGAACTCCTTGAGGGGGAGGTCGACCTTGGAG
This sequence comes from Streptomyces sp. NPDC007157, assembly GCF_040634235.1. Classification (NCBI taxonomy): domain Bacteria; kingdom Bacillati; phylum Actinomycetota; class Actinomycetes; order Kitasatosporales; family Streptomycetaceae; genus Streptomyces; species Streptomyces sp. NPDC007157. The sequence continues at coordinate 288,913 of NZ_JBEYFE010000010.1, forward strand.
CCGGAGACCGTCACCACGTGGCGGTCGACGTCCATGCGGACCGGACCGGCCTCGAGGGCGGCCGGGGTGACCTCCTCCGGCTCCCCGCGACGGCGCAGGACGGCCCGGATACGGGCGACCAGTTCGCGGGAGGAGAAGGGTTTGGTGACATAGTCGTCGGCTCCTATTTCCAGCCCGACAACCTTGTCGATCTCACTGTCCTTGGCCGTCACCATGATGACGGGGACGTTGGACCGGCCGCGCAGCTGACGGCAGACCTCGGTGCCCGGCAGGCCGGGCAGCATCAGGTCGAGGAGGACGAGGTCGGCGCCGTTGCGCTCGAACTCGTCGAGACCGTCGGGACCCGTGGCCGCCACTGCGACCTCGAAGCCCTCCTTGCGGAGCATGTACGACAGGGCGTCGGAGAAGGACTCCTCGTCCTCGACGACGAGCACTCGGGTCACGGAAGGACCTCCGGGGCGGGAAGCGGTTCGTACGGGGATGACTCGGTGGTACCGGCCTCGTCATCGAGGTCGGGGTCGGGGTGCTGCGAGGCGCGGTCACGAGCCGCGCCCGCCTCCGGCAACCTGAGGGTGAACGTGGAGCCCTGACCTTCGGCGCTCCACACCGTGACCTCCCCGCCGTGCGAGGCGACCACGTGTTTGACGATGGCGAGACCGAGACCGGTACCGCCGGTGGCCCGCGAGCGGGCCGGGTCGACTCGGTAGAAGCGCTCGAAGATGCGGTCCTTGTCCTTGTCGGTGATGCCGATGCCCTGGTCGGTCACGGCAAGTTCGATCATGTCGCCGCCGGGTGCGTTGAGCCGGCGGGCGGCTATCCCGACCCGGGTGCGGGCCGACGAGTAGTTCACGGCGTTCTCGACCAGGTTGCCGAGGGCGGCGGCCAGCTGGCCGCGGTTGCCCCAGACGTGCAGGTCGGCGGTGCCGCCGGCGGCCATGGTGATCTGCTTGGTGCCGGCCTGGTGGCGGCACCGGTCGATCGCCTCGGCGACGAGTTCGTCCACCCGGACGGGCTCGGCGTCCTCCAGCGGATCGTCGTTCTGCACTCTCGACAGATCGATGAGCTCCTGGACCAGGTTGGTCAGGCGCGTGGCCTCGATCTGCATACGACCGGCGAAGCGCTGCACGGCCTCCGGATCGTCCGAGGCGTCCATGACGGCCTCGGAGAGGAGGGAGAGTGCGCCGACCGGGGTCTTCAGCTCGTGGCTGACATTCGCCACGAAGTCGCGTCGTACCGCCTCGATCCTACGGGCCTCGGTGAGGTCCTCGACGAGGAGCAGTACGAGCCGGGAGCCGAGGGGCGCCACCCGGGCGGAGACGGCCAGCGCCTCTCCGCGTCCGGTGCCGCGCCGGGGCAGGTCCAGCTCGACCTGGCGTATCTCGCCGTCGCGCCGGGTGTCCCGGGCCATCTGGAGCATCGGTTCGACGGCGAGTTTGCCGCCGCGCACCAGCCCCAGCGCGTACGCCGCCGAGCTCGCCTTGACCACGATGTCGCCCTCGTCGAGGACCACCGCGGAGGAGCGCAGCACGCTCAGTACGGTGTCCACGCCCGGGGGCAGTACGGGGTCGGTGTGCAGAGAAGTCCTGGTCGGTCGCTTCTGGTCGCGTTCGCTCCAGCGGAACGCCAGCATGGCGATGACACCGGTAAGCACCCCGGCGATCGCTGCCGCTGCGGCGACCGCCGCGTTCACGTCCATGCAAACAGGTTAAGCAGGGCGTACGACATCCCCACAGTCCGCGAGGTGTCAGCTCGAACACTCGTCGCCCAGAGTTCACCTTGGAGCCAGTATTGGTTCATTTGCGATGGCAGAAACGGACGCGCGGGGACCAGAACATGGGAGCGTGGGGTTCGGAGCTGGTTTCGGCCACGGGCCCCGGCCTCCGGAGCCCTAGAACACACGTACGAGAGGGAACCCTGATGCGGGACGCGTACCACGAGGAACTCGACTCGATCGGCGACAGCCTGGTCGACATGGCCAGGCTGGTCGGATCGGCGATCGGGCGCGCCACGACGGCGATCCTCGACGCCGACCTCAAGCTGGCCGAAAGTGTCATCGAGGCCGACCAGAAGGTGGACGAACTCCACCACGACCTGGAGGCCAGGGCGATAGCCCTGCTGGCCCGCCAGCAGCCGGTGGCGACCGATCTGCGGATCGTCGTCACCTCTCTGCGGATGTCCGCCGACCTGGAGCGCTCCGGCGACCTGGCGCAGCACGTCGCCAAGCTGGCCCGGCTCCGCTACCCGGGGAACGCCATCCCCCACGACCTGCACGCGACCGTCCTGGAGATGGGGCAGCTCGCGCAGCGTCTGATGGCCAAGGCCGCCGAGGTGATCATCACCAAGGACGTCGACCTGGCCCTGCAGCTGGAGCAGGACGACGACGAGATGGACCTGCTGCACCGCACGATCTTCCAGCACCTGCTGGACGACCGCTGGCAGCACGGCATCGAGACCGCCGTCGACGTGACGCTGCTCGGCCGCTACTACGAGCGGTACGCCGACCACGCGGTCGCAGTCGCCAAGCGCGTCGTCTTCCTGGTCACGGGCGAGCACGCGGACGAGCTGCAGCCGGACATCCAGCCGGTGACGGGCATCGAGGGGGCGTAACCCCCTGACGGTTCCACTGACGGTTCCGCCGGCGGTTCCCCTGGCGGGTCGGGGGCTCGCGGCGTGCGGGTCGGGCGTGCGGGCGCCACTGTGCGCCGTTGATGCGCCCAGTGAAACGGGCATGAAATGGGCAGGGCACCACGCCCTGCCTCTAGGGACCTCTAGGAGGGATCCATGGCCGAATCCCCCAGCACCACGCCAGACCCCACGCAGCAGCGCGAGACCGACCAGCCCGCCGAGATCAAGAACCTTCTGGTCATCGGCGCGTGCGGGTGCGGCTCGGGCTGCGGCTGCGGCTGCCAGTCGGGCAGCCCCTGCCAGTGCGGCTGAGCACTCACCCGACGTACGCCCAAGGGCCCCCGACTCCGGTCGGGGGTCCTTCGTGCCGGTGGGGGCCGCCTCGTGCTGCCGGGGCCCTACTTGACGTCGACGAAGTCGCCCGCGGCCGAGACGGCCGGGGTGGTGGCCGTACCGGCGAACGAGTAACGCCAGTAGCCGTCGGTGGTCGCCTTGTACGTCGTCCTGAGGTTGCCGTGGCTGTCCGTGGAGATGGTCTTGAGGGTCGTGTAGGTGCTGGTTCCCTTCTTGCGGAACTGCAGCTTGACCTTCTGCCCGGTGTAGCCGGCGTACTTGTGGGTCTCCCAGTTCGCCCGGGTGAGAGCGCCGGTGACGGTGAGGGTCTTGCCCTTCTTGACCGGCTCGGGCGCGGCGTTGGTGGTGAGCTTGGACAGCCGGCGGACCGTGGGAGAAGTCTGCCCGGTCAGTTCGGCGGTGCCGATCTTGCTCACGTCGGCCGGGTCCTCGGGATTCTGGCCGTTGTAGGCGATCGCCCAGGCCACGGAGTGCCACTTCGCACCGGCGTCGGCGTTGTGCAGGTCCGAGCGGGGGTAGATGTCGACCTTCCCCTTGCACGACATGCCGGTGACGACCTTCTCGTACGAGGACTCCGAGGAGGTCACGTCGCACGTCGCCGGCTGGTCGCCGTAGAGGTCGCTCGTCGGCTTGGTGGCGGAGCCGCGGTAGAGGTCGAGACCGACGAAGAAGTCCTGTGCCGAGACGTCCACGTTGGTGGCGGTGAGGTTGAAGCTGTAGGACACGTGCACGATGGCGTCCGTGCCGACGGACACCGCGGACTTGCCGCTGTCGACCTTCACCTTGGAGAAGGTGACGGCCAGTGCGTAGGGCTGCTTGGCGGTTGCGGTGGCGGCCGCGAAGGCGGTACGCCCGCTGCCGTCGACGGAGGTGCCGGTGAGCTGCCAGGGCCGTACGGAAGCCGGGGCATCGGCGGCGGTGGCGGCCGGAACGGCGGCCAAGGTCAGCGCGGCGGCGGCGCCGCAGGCGACGGCGACGGCCGCGGTGGTGCGAATACGCATGCGTTCTCCGTGTCAGGAGCTCGGGGAACGACAGCGGGAAGCCGCCGTTCCCCGAGCGGAAAATCCATGGGCCGACCGAACCCGGTCGGCGTTGGTATGTGACTGAGACACGCCAACCCTGCGGAAGGTTGTGCGACGCCGGTCGGGGGCGTGGCGCGAAAACGCCCCGACTCGCGCACCCGGCGGTAGTCGTTGGTCGTCCTTGGCCACTGTCGAGCGCCCCCGGGCGGCCCAAGGACGGCCCAGGACATCTGCACCGCTCCGGCGGACTCGCTGCAGGGCGTGTGTCGGCGCGGCGCGGCTGACGTGGCGTCTTCAGGCTCGGTGTCAGTGGTGGTCGCTAGCGTGTCCGCGTGACTTCTACTGATGATCGGCGGTTCCCGGCGGCCCTCGCCGCCGCTCTGGCGCTCCCGTTCGACTATGCCGACGGAAACGGTGTGGACTTCGAGCCCTTCTCAGCCTTCCTGTCCGGTGAGGAGACCACCGACTGGTTCCGGGCCTGGACGGGTAACGCGGAGCTGGATGGGGACAGCTTCCGCGTCTTCGGCAAGGACGGCTCGGGCGGATACGCGGCCCTCTGGCTCATCCGCCCGGACCGCCCCCTCGTCGACCAGCCTGTGGTCTTTCTCGGTTCCGAGGGCGAGACCGGTGTCGTGGCGCGCGATCTGGGCGCCTTCTTGTGGCTCCTGGCCGGGGGGTACGGCCCGTGGGAGGCGGCCACCTCGTACGAGCCCGATCGGACCCCGCGCCACAACCAGGAACTGGCGGCCGTCGCCGAACGATTCGCGGCCGAGCACAGGCAGCCCGCGGTCGCCGTCATCGAGCAGGCGGCCCGAGAGTTCCCGGACTTCGACGACACCGTCATGGAACTCTGCCGCTGACCGGCCGCACACCCGGCCCCACCTTGTTCGGCTGCCAAGTCGATTGAGCGAGTACCTCCCACCCACATGAGTACGTGTACTCACGTGCAGGGGGAGGCCCGCTCGGAGACTGTGCGCATGAGACGAATCTCCGCCTTGGCCACTGTGTTCGCCCGCTCCTCGCGCGGCCCGCGGCGCACCCTCGCGACAACCGCGCTTGCCGCGCTGGCACTTGGCGCGTGCGGCACCGCGAAGACGAACGCCGGCGCAGAGCAGACCAAGCCCGCAGACGCGGTCGGAGGCCGGCCCGACGCGGCCTTCACGGCGATGCTGGACAAGATCGCGCAGTCGTGTCCCCCGAGCGCCCCGCCAGAGGCGCCACCGACCGGCCCGGCACAGACACTCCCGTCCGACGGGGTGAAGACACCGCCGAGCGACGCGATCGAGCCCATCGCCCCCACGGCGGGTCCGGAAGTGGAGCTGAACGCTCGCGACTGGTGCGCGAGCAGCCTTCATGAACAGCGCATCACCCAGGCTCTCTTGGATCTGGTGGAACCCACCCCCACCAAGGTCAGGGCGATCCTGAACGACCTCGGCTATGTCGACGAGCGCATCCACGACCTCAAGCAGTCCGGCGCGACCACGCGGTTCTTCCTTGACCTGCGTGACAAGGGTGGACGGTTGTGCCTGGAGGGCTCGGCAGCCGGCGAGATGACCGTCGTCGACACGTGTGTGGCCCCCGCGACCGGCCCGTTCACGACTGGCGAGCGGAAGCAGTGACCACCGGCCTGGTGTGGTCGGCGTACATCGCTGCGGCCCATGGCAAGGCGAGATCCCCCTGAATCAGCCCGCGTTCGCACCCCCCGAAGGGCGGCAAGTGGCCCAGGCCGTGAAAACACCCCGACTCGCGTCTGGTACGAGCATGTTGCTGGAGCGGCGGAAACCAGGGCGGACGGTGCCGGCCGGTCAGACCGTTCGGCTCACTGCCCGCAGGCACATCCGGCGGCTGCGGGCGCGGCCTCCTCGGCGGCCTGGCCGGTGCAGCAGCCGTCGCCGGTCGCGGCCGGGTCGGCGCTCTTGCCGAGGGTATCGGCGTCGGCCTTGACCACGTAGACCTCCCACGGCTCCTTGCCGGGGCCGTGCACCCACACCTTGTCCTGGAGGGCGTAGCAGCAGGACGTGTCGTTCTCCTCGAAGGTGGCGAGGCCGGCGTCCTTGAGTCGAGTGGTGGCGGCGCTGACCTGGTCGGTGGACTCGACCTCGACGCCGAGGTGGTCGAGCCGGGTCTCCTCGCCGGGGCCGCCCTCGATCAGGACGAGCTTGAGCGGAGGCTCGGTGATGGCGAAGTTGGCGTATCCCTCACGCCGCTTGGCGGGTTCGGTGCCGAACAGCCTCGAGTAGAAGGTGATCGACGCTTCGAGGTCGCTGACACGCAGGGCGAGCTGAGCGCGGGACATGACTGGGCTCCCATCGGCTTGCATTGATGTCTGTCGATGCAAGCTTGCGTCCTGGATCGAAGGACGTCAACATAGACGTATGTCGAAGCAAGAGCTTGTGGTTCTCGGACAGAGCGACGAGAACGGCGCGTGCTGCCCCGGCCTGGTGGCCGCGCCGCTGGACGAGGACCGGGCGGCCGAGCTGGCCAAGCTGTTCAAGGCGCTGGGTGACCCGGTACGCCTGCGGCTGCTGTCGATGATCGCGTCGCGGGCGGGCGGTGAGGTCTGCGTCTGTGACCTGACTCCGGCCTTCGACCTGTCCCAGCCGACGATCTCGCACCACCTCAAGCTGCTGCGGCAGGCCGGTCTGATCGACTGCGAGCGACGGGGCACATGGGTCTACTACTGGGCGTTGCCTGCCGCACTCGACCGGCTCGCCGCCTTCCTGAAGACGTCGCAGGCGGCTGGGGCGACCGCGTGAGCGTCCCGCTGAGCCGCCGCGTCGTCGCCGAGGCGGTGGGGTCGGCCGCCCTGGTCGCGGTGGTCGTCGGTTCCGGCATCCAGGCCACCGAGCTGACCAGGGACGTGGGCTTGCAACTGCTCGCCAACTCGCTGGCCACGGTCTTCGGTCTCGGTGTGCTGATCGCGCTCCTGGGCCCGGTCTCCGGCGCGCACTTCAATCCCGTCGTCACTCTCGCCGCCTGGGCCACCGGCCGCCGCACCGGGGACGGTCCGGCCGCGCGAGAGGTTGCCGCGTACATACCGGCCCAGGTCGCCGGAGCTGTCACGGGCGCGATCCTGGCCGACGCGATGTTCGGCGAGCCGCTTGTGCGCTGGTCCACCCACGACCGCTTCGCCGGTCACTTGTGGCTGGGGGAGGTCGTCGCGACTGCCGGCCTCATCCTGCTGATCTTCGGCCTGGCCCGCACCGGTCAGGCCCGCTACGCACCCGTGGCCGTGGCCTCCTACATCGGCGCCGCGTACTGGTTCACGTCGTCCACCTCGTTCGCGAACCCCGCGGTCACCGTCGGCCGGGCCTTCACCGACACCTTCGCCGGGATCGCGCCCGGCTCCCTCGGCCCGTTCGTCGCGGCTCAACTGGTGGGCGCCGCACTGGGGCTGGGCCTGGTGGTCGCGGTCTTCGGACGCCCGGCACCCGCACAGGCCGGCCCCGCAGACCCCGCAAGCCCCGCAGACCCCGCAGACCCCCAGGCCGAACCCGCACTCGCCGCCCGCACACTCCCCTGACCCACCCGTCGCCAGAAAGCGCACCCGCCATGAACACCCCTGTTGAACAGCCGTCCGTGCTCTTCGTCTGTGTCCACAACGCCGGGCGCTCCCAGATGGCCGCCGCGTTCCTCACCCATCTCGCGGGCGACCACGTCCAGGTGCGCTCCGCCGGATCGGCGCCCGCCGCGACGGTCAACCCGGCCGTCGTCGAAGCAATGGCGGAGGTCGGCATCGACGTCTCGGCCGAGGTCCCCAAGGTGCTCACGGTCGAAGCCGTGCAGGCCTCGGACGTGGTCATCACGATGGGCTGCGGCGACACCTGCCCGGTCTTCCCCGGCAAGCGCTACCTAGACTGGGAGCTCCAGGACCCGGCCGGGCAGGGCGTCGACGCCGTGCGGCCCATCCGCGACGAGATCGAAAAGCGCATCCGCGGCCTGATCGAAGAGATCGCCCCGATGGCCGGCGTATGAACGTCCCGCCCGGCGTGCGCATCACGACCATGGGCCCCGAGCATGCCGCCGAGGTCCTGACGATCTACCAACTGGGCATCGACGAGGGCAACGCCACCTTCGAGACGACCGCACCCACCTGGGAACACTTCGACGCCACCAGGCTGCCCGACCACCGGCACGTCGCCCTCGACGACTCGGGCACAGTGCTCGGTTGGGTCGCCGCAGTACCGGTGTCGGACCGGTGCGTGTACGCGGGGGTGGTCGAACACTCGGTGTACGTCTACCCCGACGCCCACGGCCGGGGAATCGGCGCGGCACTCCTCGACGCCCTGTTCAGGTCCACCGAGTCGGCGGGCATCTGGACCATTCAGTCAGGTGTCTTCCCGGAGAACACCCCCAGCCTCGCGTTGCACCAACGGATGGGCTTCCGGATCATCGGGACCCGCGAACGCATCGGCCGGCATCAGGGCGTGTGGCGAGACGTCGTGCTGATCGAGCGACGGAGTCATGCACCCTGCCTACGTGCATGACCGACAGTTCGAGCGGAGCGTGGCCGAACTGCGTGAGATGGGGGTGCGGGTTCTGTACGGCGACGGCGGTTTCGTCCCGAACCAACCGGGTCAGGGCGGGCCGAAGGCGTACCCGTGGCATCTGCGTGGTGCCTGACGGCCCACAGCCGACCCCACCCACGACGAAGCCCCCCGTCAGCAGAAATGCCGCAGGCAGGGGACTTGATCAGGCAGGGTTACTTCTTCTTGTCCTGGGTGTTGTCGGGGATCTTGAGACGCTGGAACTTTGCAGGTCAGGGCGCTGGTCCGCCGTGACTCAGAGGTCGTCATTGTTCGTTGTCGGCCGCTGTCGATCGGCCTCGGACGGCCCAGAGACGGCCCAGTCGTGGCCCAATGATCGGCGTCAGCCAGCAGAAGGCGGCTCGTCCCGCGAAACGTCTTCGTGCGCGTTCCTGTGAACGTCTCTCACTGGCTGTGACTTTGACCGACGATGGGATCGCAGACGTTGAGCAGGATCAGTTGGTACGGGGAGGGGCACGTTGTGCACGTTGATCTGCGCATGGAACACGGTGCAGGTGAGCTCCGCTCACTCCACGCTTGGTTGCGAAGTGACGCGATTGTGCGCCGATCAGCCACTATTGAACTGCAGGACGGATCGTTCCAACCGGGACAGATGGGCTCTGCTGTCGAAGTGATCAAGCTGGTCACCGAGAACGGATGGAGCGCGGCCTCGTTCGTGATGGCCGTTGTGGCATGGAAACGGACGCGACCGCAGAATCCACAGATCACGATTAGCCGTGAGGACACCACCGTCTCGCTCACGAACTGCAGCAACGAGGAAGTAGAGCGCGTGATCCGGATCCTAAGCGAGGGGCAGACCGGGGAGGGCCAGGACGAGTGAGTGCGCTGCCCGACCCCGGAGCGTCACGAGCCGTACTGATTGGCTCCAGTCAGTTCGACCACCTAGAGCAGCTACCGGCTGTCGCCAATAACCTCACAGCGCTTGCAGAGGCTCTTTGCCTCCCCACCGCCTGGGGGCTGGCGCCGCAGAACTGCGTAGTGATGTTGAACCCAGCGTCCAACGATGAAGTGATGGCGGAGTTGCGATCCGCCGTCGAGCACGCCCGCGACACGCTTCTCGTGTACTACGCCGGGCACGGGCTGATCGACCTGCAGAACGCCTTGCAACTCGCGCTGCCAAAGTCCCACCAGCAGTGGGTCGGGTCGGCACTCCCCTACGACTGGTTGCGTCAGGCTGTTCTCGCAGGCCCCGCAGAGCGGCATGTGCTTGTGTTGGACTGCTGCTTCGCCGGCTTGGCCCTGGGGACGATGGCCGGCACGCCGGAACTGGCGGATCAAGCTTCTGTCGAAGGAAGCTACCTCTTGGCAGCAGCATCGGAGACGAGCTACGCCCTTGCTCCGCCTGGTGAGAGGTACACGGCCTTCACCGGCGAGCTTCTGGAAGTTCTGCGCGCAGGCATTCCGGATGGGCCGGAGCTCCTAGAGCTCGATGTCGTATACCGGCATCTGCGCCGCTCACTAGGAGCCAAGAGGCGTCCCATACCGCAAGCTCGCAACAGGAACACCAGCGCTCGACTAGCGCTCGGGCGGAATCGAGCTTTCCTACCCGGTCCGCCTGTGGGCACCTTGGTTGGCTCGGACTCAGTCAGTCGCGATTGGCCTGCCCCGGACGGTGTGCGCACTGCCCAGGATTTCATCGCCAGGCTTCGGGATGTGCGCCAGAGGTCCGGCTTGACACAAAAGGCTGTCAGCCAACGGTCAGACGGACGGATCTCGGAAGGCAGCGTCAGGACGCTCCTCAATCGCGAGACCCTCCCCACAACATGGACGGCTACCCCAGCTTTCTTATCCGCTTGTGGCGTGCCGGAAGATCAAGTGGAGCAATGGCATGCGGCCTGGGCGAAACTCCGGGTGGAAGCGCCAAGGCCTGTTGGTACTACGCAGCCGTCAGAAGCGCAGGTGGCAACACCTGCCGCAAGGATAGGAGCTGCCTGGCGGACACTAACCGGGCGCATTGGGCGACCAAAGTAGCGTTAGCCTCGGCGACTAATGGGAGGGCGAAGCATGGGCAGTCGGACTTGTCTGCTGGGGGGTTGTACTCGGCTGATCTGAGTCGCTTCCGAAGATCGTGTTCCAGAGAGCGATGGCAACGACCGCCAACGTCACGATCACCCAAGTCGAAGGCTTCTTCGCCCGTCTTGAGACCACCGTCGGCCTGACGTACGTGGCCGCCCGGTAATGGCCCTTGCGTTGCTGCGCCATTGCTCGCCCTCCCCCGAGGTCAACATCGGACGAGCTGCTCGCCCTGCTGAGCAGTGTGACAGTGAGGTGCGTGGGCTGAAGGGGAGTTGGAACCATGCGGCTGGATTCCGTTCCACGCTGCCACCTGGCCCATCAGAGGCCATCGAGAGAGTCGATCGGGGGTACCGCGGACGGCGCACAGGATCTGGTCCTTCACACCGTCCTCGGCCTTGTAGATGATCAGTGCCGGGCTCTCGGCGCCGTTGCGTCCATGACTGTGACTACCCGGTATTCCCCGTTGCTTCCTGCTGAGCCGGGCACGCGTAGGGCACGGACCCGTCGATCACTGCTTTAGGAGCGAGGTTCGGCGATCACGGACGTGACCAGCGGATACCTACCTGGGCGGACGTCAGCCGAATTGGCCCCGGCAAACCCCAAGTCCTCGTGAGTCCCCGTCCGTTCTGGCACGAGATTGGCACGGCCTGGGTCATGCATAGCTCCTCGATGCGAACTATGCAGCGGGCACAGCCGAGGCCTTCCGTGGTCGGCTGCTCAACTCAGTTGACCGGAGGAACCGCGGTTGCTCTACTGCGATGCCGGACCGGGGAGGACGTGTGGCGGAACTGCCGGAGAGTGTGGATCGCGACATTCTGGAGGGGTGCACCATCTTCGCAGTGAAGGCGATTCGTGAGGCACAAGGATGCCCGCTCCGCGAAGCGGTTGATCTTTACCATCAGCGCTACGGAGAGCTTCATCCTGAGCCGGTCTCAGCCCAGGAAGCTCCCCGGCCCCGCGTGCTGCGGTTCGAGCAGGATGGCTCTTTGGTTGTGCTTGAGGGACTGCAAGACGGTCAGGAGCCGGAGAAGTGAAGGACCGGGTCTCTGACCTTCCGCCGGGTAATCGACCAGCGCTGCGACCAGCGATTTAGCTGTCGCCGGTTGTCAGCGTCGGTCGTCGTTGAACACCCTCGCACGGCCCAGGGACGGCCCGGTAGCGTCAGCCCAGCGCTTCCCGGGCGGCCTTGAGATCGTCCACCATGAAGACGTCCTGGGACCACTGGCCAGGCCATGCCGCCACTATCAGATCCTTCGTGCCGGCCTGTGCCAGCATCGTTCGCTTTTCCGTGACCCTGCTTGCCTGCGTGACGACGCCTTTTGCGTCGATTCGGAGCAAAGTGATGGTCTGCCCCCTCCAGGGAAAGCCACCCTCGACTGAGCTGGTGCGGCGAAGCGACGATGCGTCAAATTCAGCGAATCTAGGCATGATCGCACCCTAGAGGAACTACGCCACGTTGGTGGTACGGAGGTGCGACGCTGGCAGGCCAAGGGCTCGTCGGCCATCACCGTGGTCCCCGCTCGAATTCGGGCACGACTGTGGCGCGGCGCCTTCTGATCCGTAGCTCAAAGCGGAGCGGTCATCTACGGCCATTGCGGTTGCTTCCGCGCCCCGGAAAGTCGAGACCGGTCGTGATCGGGTGCTGTGGTTGCAGTACTTCGTTGCGGTACTGCCGTCACGGCCCGTGCAGCTCGGTCTCCCAACGCTCGAACGGTGGCTCCACTAGGTAACTCGGATCGCAGTACGAGCGGACCCATTGCGCGGCACGGTACTGGGCGTCCCCTTCGTTCAGGACTTCGCCGTTTTCGTCCACCTGAAGGACATTGGCGAAGATCGCAAAGACCTGCTCCAACGGAGAGCCGAACGCCATGAGCTGAGGCCGGTAGTCGATTCCCTCCAAGAGATCCACGTCGAGGGTGCCATTCGCGATGTAGAAGGCGAAGAAGCGCAGTGCTGCGCGTACGTCTACGGGAAGGTGATCCACGAGGACATCATCTGTTGGGCTTGGGATTGGAGCCTCATCCTTATCAGGTCGATCACGGGGCGTCGGCGACGTAGGACAACCGGCCGTTGTCCTGGGCTGATCGGCCGCTGCGGTTCGGCACTGACCGCTGCTGTACGGGCCTGTTGGTGTCAGGTGTGGGTGTCAGCCGCCAGAGACGGATTTGACAAGTTCGCCACTCATTCTCTCAAAGGCGCGGCCTCTCCCGTCCTCCGCGATCAACCTATGGCCGTACCTGGCTAAGGCTTCGACAAGTTTGGGGTATCTGTATGCCGGATCATCTTTACAACGTGCGCCGCATGTTCCGCGTGGACCCATAGTCGTACAGACCCCGCAGACGATTCACACTCGATCACCAGCGCGTCGCTCGGGAGCCACAACCTTTCGCGAAAGGTCGCGTCGCGTGCGCAGACATAGCGCAGATCGGTTGGGAGTTCGCGCACCCGCGTCCATGACCAGCGAGGTTTCCACCGGAACTCGCTTCCGGCCGGTACCAGGCCAAGGCTGTATCGGCGTCCCTCGTCGGGAAAGTTAGCCCCGACCTGGAAGAAGACTGCTTCCCCTGCTTCGGCCCGAGCAGTTGTCCGCCGCACTCGCCGTGCCACGAGGGTCGTCCCGATCACCGAGCCGACGAAGACCCAGAGCCCTGTAATCACGCCCGTAATCATGCGCGAAGCAAAACAGGCTACCAACCGATGATCAAGAGGTGAGGCGCGCCCCCGACCTGACATCACCCACCACTCGCCCCAGCTTCCATCCCGTCCGCCGTCGACCCACACACCGTGGAGCGGGCGTGATTCATGGCGTCCAGGTGGAGCGCGCCACTGTACGAACGACCTGGACGCCAAGGCTTGCTCTGACCTCCACTATCCCGCCCGGTCACCACGGTCCGCCGACATCGACGGAGTGCCCAGCCGTCGCGCACCTGCTTTTGGGGTCAAAGAGTCTGTCGGTCTGTGGCGGATCATGCAAGTAACCCTGTGGGCAGTGCCGTCTTCCTCAGGGTCGGGCCTGGTGGTGTGGGTCATGCGTGGGGAATCACGCTCGGTCCGGTGCATCGGCCCTTGGCGGGGTCGGAGTGTGCAGCGTGATCACCCCGGGGCATCGAAGGTGGCGCGGGGCCGGGGCCGGGCCGGCGCGGGCCGAAGGCAGGAGCGAAGGCCCGAGCCCCGAGCCGCGCGCCGGCCCGCAGTGCGGGCCGGGGGTGTGTGATCAACGCAGCGACGGTCGAAAGCCGATAGGGACAGCGCGACCGGATGGTCGAAGGGCCAAGAGCCCCCGCCGCTGTCCCGTGCCGCTGCGGGCCAGTGACCCAAGGGGTTGAGGCGAAAGCCCCAAGGGGCTGTGAGGCATGGGGAAGCTGAGGAACCTCACGGTTGCTGTCGTGTCCTGTTATCCCAAGTGCGCGACGGCTGGGCACTCCGTCGATGCCGGCGGACCGTGGTGCACGGGACCACACTCCGCCGCCCAACGGGCGGGGCTTGAACCAGTAGAGAAAGTTGTGACTCACTCGGGCCTGTGGGGGTGTCAGGTCCCGGGAGATGCTTGACGCTTCGGTCCCGGCTGATGGTTGACGGTGGGCGTGACCGGCCTTTAAGTGCGTGTCGTTGTGGCGTGTGGCAGGAGGCTGGGAGGGCGGGGCCGCTTTCGTGGGCTCGGGGGTCATTCCAGGGCGTCGATGGCCTTGAGGACCAGGGCGCGTGCCTCGGCGCCGTACACAGCCATGCCGCGCAGTTCCTCGAACGCCTTGATGTATAGCTCGATCTCGGAAGGCTGCGTGACGCGGACCCGAGCCGACAGCAACTCCACCGAGACGAGAGCGTCGTCATACACGTGGAACAGCTCCTGCGGCCAAAGGACGCGCTCCCTGGTCGCGCCGGGGATGATGCCCAACGAGACGGACGGCAGCGCCCCGGCCGTCAGGAGATAGCCAAGCTGGGCTGCCATCGCATCGCTGTCGCCCAACTGGTAGCGGAGGACGCCCTCTTCGATCAGCATCACGAACCGGTGGCCCGGCTCATGGATCACCCTCGAACGCTCGACGCGCGCAGCCGCAGCCTCGTCGGAGTCATCAGGGATACCGAGCAGCCGGGCGTTGGCGGACAGCAGGGCGCACGCGTACCCCTCGGTCTGCAGCAGGCCGGGCACCAGGGTGGGCGAGTAGATCCGGAACAACTGCGTGGCCTGGTACAGCTCTACGTAGCTGTCCTGCAGGCGCTTCAGCCCGGCACGGACCTTACGCCGCCACTCGCTGTAGAGGGACTCGGCGTCACGCGACTGAGCGATGATGTCCGCGGCCTGCTCCTCGGCGCCGCACGCGGTGCACCAGCGGCGGATGTCGTCCGGCGTGGGAGGCGTGCGCGCGTTCTCCAGCCGGGACGTCTTCGGATGCGTCCAGCCGCACCGCTCGGCCAACTCACTCCCAGTGATGCCCGCATCGGCGCGCAGGTCTCGGAGCCGCAGCGCGACCCGTTCGCGTGCAGTTTGGGCCGAGGAGGAGGGGGAGATGGGCATGAGCCGGCCGTGCACCTTCCGCGCTAGCTGATCCTGTAGTCGTCGTGTGGGGTGGCGCGCACCCATACGGCTTCGAACGCCTCGGCACACAGCTTCGCCGCAGCCGGGTCTTCGCTGATCTCCCCGCCTCCCGATGCCCCGTCCCCGGTGAAGTGATTCCACCGGATCAGCCGGCCGTCGATCAGCCAGAAGTCGTTGCCGGGCAGGGCGATGTCCGAGGCTCGGCGGCGTGGCAGCCACCGCACCTGTTCGCCCGCGTCGATGTTGACCTGCGTGGCCCCGTGTTCGTACCGGATGTAGTCGGTGACCGGCTCGGACACGATGCGGGCTCGGCGCACGGCGACGCCGCGGGCGACGGTCCGCCGGATCAGCCTGGTCCAGGGACCCCAGTACGGGGAATCCGGGTTGGTGTCCCGTTCTCCTGTGGCCTTCCAGTGGGTGAAGTCGTCGGCCTCGCCGGCCACCCCGTAGGCGTCCCGCATCTCCAGGTGGACGGCGGAGCGCTCGGCGCCGTCCAAGAGCTCATCGAAGCTCGGCACGCTCTGCGGCATCGCACGCCTTCCTCAGGACCGGCACCATGCGGGCCGGGATCCGGACAACTGCCTCATGGTCGGGGATGCCTGCCGCGTGCCCCGGCACGGCGAACGCCGCGCATTCCGCTTCGAGCGCCCGGTCCGGCTTCCATCCCTGGATGACCAGTTCGTTCTTGGTGTCGTCGATCCACACGGTGGGGCTCTCGCCTGTGCCCGTGTTGGGGTCGATGCCGATGAACCGTAGTGTCATCACGCCTCCGCTGCTGATGGCGTTCACAGATGTGCACCACCGTCCAGCGACTGAGGTAACTGGTCAAGAGTGCCTTGTCCGCCATCACCAGCAGAACCAGAGTGCTGTGAACATCGGTGAACATTAGTGGAATTGGCGCGGGTCACGCTCTTAGCGTCGATGGCCGTAAGAAGACCCCGGCGAGGCGGTGACCTCCCGGGGTGTGGCCGACCGCGAAGGAGTCGACGTGCCGCACGCCACAGGTTCAGGACCAGACACTGCAGAGGCGGACAGCCCCCCTCCGAGCGTCATGGCGATGCGCAACAGCACGCTGCTCGTGCTCGCCGTCGATGCCCCTGAAAAGCACTTTGAGGGTGCCGAATTGGATGGGCTCGCGGCGACCTTCCGCGAGTACATCAAGGCGCTCATCCCCGCAGTCCGGGCCAGGGCCTGCCTTCTCCCGGAGGCCGCTGCCAACCGCGCCGCTGCGATGGCGGGCATCGGCGAGGCAGAGAACCGCCTGCGCCTGGGAAACGGCGACACCGACGCGATCCGCGGTTCCGTCGCCGCCCGGCTGGCCCGCTCGGTGAAAACCCTCTGCGGGCACTACGAGCGGATGGCCCCGCGGTGACGGCTCCACCCACCGAGGAGCGGAAGGACCTGGCGACACGGAAGGCGGAAGCCCTCCACTCCGGAGCACGCGCCGCCGGCTACTGCGCCCTGGTCCACCCCGGCGGCGGAGCGTCCTGCACCAGGCCGCCCCACAGTGGCCGAAGGCATGTGGACTACTACAACGGCCGGAAGAAGGTCGGCGACGCCAGCGGCACCAAGTGGACCGAGTAGACGGCCGGTCCCGGCGCAGCCGACGTGCCGGGGCCAGTAGGCGGCTGCTCCGACGCCCCGTATCGGGCGGCCGCGCGGTCCGCTGACGGGTCCTCCCCCTGTGCCCGGCGGCGGACCACTACAGCAAGCACCAGGTCGAAAAGAGTAACTCCGATGGTCCGTCATCGCCTTCGCCGAGTACCTCGGCGATTGAGGCCTCGTACCCTCAGAACCGGAGAGGGGCGGGGAGAGCGATGGCAGACAGGTACTTCTTGCTGGTGTGCGACGACTCGCCCCATGACGTGGTGCTCACCGACCCAGGTGTCCGTGTGCTGGACGTCGCTCAGGTCGTGCGTCGGCTGACCGGGCTGAGTCTCTGGCGCAGCAAGGTTCTGGCAACGCAGGTTCCAGCCGTGGTTCTCGGCAGCGTGCCCCAGGAAGAGGCCGCGGCCGCCGTCGTAGCCCTCTGCGATGCGGGAGCCCGGGCAGAGACGAGAGAACAGCCGGAGCCGGACTTCCCGAAGAACTGAGTTCGGCCCGAGAAACCCGCTGACGGCCCGGAGATGACCCGGAGACGGCTCCGGCAAAGCGACAAGTCCCCTGCCTGCGGATGGACCGCAGGCAGGGGACTTGATCAGGCAGGGCTACTTCTTCTTGCCCTGGGTCTGAGGAGCTCGTTTTTCACCCCTGGTCAGCAGTCCGCTCACCTCAACTGACCTGCGGCTGGGCCGTCGTTGTTGGTCGTTGTTGGTCGACCGCTGTCGACCTCGGAGGGCCCAGAGAGGGCCCGGCGGTGTCGCCCTGGGCTCTCAGCCACGAAGAAGAGCAGCCATCTGATCCGTAGGCGCGTGCAGCACCATCACGAACCGCTCGCCTGCTGGAATCTGTCGGCTCGTCCACCGATCACGGGCGTGCCACGGTGCACGGTTGTACGCCTCTGTTGATGTCAGCTACTGATGTCACGCAACATGCCCAGGTCGGGGGCAGCTGCTGGAGTTGCGGTACTTCACTGCTGTACGCCTGTCCCGGGAGACGGCTCCGCGTGCGAGCAGGCTTACTCTCCTCGGTTGGACAAAGCGTTGAAACGGGCCTCGTGCGTTGGTCGCCGCTGCGACGAGGGGTTGCGCCGGGGCCCGTTTCTGATGTTCGTCGATCAGGTCGGCGGTGTGGGGTGGGTCAGGGGCAGCCGGGTCCGGTGGAGGGGTTGAAACAGGCGTTGGCGCCGGGGCCGCCGTCGTTGGTGTTGGTACCAGGGCCGCCGAAGAGGGCGTCGTTGCCGGAGCCGCCGAAGAGGGCGTCGTTGCCGTTGCCGCCGTTCAGGGCGTCGTTGCCGTTGCCGCCCTCGATGCGGTCGTTGCCGTCACCGCCGGACAACGAGTCGTTGCCGTCGCCGCCGCAGATGAGGTCGTTGCCACCGCGGCCGTCGACCGCATCGCTGCCGCCGAGAGCGAAGATCACATCGTCGCCGGGAGTGCCGACCAGGAAGTCGGGGCCGTTGGTGCCGGTGATGGTCGGCGTGGCGGTCGCGCAGGTGGGGGGGACCGGCTCGTAGGTGATCGTCACCTTGGCCGGCCCCGCGGCAGGTCCGGAGGTACCACCCGTGGGGACGAGGTTCGACGCACCACCGCCACCACCGGGACCGCCACTGGGAGAGGCGCCACTCGTGATGATGTTGCAGCCTCCGCCGCCGCCTCCACCGAACCAGCCGCCCCCGCCTCCGCCGGCCCCGAAGCCGCCTCCTCCGTTGCCGCCCGCACCGCCTGTGCCCGGAGTGCCGGATGTACCGATGGAGGGGCATGCGGCTCCGCCCGCGCCGCCGGCTGTCTGGGTTCCGCCGCCGCCGCCCTGGCCGCTGTTCGTTCTCGCGCCGCCGGCTCCGCCGGTGTTTCCGGCGTTTCCGCCGGTGGCCTCCGGGACCTGGCCTCCGGAGACGCCGGTTCCGCCGCCGCCTCCTCCGCCCGCGACGATGAGGCGGGGGTCGGTGCCGGGGACGCCGGTCAGGGTGCAGCCGGGGACGGCCGAGCTGCAGGTGCGGACATCGCTGGAACCGCCGCCGGCACCGCCCGGGAAACCCACCACTCCGCCGCCGGCGCCCCCGCCCGTGCCGACGTTGACATAGAGGGTGGTGGTGCTCGGCGGCACGGTGACGTTGCCGGTGACGGTGGCGCCGCTCCCTCCTGCGCCGCCGTTGGTCCCGTTCTGGCCCGCGGCGCCGGTGGCGGTGACGGTCAGTTGGGTGACGCCGGCCGGGACGGTGAAGGGCTGGTTGGCGCCCGCGTTGAAGGTGACGGTCACGGGCACCGCCGCAGCGGCGGGCGTGGCCGTGGGCACCACCAGGGCCGCCGGCAGCGCCACCGTGGCGAGCAGGACGGCAGCACGCCGGGCCGGGTGCCGCAGCCACTCACCAGCGGTTTTGGCACCACACCGGGGGAACACGGCATGTCGCAGGGTCGGTCTCACGATGGGGGACTCCTCGACAAAGAGCGCGGCACTCAGGGCGTGCCGCGGACGTCGGTTGATGCTCAGGCCCCTGCCGGGACCGCCCGACGATCAAGCCACACGCACCCTGTGCGGCCCTACAGACACACCGTCATACCGCACGCGATCAACCGACCGGCCGCTGCCCGGCCACGAACTCGGTCCTGTAATCCGTAGGCGTGTTCACCTTGGATGGACGACCCGCCAACCAGCCTCTAAGCGCCGCCAATCCGCGATGTTCGACTCACGTCGGTGTGACGTTCTGCGGCGGCGTGCGTGGCTGTTGATGTCAGCGGTTGATGTCAGGCTGGTGCACCGTTTCCGCTGGTCGCGCGGTACGTCGCGCGTTGGCGTACCCCTATCGCCCAGGTGGATTCCACGGACTGCTCCCAACACTGTCCGCACGGCCGTACGGAGGCGTTCGCTGAGGTTCGCGGAGCAGGTCAGATGGGGTGTGCGTACGTCGGTGAACGGTGGCGGCCGGTGCGCGCGTTGTGTGGGCCGACTGGATGAAGGGATCTTCTCCAACGTCCGTGCCATCCTGTCGGCGGCCGTAGAGGACGGCTACCTTCGCCGGAACCCCTGCAACTCCCGCACGGTGACGCTCCCCGAGATGGGCACGCGACGGATCGTGCCCTGGCAGCCGGAACGCGTCTTCGCCGTACGGGCCGCCATGGTGGACCGCTTCCGCACGATGGTCGACGTGGGCGCCGGCTGCGGGCTACGGCAAGGGGAGATCCTCGGACTGTGCGTCGATGAACTGGACTTCGAGAACAACACCCTGCACGTCGTGCAGCAACTCAAGCTGAGCCTGAGCAAGGCCGTGTTCGCGCCCCCGAAGGGCGGAAAGCTCCGTGACGTGCCTCTGCCCGATCCCGTGGTGGGAAGCCCTCGCTCGCCAAGGCTGGCGTCATCCCCAAGGCCAAGAGCCGTGAGCATGCCGCCGCGCGAGAGCACGGCATGCACGCCCTGAGGCACTTCTACGCGTCGGTTCTGCTGGACGCCGGAGAGAGCATCAAGGCCGTCAGCGAGTACCTGGGGCACTCCGACCCGGGGCTGACGCTCAAGGTCTACGCGCACCTCATGCCCAGCAGCCGGGACCGCGCCCGGAGCGCCATCGGGTGCGCACTCCGGCCACAGGAACAGGGGCACTGAGGGCCCACAGTGGGCCCAGGCCGTGAGAATGCCCCCGCGCCGCGCCGTTTGCGCAGGTCGGGGGCATGATCACGGAACCTACTTCTTCTTGCCCTGGTTCTTCACTGCCTCGATCGCCGCCGCCGCTGCCTCGGGGTCGAGGTAGCGGCCGCCCGGGGTGAGGGGCTTGAAGTCGGTGTCGAGGTCGTAGAAGAGGGGGATGCCCGTCGGGATGTTCAGGGACGCGATGTCGGCGTCCGAGATGCCGTCGAGGTGCTTGACCAGTGCGCGCAGGCTGTTGCCGTGGGCGGCGACCAGGACCGTGCGGCCGGTCAGGAGGTCGGGGACGATGCCGTCGAACCAGTACGGGAGCATGCGGACGACGACGTCCTTCAGGCACTCCGTCTGCGGGCGCAGCTCCGGCGGCAGCGTGGCGTAGCGCGGGTCGTCGAACTGGGAGTACTCGGCGTCGCGGTCCAGCGGCGGGGGCGGGGTGTCGTACGAGCGGCGCCAGAGCATGAACTGCTCCTCGCCGAACTCCGCGAGGGTCTGCGCCTTGTCCTTGCCCTGGAGGGCGCCGTAGTGGCGCTCGTTCAGGCGCCAGCTGCGGTGGACCGGGATCCAGTGGCGGTCGGCCGCTTCGAGGGCGAGCTGTGCCGTGCGGATCGCCCGCTTCTGGAGCGAGGTGTGGACCACGTCCGGGAGAAGGTCGGCGTCCTTCAGGAGTTCACCGCCGCGGACTGCCTCCTTCTCGCCCTTCTCGTTGAGGTTGACGTCCACCCAGCCGGTGAACAGGTTCTTCGCGTTCCACTCGCTCTCGCCGTGGCGGAGGAGGATCAGCTTGTACGGTGCGTCGGCCATGGGTCAGAGCGTAATCGACGTGTTCGGGGCGGAGTGCCGCCGCCCGGAGGCCGTCCCAGACGTCGGACAGTTGACTGCTTTTGTTAATTGAGTGGCTCAGTTGAGCGGGTCAAAAGTAAGGTCCGATCATCTCAAGCAGCACTTACGCCTTGCCCTGGGGGAGCCATGCCGTCCGTCGCCCTGCGACGCGCTGTCCGGGAGACCGTCTCCGGTCTGCCCCGTGAGTTCTGGTGGCTGTGGACCAGCACCCTCGTCAACCGGCTGGGCGCCTTCGTCGCCACGTTCATGGCGCTGTATCTGACGCTGGACCGGGGATACAGCGCCTCCTACGCCGGGCTTGTCGCCTCCCTGCACGGACTGGGCGGGGTCGTCTCCGCCCTCGGCGGCGGGGTGATGGCCGACCGGCTGGGGCGGCGGCCGACCATGCTTCTCGCCCAGGGCTCAACCGCGGGGGCCGTCGCGCTGCTCGGGTTCGTGCACGACCCCCTCGCCATCGCCGGCGTCGCCTTCCTCGTCGGCATGGCCTCCAACGCATCCCGGCCGGCCGTGCAGGCGATGATGGCCGACATCGTGCGGCCGCAGGACCGGGTGCGGGCGTTCTCGCTGAACTACTGGGCCATCAACCTCGGGTTCGCCGTGTCGTCCATGGGGGCCGGGTTCATCGCCGAGTTCAGCTATCGCGCCGGGTTCCTGATCGAGGCCGGGATGACCGCGGTCTGTGCCGTCCTCGTCTTCGCCAAGGTGCCCGAGTCGCGGCCCGAGCGAGCGGTGAAGGGGAGTGCCAAGGACAGTCCGGTCAGCCTCGGGACCGTGGTGCGTGACGGGCGGTACATGGCCGTCGTCGGGCTGTCCTTCCTGGTCGCCCTGATCTTCCAGCAGGGGTCCGTCGGACTGCCGGTGGCGATGGGCGAGGCCGGGTTCTCGCCCGCCGACTACGGCATGGCCATCGCGGTGAACGGCGTGCTGATCGTCGTACTCCAGATTCCCGTCACGCGGGTCATCGAGCACCGTGATCCGCGGTCGCTGCTCGTCGTCTCGTCCCTCCTCGCGGGGTACGGGTTCGGGCTCACCGCCTTCGCCGGGTCCGTCGGTGTCTTCGCGCTCACCGTGTGCGTGTGGACACTCGCCGAGATCGTCAACGCGCCGACCCAGACGGGGCTGGTGGTGCGGCTCTCGCCGGTGCACGGACGGGGTCGCTATCAGGGCATGTACACGATGTCCTGGTCCGCCGCCGCGCTCATCGCGCCGCTGATGTCCGGTGTCGTCATCGACCGGTTCGGGGCGCGGTGGCTGTGGGGGGTGTGCGCGGTCGTGGGGACGGCGGCGGCGTTCGGGTACGGCGTTCTCATGCGGCGGCTGCCGGACGGGCGAACCCCGGCTGCGAAGGACGCGATCACAGGGGCGGACGCCGAGGCGATCACAGGAACGGACGCCGACGCGGATGCCGACGGGGCCACCGACACGGTCGAGGCCAAGACAGAGGTCGACGCGGAAGTCGATGCGGAGGTCGACGCAGAGGTCGGGGACAGGGCTCGCGCCTGACCGGCGCGCGCCCTGTCCTCGGCCCGGCCCGTGGGGGCCGCCCGGGCCGGCTCAGTCCGTGCAGCCGGTCACCACGACGGGGCTTCCCGCGCAGTTGGTCGGGATGTTGTGGGTGATGGACGAGCCGATGACCGTGAACTGGTTGGTCGTGAAGACGCCGCCGGGCGCCACCGTGGAGGCGTTGTTGCGGACGTGGCTGTGGTCGAGGGTGACCTTGCCGGCGTTGTTGTAGATGCCGCCGGCCTGGGCGGCGCCGTTGCCGTTCGCGCTGTTGCGGAGGATCTCGCTGCCCTTCACGACGAGCACGGCGGCGCTCGTGGTGTTGAAGATGCCGCCGCCGAGGCCCCCCGTCGCTCCGACGACGTTGCCGCTGACCTCCGTCTTCTCCAACCTCAGACGCGACAGGTTCTGGATCCCGCCGCCCTGGTTGCCGGAGGTCGTGTTGTTCGCGATCTTGCTGTCGCTGAACTCCAGCGACGCGGTGCCGCTGTTGGTGACGCCGCCACCGCTGACGGCCGACGTGTTCCGCCTGACGAGACTCGCGTGCACGAAGGCGTTGCCGGCGTCCTGGTAGAGAGCACCGCCGACGGCCCGGGCGTGATTGCGGCTGAACTCGGAGTCGTCCACGCTCAGCGTTCCGCCGCTGTACAGCCCGGCGCCGTTGGCGGCGTTGTTGAACGCGAGCCAGCCACGTCGTACGACCGCCGTGGCGCCCGCCGACACCGCCACACCGCCACCGCTGTTCAGGGAAGTGTTGTCGATCACGTCGACGCCGGTCAGCGTGAGCCTGCCGCCGGAGTCGACCAGAATGCCCCCGCCGTTGGCGCTGGTGTTCCCGCCGCGGACGGCGAGGTCCTCCAGGCGGAGGTTGCCGCCGGAGACGACATGGAAGATCCGGAA
Source organism: Streptomyces sp. NPDC007157 (assembly GCF_040634235.1). Lineage (NCBI taxonomy): Bacteria > Bacillati > Actinomycetota > Actinomycetes > Kitasatosporales > Streptomycetaceae > Streptomyces > Streptomyces sp. NPDC007157. Next base: position 312,492 of record NZ_JBEYFE010000010.1, read on the forward strand.
CGGGGCGGTGCCGATCCCGTCGCGGACGATCGTCGCGCCGTTGCCCCGGATCGTGAGGCTCTGGTCAATGGTCGGCAGACCCTCACCAGTGCTGAAGGCAGAGGTCAGATGGTAGGTGCAGGCACGGGAGAGGGAGAGCGTCTCGCCCGGTGACGCCGCGACGATGGCAGTGGTCAGCGCCGTCGTGCTGCAGGGAACCTGGGTCCCGTCATCCTGGCCCCCGGCGGTCGCCGGTCCGGCCGTCACACCCGTCACGCTCATGACGACCGTCGCCGCCACCGCTGCCATGCCGCTGAATCTGATGAGTCGCATAACTTGTCAGATGCGTCGTTCGCCAGGAGATGGGGCGAGTGTGATGATCAGATCACCCGGTCACGCCACGCGATTCCTCCGACCGGCCCAGTCCGCCGGATCATGAATACGCCCGGCCCTCACGGATGCATCCGTGCCCCCTTCAGTACCTTGTCCACCCCGTTCCGCGGTCCGTACACCGCGAGCCCGACCAGGTCCAGCTCCGCCGTCGGTACCGCCCGGACCGCCGCGCGGTTGTCTCGGTCGTTGCCGGTGGCGAACAGGTCCGCGGTGAACACGGCCCGGGGCAGGGCCCGGCTCAGCGCCCGCTCGTGCGCCGCCGTCACCGTCTCCTTCGTGCCCTCGAAGACCAGCACCGGCTGCCGGAACATCGGCAGGTACGCCACCCCGTCGGCGTCCTCGTACGGCTCCCCGACCACCTCGGGGACCGTCGCACCCAGGCCGCTGACCAGGAACGCGGTGACATTGAGGCGCTGCCACGGCTCCAGGTCCTCCCGCAGCAGCACAGCGATCTTGGTGTCGAAGCGAACGTCGGGACGGACATCGGGACGGGCATCGGGACGGACGTCGGCGCGGACATCGGAAGGGGCGGGCGCGATGGGTTCAGTGCTCATGCAATGAGACTGCCGATCGTCGTACGGCGTCGTCTTGTACGTTCTTTGCATGGCCGCCCGGCAGCACCTCACGGAGGAAGTCACCGCCTGGCGCCCCCGTGTCCCGGGCGTCACCGAGGTCTTCCACGCGCACTTCACCGAGTACGCGTATCCGATGCATGTCCATGACGCCTGGACGCTGCTCATCGTGGACGACGGCGCCGTACGGTACGACCTCGAACGGCATGAGCACGGCACCCCGGACGACACGGTCTCGCTGCTCCCCCCGCACGTGCCGCACAACGGCTCCCCGGCCACCGCGGCCGGCTTCCGCAAGCGCGTGGTCTACCTGGACGGCACCCTCCTCGGGGACGAGCTCATCGGCGCCGCCGTCGACGGACCCGACCTGCGCGACCCGCTGCTGCGGCGGCGCGTCGGCCGGCTGCACGCCTCCCTCGGCCGCCCCGGTGACGAGCTGGAGGCCGAGAGCCGGCTCACCCTCATCGGCGAGCGGCTGCGCGACCTGCTCCGCCCCCGGCTCACGGGACCGCCGAAGCCCTCCGACCCGGCCCTCGCCGGCGCCCTCCGGGAACTCCTCGACGAGCGGGTCGCCGAGGGGCTCGCCCTGGCGGAGGCCGCGCAGCTGCTGCACGCCCATCCGGCCCACCTGGTCCGGGCGTTCAGCGGCGCGTACGGCATCGCCCCGCACCAGTACCTGATGTCCCGCCGGGTCGGTCGCGCCCGCCGGCTGCTGCTCGACGGTGTCCCGCCCGGCGAGACGGCCACCGCCACCGGCTTCTACGACCAGGCCCATCTCACCCGGCACTTCAGGAAGCTGGTGGGGGTGACCCCCGGGCGCTACCGGGACAGCGCGCGCTGAGCCTCGTACAGGTTCCGCGGCCGCACCGCGTCCCACGTCCCGTACAGCTCAAGGCGGGAGCGCAGGTCCCCGGTGAAGTCCGGTACGTCGATCTGGTCGAACTCGGTCACCTCGTTGAGGCCGACCGTGGCGGACCAGGGGGCGAGGCCGTCGAGGCGCATCAGGCCCGCGCGGCCGTTGGTCACGCGCACGTTCCAGTGCGTGAACCGTGCCCCGAACAGCGGCCCCGCGTTGGCGTCGCCGCCGTGCCGGCCGTTGTTGTCCACCGTGATGTCGGTGCGCACGTTGGCGAAGGGCAGGCCGCGGTGGGAGTCGAAGGTGCCCATCTGCATGTCGCCGCGCGACCACACGTTGTGCGACGACAGGCCCTCGACGTTGATGCCGTGGAGCTGGGTGTCGGAGGGGGCCGGGACCGTGCGCTGTTCGACCGTGAAGTCCTCGACGAGGTTGTCGTGCGAGCCCTCGCGGCAGAAGTAGGGGTGGTGTTCGCCCCGGCCGCCGACCCGGGTGCGGCGCAGGGTGCAGGCGGAGGCGGCGACCAGGCCGAAGCCGTTGTCGACGTTGCGGACCGTGACGTCGTCCACCCAGCAGTCGTACGCGCACTGCAGGACGACCCCGTTGTAGCCCTTGTCGAGGAGGTGCGTGGACTGCGGGGTCTCGATGACGTCGAGGGTGAGTCCCTCGACCCCGGAGCCGGTCAGCTCGCGTACGTGGGTGGTGAGCTGGGGGTTCCATTCGGGGCGGAGGTCAAGCGGAAGCGGACGCTCCAGTGTCACCCGGTGTCCGCGCACGGCCGCGACCCGGACGGGCCATTCGTAGGGGACGTACGACAGCAGCTTGGTCTTGTCCTCCCAGTAGTACGCGGCCGGGCCGGGGCCGTCGCCCGACATGTGCTGGAGGAGGGTGTGGGCGGTGTCGTCCGAGACGCGGAGAAGGACCAGCCGGCCGGGGCGCAGGCGGGAGGGGTCGGCGACGGTGACCGTCCAATCGCCCCGGCGGGCGGGGGCAACCGGTGTCAACTGCTCCCACTCGTCCCGCTTGTTGCCGGTCCAGCCCTCGAAGGGCCAGTCCTGCGCCTTGATCGCGTCGGTCAGGGAGTCCCAACGGGCTTTGGGCGCCAGCCAGATCAGGCCGCCCGCCCAGGACCACGCCGACTTCGTGCCGCCGTAGCGGGAGCCGTACGGGCCGATCAGCTCGGTGAGGTTCTTCGTCGCGTACAGCGTCGTACGGCCGCTGCCGGCGCCGCGCAGCACCACGTTGTCGTAGGCGAGGTGGACCAGGCCGTCGATGCGGAAGGTGCCGGGCGGGATGGTGACCGTGCCACCGCCGGCCCTGGCGGCAGCGGCGATGGCACGGTTGATCGCGGGCGCGCAGTCGGTGACACCGTCGGCCACCGCCCCGTACGCGCGGACGTCGGCCACCACGGGAAGCCGGCGGATCCGCGCCGCTCCGGCCCGGCCGACGTACGGGATCTGCGGGTGGGTGAACGGGGTGCGGGTGAACTCCCGCCAGAGGGAGGGGACTTCACCGCCCGCTGCCCCTGCTGCGGAGGCGGTCGGGTCCGCCGCCCGGGCGGTGGCGGCCGCCGCCGGGACGGTGCTGCCCGCCACGGCGGTCGCGGCGACCGCCGTGGCGCCGGCGAGGAGGCTCCGTCTCGTCATGCCGTGGTGCGCGCTGTTCATTCCGGCGGTGCTCATTCCGTACGTCCTTCCCATGGCGACTTTCCTGCCGACTTTCCGGCCGGCTTCCCTGGCGTCTTTTGTGCCGGCTTCCCTGGCGACGATTCATGGTTGTGAACGACGTTCATATCTGCGTCGGCCGCGAGCATGGCACGGCGCCCCGTCACCTCGAAAGAGTCGTGCAGGGGTCAATCAGGTCTGGACCTGAAGTCAGTTGGTGGGTCGTTCGATCAGGTGCATGAACGCGTCCAGATTCCGCGTCGACTCGCCCCGGGACACCCGCCACGCGTACTCCTTGCGGATCGCGGCGGCGAAGCCCAGCTCCAGGAGGGTGTTGAAGGCGCCGTCCGCCGCCTCCAGGACCTGACCGAGCAGGCGGTCGATCTCGTCGGGGGTGACGGAGGCGAGCGGGAGCCTGGCGGTGACGTAGACGTCGCCGAGCCGGTCGACGGCGTAACTCACGCTGTACAGCTTGAGGTTGCGCTCCAGGAGCCAGCGGTGGACGGCGGGCTCGTTCTCGTCGGGGTGCCGGATGACGAAGGCGTTCAGGGAGAGGGAGTGGCGGCCGGCCAGGAGGGAGACGGTGGTCTTCAGCTTGCGGGTGCCGGGCAGCTGTACGACGTAGTTGCCGGGACCGGGGCTCTCCCACTCCAGTTCGGCGTCCTTCAGCACACCCTCGATGACCTGCGCGACCTTGTCCACATCACCCATGGGCCGAGCGTACGCGACGGCGGTGGGACTGGGTCGCGGCCATGTAGACGTCGGCGGTGGCGGTGGCCGCGGTGTCCCAGCCGAACGACTGGGCGTGCCGGGCGGCGGCGTTGCCGAAACGGTCCGCCAGGGAGGGATCGTCGGCGAAACGACACAGCACGCGCGCGTAGTCGGCGGGATCGTGACCGCGCACCAGGAAGCCGGTCTCGCCGTCCCGCACGGCCACCGGCAGCCCGCCGACCGAGGCGGCGAGGACGGGGGTCCCGGCCGCCTGCGCCTCTATCGCCACCAGGCCGAAGGACTCGCTGTAGGACGGCATGACCAGCACGGAGGCCGCCCGGAACCAGTCCGCCAGCTGGTCCTGGCCGACCGGCGGCCGGAAGCGGACGACGTCCGCGATGCCCAGCCGCGCGGCCAGCTTCTGCAGGCCCTCCGGCTTGGCGAGGCCGCTGCCGCTGGGGCCGCCGACGATCGGTACGACGATCCGGGAGCGCAGCTCGGGCCGCTCGTCGAGGAGCACGGCCACGGCCCTGAGCAGTACGTCGGGGGCCTTCAGGGGCTGGATGCGGCCCGCGAAGAGCGGGATCAGCGCGTCCTGCGGGAGGTCCAGGCGGGCGCGGGCGGCCGCGCGGCCGTCGTCGGGGCGGAAACGTTCGAGGTTCACGCCGGGGTGGACGACGGCGACCTTGGCGGGGTCGGCGCAGTAGTGCCGTACGAGTTCGTCGGCCTCTTCGGAGGTGTTGGCGATCAGGCGGTCGGCCGCCGACACGATCTGGGTCTCGCCGATCACGCGCGCGGCCGGCTCGGGGGCGTCGCCGTCGGCCAGGCTGGCGTTCTTGACCTTGGCCATGGTGTGCATCGCGTGCACCAGGGGGACGCCCCAGCGCTGGGCGGCGAGCCAGCCGACGTGGCCGGAGAGCCAGTAGTGCGAGTGGACGAGGTCGTAGTAGCCGGGGCGGTGGCCGGCCCAGGCCTGCATCACGCCGTGCGTGAAGGCGCACAGCTGGGCCGGGAGGTCCTCCTTGGCGAGGCCCTCGTAGGGGCCGGCGTCCACGTGCCGGACGAGGACGCCGGGGGAGAGTTCCACGGTCGGCGGGAGGCCGCCGGAGGTGGCGCGGGTGAAGATCTCGACGTCGATGTTGATCGCGGCGAGGCGCTGCGCGAGCTCGACGATGTAGACGTTCATGCCGCCGGCGTCGCCGGTGCCGGGCTGGTGGAGCGGTGAGGTGTGCACGGAGAGCATGGCGACGCGGCGGGGCCTGCGGCTGCGGAGAAGCCGAGCAGCAGCCGACGGGGAGCGGCGCCCGAGCCTGCTGACGTACTGGCTCACGTGGCGGTCCTCCTTGTTGCGGGCATGCCGGTGGGAGGGCGTGGCGTTCCCTCTGGGAGTGCAACGCGGAGGCGTGGATTCCCATTCCGGGGCATGGAGTTTTTGCCGGAGCATTACCCGGTGTCGCTCAACCGTTCGAGGGCGGGGTGCGTGGGGTGGCGAGCCTGCGAGGGCGGGGTGCGGGTGGGTGGCGGCTCGTCGCGCGGTTCCCCGCACCCCTGTCGGGGCGCGTCGCTGTTTACCCTCTTAGACATGACAGCCCGCGCCGCCTCCCGCCCCGTGGGAACGGTGACGCGCGGGACCACGAACCCCAATCGGCTGCGTCGTATGGACCGGTGGATCGCCGTCACGCACGGGGCCGCGCTGCGTCGCGCCGTCGATCCCGTGGCCGTGGACCTCGGGTACGGCGCCGCTCCCTGGACCGCCGTCGAGTTGCTCGGGCGGCTGCGTACCGTCGCGCCGCGCGCGCGGGTCGTCGGGATCGAGATCGAGCCCGACCGGGTCGCCGCCGCGAAGCCGTACGAGCGGGACGGACTGGTCTTCCGGCACGGCGGGTTCGAGATCCCGGTCCCCGGACGGCCGTCACTCGTGCGCGCGGCCAACGTGCTGCGGCAGTACGACGAGCGCGAGGTCGCCGCCGTCTGGGCGCGACTGTGCGCACGGCTCGCGCCGGACGGGCTGCTGGTCGAGGGGACCTGTGACGAGATCGGGCGGCGGCACGTGTGGGTCGCGCTCGGGCCGGAGGGGCCCCGGACGGTTACCTTCGCGACCCGGCTCGGCTCCCTGGAACGGCCGTCGGACCTCGCCGAGCGGCTGCCGAAGGCGCTGATCCACCGCAATGTGCCGGGCGAGCCGGTGCACGCGTTCCTGCGGGACTTCGACCGCGCCTGGGCGGCGGCCGCGCCCTACGCGTCGTACGGCGCCCGGCAGCGGTGGATCCGGGCGGTGCGGGATCTGGCCGGCGACTGGCCGGTGACGGACTCGGCGGTGCGCTGGCGGCAGGGGGAAGTGACCGTGGCGTGGGGGGCATTGGCACCCTCCGCCTGACGCCGGCGGGCCGGGAACGATCTCGGTGAGGTGTTCGTCACAAAGGGCGGGGAGATCGTCATGCTCGGGGGGAAACCGGGGAGGAACCCACCTGTCACTACCTCTGTCGGTTTGCGGCGTGACATGGCACGATCCTCCACGTGTCGGAAGTTACTGACGGTTAATCAGTTTTGGGGGGTTGGGCCATGGGACCGGACAAGCACGACGTCCGGGCGGGTGGGCGTCGCGGGATCCTGACGGCGGCCGTGACCGTGGTCTGCGCGGCGACCGTACTGGCGGCGCCGGGCACGGCGTTCGCGGCACCGAGCCCCACACCGTCCCCCAGCAGCTCCCCCAGCGCCTCCGTGACTCTCCCGCCCGACAAGGACCTTGAGGCCGTACAGGAGAAACTGGACGATCTCTACCATGACGCGGCCGTCGCCACCGACGCGTACAACGCCGCCGAAGAGGCCGCCGAGAAGCAGTCCGCCGAGATCGTCGACCTGGCCAAGAAGATCGTCAAGGGGCAGCAGAAGCTCGACGGGTTGAAGGCGCGGGCGGGCCGGGCGGCGGCCGCCCAGTACCGCACCGGCGGGCTGCCCGACAGCGCCAAGCTGCTGCTGAGCGACAACCCCTCGCAGTTCCTGGACGGAGCCGGGAGGGTGCTCCAGGGCGAGCGCGCCACCAAGGGCCTGATCAGCGAACTGACCCAGACCCAGCAGGACTTGAAGCAGTACGCGGCGGACGCGGCCGACCAGTGGAACAGGCTGGAGGCGGGACGCAGGGCGAAGGCCGCCGCGAAGAAGAAGATCACGCAGCGGATCGCCGCCGCCGAGAAGCTCCAGTCGACGCTGGAGAAGAAGCAGAAGCAGCGGCTCGCCGAGCTGGAGCGGGAGGCCGCCTACAAGGCGCAGACCGCCTGGCTGGACACCGGGATACTCGACGAGATCCACAGCAAGGCGTCCGCGGCGGGCGGGAAGGCGGTCGCGTTCGCCACCGCCCAGATCGGCAAACCGTACGTGTGGGGCGCGGAGGGCCCGGACTCGTACGACTGCTCCGGGCTGACCTCGCAGGCCTGGGCGAGCGCCGGGCGGCCGATCCCGCGCACCTCGCAGGAGCAGTGGAAGCAGCTCAAGCACGTCGACGTCAAGGACATGCGCCCCGGCGACCTGATCATCTACTTCGACGACGCCAGCCATGTCGCGATGTACGTCGGTGACGGCGCGATCATCCAAGCCCCGCGCCCGGGACGGACGGTGTCGATCGGCGGCGCCGGGACGATGCCGATCCTCGGGGTGGTACGGCCGGACGCCTGAGTCCCGCCAGGCACTTTGGGTGTGATGTACCTTTCGTGAGCTGCGCCATGTGACCCAGTGCACGCCAACACCCTTGGAAACCCCGGCACCGCGTGACCTTCGTCATCCCCGCCGGACGGCCTTCTTGTCCAACTGCGTTACGGCACGCGGCATATGCCAAGGGTCTGAGACGGAGCGACGCGGCTCACACCATTCCGTTGCGGCGGCCAGTACCGCTATGGTCCCCGTCGGGTGGGTCGAGGTCCCTCGCCCCGCCATGCCCTCGGGGGGAGGGAAGGAACCCAACACGATGCCCGTACCCGTACCGCGGCAGAGAGCGATCCCGGCCGTGGAGAGTGGTCAGGCGCCGGTCGCCATGCCCGCACAGGGCGGCGGCCACCTCAAGGAAGAGGCCAACCGCACGGAAGCCGTCGCCACGAACAGCGGCGGCACCACTCTCACCCTGCTGCTGATCGAGGACGATCCGGCCGGTTCGCCGATCCTGCCCGAGTTGCGGGACGCGTCCGGCAACTCGATCCGTGTCCGCACCGCCCGCAACCTCACCGAGGCCGAGCGGCTGCTGACCGACGACGTCCACTGCATCCTGCTCGACCTGGCGCTGTCGGCGCCGGGCCGCGCCGACGACGACGCCGACGAGCTCGCCGTGCTCAAGCACGTGCTCAAGCTCGCGCCCCGGCACGCCGTGCTCGCGCTCACCGCCTCCGGTGACGCCGAGCGCGGCGACGAGGCCGTGCGCGTCGGCGCGCAGGACTACCTCTTCCGGGACGAGCTGGACGGCCGGCTGCTCAGCCGCGCCATCCGGTACGCCGTCGAGCGCAAGCGGTCCCTCGCGGTCGAGCGCAAGCTCGCGGAGGGGCGGATGCGGGCGCAGGAGAACCGCCGCCTGGAGCGGGGCCTGCTGCCCACGCCGCTCCTGGACGGCTCCTCGCTGCGCTTCGCCGCCCGCTACCGCCCCGGCCGCTCGCGCGCGCTGCTCGGCGGTGACTTCTACGACACCGTGCGCACGCCCGACGGGACCGTGCACGCGATGATCGGTGACGTCTGCGGGCACGGCCCGGACGAGGCCGCGCTCGGTGTGGAGCTGCGGATCGCCTGGCGTGCGCTGACCCTGGCGGGGCTGTGCGGCGACGAGCTGCTGGGCACGCTGCAGGAGGTGCTGGAGCACGAGCGCTCCGACGAGGAGATCTTCGCGACGCTCTGCACCGTCGACATAGCGCCGGACGGGCGCCGGGCCGGGCTGTGCCTGGCCGGTCACCCGGCCCCGCTGGTCGCCCGGCCCGGGTGCCCGGCGGAGCTGCTGCCGTACGACAACAACGGGCCCGCGCTGGGGCTGCTGCGGGGGGCTCGCTGGCCGCGGATGCAGGTGGAGCTGGGCGCCGAGTGGAGCCTGATGCTCTACACCGACGGGCTGATCGAGGGCCGCATCGGCTCGGGCGGGGAGCGGCTCGGTCAGGACGGGATGGTCGAGATGGTGCGCCGACAGCTGGGCGAGGGGCTCAGCGGCGAGGCGTTGCTGCGCGCGGCGGTGAACGAGGTGCGGGAGATGAACGGCGGCGAGCTGACGGACGACGTCGCCCTGGTCCTGCTGGACCGGCAGGCCTGATCGGCCGCTCGCCGTGGGGGGCGGTCGCAGGCCGTCGGACGGCCGGCTGTGGCTGGTCGCGCCCCCGCGGCGGAGCCGTGTGTCGCAACAGCCCCGCGCCCCGAAGGGGCGCG